>NZ_CP079822.1:1304616-1630770 GCF_019334805.1 Rothia mucilaginosa
GTACGGCGCCACACTGTGCACACCCGCCCCTCCTGCCCCCGATAATGCCCTGATACCGCCCGCGATAAAAACCCCCCGTTAAAAACACGGTCGGGGCCGTCTCGCACGCAGGCTCGAAAAGTGCGAGAATGGAGCAGAAAAGAAAACTACGAAAGAAGATACTTTCATGCTTATTCTCGTTGTGAACGCCGGTTCTTCCTCCCTGAAGTACCAGGTGCGTGACACCTCCCTGCCCGAGGCAGAGCAGATGCTGACCTCCGGCCTCGTCGAAAACATCGGCACCGACGTGCCCAACCACGAAGTCGCATTCGACATCATGTCCGAGAAGCTTGAGCCCGTCCTGCACGGCCGCGAGCTGCAGGCAGTCGGCCACCGCGTGGTGCAGGGTGCAGAGAAGTTCACCCACCCCACCCTGCTGACCGAGGAAGTTGTCCAGCAGATCGACGACCTCTCCCCGCTGGCACCGCTGCACAACCCCGCACACGTTCAGGGCATGCGCGCAGCAATGCACAAGTGGCCCTCCCTGCCGCAGGTCGCTATCTTCGACACCGCGTTCCACTCCACCATGCCCGAAGAAGCATGGCGCTACGCAATCCCCTACGACCTGGCTGACAAGTACAGCATCCGCCGCTACGGCTTCCACGGCACCAGCCACGAGTACGTCTCCCACGTTGCAGCTGACATGCTCGGCATTGCACGTGACGAGTTCAACGGTATCGTCGCACACCTCGGTAACGGTGCGTCCGTGACCGCTGTGAAGGGCGGCAAGTCCGTCGACACCTCCATGGGCTACACCCCGCTGGCTGGCCTGATTATGGGTACCCGCTCCGGCGACATTGACCCCTCGGCACTGACCACTATTCTGGTTCGTGAGGGCATCGACGGTGCCCGCCTGGACACCATTCTGAACAAGGAGTCCGGCCTGCTCGCACTGGCTGGCTCCAACGACATGCGTAAGGTCGTTGAGGCTGCACAGTCCGGTGACGAGCGTGCACAGCTCGCACTGGACATGACCTCCTACCGCCTGATGAAGTACATTGGCGGCTACAACCTGGTTGTTGGCGGCGCGCAGGCACTGATCTTCACCGCAGGTATCGGTGAGAACTCCGGCGACTTCCGCAAGCTGGTCCTGGACCGCCTCGGCGCACTGGGCATCAAGTACAACGAGGAGGAGAACGCTAAGCGTTCCCCCGAGCCGCGCGTGATTTCCACCGAGGATTCCGCTATCAAGGTGCTGGTCATCCCCACCAACGAGGAGAAGGCTATCGCTGAGGCTACCGAGGAACTCGTCAAGAGCCTCTAAGCCCCACGCACCCCGCCGTGTAGGCGGCTCAGCGTAAAGTTATCCGCCGTAGCGCCCCGTCCTGTATGGGTGCTGCGGCGGATTTCTTATGCCCGCAAGGCGGTGCGCCTCTGAGTCTCTGCACTGCGAATCCCTGCACAGTGGCGCACTGTAGCGTCGCGAATGGGCATTCTATGAGAAAAAGCGCATTCACATTCACTAGTAAGTGCCCAAAAACGATAGAGTGGAATCAGATAACACTCGATACGAAGCGGACGAGACATGACTCAACCTCCTGAAAACCACCAGCAGCCCGGCGGGCAGTTCAACGCCCAGCCCGGCCAGCAGGCATTCCGTGCCCCCGGTGACCCCCTCCCGCAGGACCTCTCCGCCGGCTGGCTTCCCGAAGACGAGCGCCAGAAGCCGGTCAGCCCCCTGCCCCAGCCGAAGCTCTTCGCCTACCAGTCGATGCTGCCGCCGAAGGTGCTGCACGCACTGCGTCACCCCTCCGAAATTCCGTGGCTGGTCGCCGCCTACGCGGTCACTGCGGTCGGCTACATTGTGCTGTTCATGGCGATGGCTGACCTGTTCAGCTCGATGATGCGCTACTTCTTCAGGTCTGGTGAAGAATCGATGCACACGCCTTATGTGGGTAGCACCGCTGCAAGCCTGCAGGAGACAATTTACCAGGTGGTTGCCATCCTCCTTATGGGTCCGCTTGTTGTCTTCATTGGGCGTGCTATTTTCTACGCTAAGCAGCGTGTGAACGGTGTGCGCATCACCCCGACCCAGTTCCCCGAGGCGTACCAGATGATTGCCGAAGCAGCTGAGGCTGCGGGTCTGCGCCGTGTGCCGGATGCGTACGTTATCAGCGGTAACGGCACCATCAACGCGTTCGCGGCAGGTCATGGTTTCCGTCGCTACATCGGTCTGTACTCTGATCTGTTCGAAGTCGGTGGTAAGTCCCGCGACCCGCAGGCGTTGCGCTTCATTATCGGTCACGAGGTAGGCCACATCGCCGCAGGTCACGTTGGTTATTTCCGTGTAATTTTCACGGCACTCTTCGGCCAGATTCCGATGCTGTCGAGTGCGTTGTCCCGCTCGCAGGAGTACACCGCCGACAACTTCGGCTACCGCTTCTGCCCCGAGGGCGCTGAGGGCGCCGTCAAGGTGCTTGCGGCGGGTAAGTACCTGAACAAGCAGGTTAACTTCGATGAGCTTGCCGACCGTGCCGTCACTGACCGAGGCCTTGCCGTATGGTACGTGAACCTCATCGCGAGCCACCCCGTTCTCACTTGGCGTGCGCACGCGCTGCGTGACCGTACCCAGCCCGGCCGCCTGTTCTGGCGCCCGACGGAGAACCCGGTCAAGGACGCCGCACCGCGCGTTCCTGTCCTGATCCCGGCGGCGGAGCCGGTGCACATGTGGCCCGACCCGATTCAGTCCACCGAGTTCATGCGTGAACACCAGGACGCGTGGGCTGACTACACCCTGGAAACCGTGGACGTGTACCCCAAGCCTGAGAACGGCCCCGCGTTCGATGCTAACTCTACGCTGTTCGCTGGCTGGCTCACCGAGCAGGCTCGTGCTTTCCACGGTCAGCGTTGGGATGCGTACGCTGCCGCCGGTGGTGCGCCGGCACCGGGTGCTCCCGGTGGCCCGCAGGCGCCCGGTCAGCCGGGTGCGCCTCAGCCTAATTTTGGTGGCGCACAGCCGAACTTTGGCGAGTCCCAGCCCGGTAATACTCAGCCCGGTTACGGCCAGTACGGCAGTAGCCAGTACGGCACTGACTCTGCCACCCCGAACCAGTACGGTAGCTCCTCTGAGGGCGGCTCGTACGGTCAGGGTTACGGCTTCGATAATGATAAGAAGTAGTTCCTGAGCTGTAGGCCCAAGAACCTAGGCCCAAGAACCTTGATGAACCCGCCGGGATGCACGATGCATCCCGGCGGGTTCAGCCGTTAACTGCCTCGTGCGCGACCCTCAGGTGAGAAGGTGCGCCCGTCACTGCATCCGCCGCGTGCCGCGGTCATAGAATGGAAACCATGCTTTCATCACCTCGCTCCATCAAGCTCGACCCGCTGCTGACCATGCTCATTAGCGCGGTTATCCTCGCAATTATTGTGCCGGCGCGCGGCGACTTCGCCGACTGGTTCAGCACCGGAACGAAGTTCGCGGTCGCCCTGCTGTTCTACCTGTACGGCGCTCGCCTCTCCACCGCGGAGGCTATTCGCGGCCTGACCCACTGGCGTCTGCACCTGATGATTCTGAGCTGCACGTTCGTGCTGTTCCCCCTGGTCGGTTTGGCGCTCTCACCGCTGCGTCTTGTGCTCGGTGATGGGCTGTACATGGGCATTCTGTTCTTAACCTTTGTGCCCTCGACCGTGCAGGCGTCAATCGCGTTCACCTCGATTGCGGGCGGTAACGTGGCGGCGGCGATTGTGAGCGCCTCGCTCTCCTCGATTGTGGGTGTGGTGGCGACCCCGCTGCTCGCCATGCTGCTGATGAACACGGGGCATATTGAGTTCTCCGGAACGGTCTTCCTGGATATCGCCATTCAGCTGTTTCTGCCGTTCGTGCTCGGCCAGCTGACGCGCCGCTGGGTGGGGGAGTTCGCCAAGAAGCCGACCACCAAGTGGTTGGATAAGTTCTCGGTCATGATGATTGTGTATTCGGCGTTCTCTGCCTCGGTGGTGCAGGGCGTGTGGACGCGCGTGGCGTGGTGGCAGATCGTGCTGCTGGTCGTGCTCATGGCGATTATCGTGGTGTTCATGCTGTGGCTGACCGACCAGCTGGCTAAGCGCCTGGGCTTCAACCGTGCCGACCGCATTACGATTCAGTTCTGCGGTTCGAAGAAGTCGCTGGCGGCTGGCCTGCCGATGGCAATCATTATTTTTGGTGCGGGCTCGCTGGGTCTGATGATGCTGCCGATCATGATTTTCCATCAGGTTCAGTTGATGATTTGTACCTGGCTTGCGGGCCGCTATGCGCGCCTGGATGTGGTGGGTGCCGCCTCCGCGAAGGAAGTTCAGTAGGGGCTTGAACCCTATCTGCCGGGGTGCTCGGCGGGTGCTATTGGGGGCCTCTGAGCCTGTGAGATAAGCCTCTGATGAGGGGTTTTAATGGGTTCTTTGGGACTGGATGACCTGTCTATGAAGTGATATAGCGCGCATTCATCGAAAAACTCTCTGACTAGTGCATTTGTGTGCAAAATGTGGTATTAGTACTGGTCAGTTGGTTTTCTGTGGGTTATATGCACTCTATTGCATCAAAGTGACCGGCGAGACAATCAACACTATCGGGTGTTGAGCGGCGAAAAAGCCCCAATTTTGCCCTAGAATATTTTGTCGATGGGTTAGACAGATTTGCATCCTGTATGCAAGAATTTATGACTCATGTGGGAATGGTTGAGATTCACTCCCTCACACCGCCCACGAGCATTGATGCAGCGGATTCACTCCCCGCCCGCATCCCGCACCGGAAGAGACTCACTCACTCAACCGGAAGGAAGCTCAAAACCATTTATTCACTCAAACACAACTGGATACACTCAGCTTAATGACGCGCTTAGATTCCATCTATGCGCTAATCGCTGTCTGTATCCGCCAAGAAAGAGGACACTCCATGGCTACCATCATGAGCGTGAACGTATGCGATTCCAAGTACAACGCTGACCCCACCGGCGTACGAGACTCCACTAGTGCTATCCAGAAGGCTATCGATGATGTTGCTGCGCAGGGCGGCGGCTCCGTGGAGATTCCCGGCGGCATGTACCGCGTCTCCTACCCCTTCATCGAAATGAAGCACCGCGTCGAGATCTTCGGCCACGGTCAGGCAACCCGAATCGTCGCTTTCACCGACAAGGGTATTCCCTCCACCAAGAACGGTAGCTACGAATGCACCGGCGTTTTCCACACCGGTAGCTACACCACCCCCATGAGCGGTGGCACCAACCAGAACAAGCCCATGCGTATGGGCGTGCGTGACCTGTTCATCCGCACCAACAAGTACAACCTGCCGCTGGATTCTAAGAGCAACCAGATTTTCCTGGAGAAGCACACCCAGCCCGTCGACAACGTTGCAGGCGTCATCTTCCACACCCGCATTGCGGACGCTAACCCCGGTGAGCCGGACGCAGTGCCCACCCTGTCCAACATCGAAATCTGGGACACCGCCATTGGCGTTGCGATCCTGGGCCTGGACGACCAGGGCATGAAGATTGACAAGATCCGCATCCGCCAGACCCTGCGCCAGGGCCTGCTGGTCGGTAAGCCCGTCGGCCACCCGCTGCGCCCCCGTGAGGGTGACACCCCCGGTGCGGCAGATAACAAGTTCTCCATGATTGACGTTTCTGACGCAAACATGAGCTTCGGCACCTACGCGGGCATCGAGATTTACACTTCTCAGTCCAAGTTCGAGGCGTCCACCAGCTGGTTCAACAAGCGCAACCAGGGTAAGAACGCCCTGTACGAGGTGAAGACCCGCCACGTGGGTGCAGGCTGGTTTATTCAGGGCACCCGTAACATGTTCATTGGCTGCACCGCCCAGGAGAACGCCGGTCACGGCTGGCTCGTGGAGTGGGGCAACAACCAGTTCATTGGTTGCCTGGGCGAGTCTTCCAGCTTCCAGGACGCTGTTACTGGCGCTGCTCGAGGTGACGAGGCGGCGAACTGGTACATTGGCCGTAACGCACGCGGTAGCCGCTTCGTGGCTCCTCGTTCGCACAACCCTTACAGCTGGGCGAAGGCTTCCCTGTACGGTTTCTACATTGAGAACAACATTCGCGATATGCACATTACGACTGCGTCCGCGAAGGATGACCGTATTGGTGAGAACAACATGGTCGGCCGCCGTGTTCACGTGACCGGCGCTATGGGCGATAACGTGCTCATTGAGGTGGATCATATTCGCCACGCGACTTTCGCGCCGAAGCAGCTGGAGAAGCGCGGCAACGGCGTGTTCATGGGCTAACCCTCACGGGTTAGGCTCTGCGAGCTGAGGCTCGTGATCACAAAATCTTAAAACGCATACGTCCGAGGGGCGGGGAGTAATCCCCGCCCCTCGGCGTTTAACCCGCCCATAAAATGGCAGAAAAACAGCCGAAAAACTGTAGAAAAACGGGGTAGGGGAGCAGGCATCACAGTGCCCGGTCATCGCCTCCACACGCCCAATGCGGTACCCTTGAGCAGGGAGGCAGGTCTGCCGGTGCACAGGCCCGCACACGCCAACACATCCGCAGAAATGCGCCCAACACACCGCACCACACAAACTCAACACTGCACCCACGCAGCACCGTATTCACCGCTGCCGTATTCACTTACAGCCGTATTCACTCAATTCACTCACCCGCGCCGCCTTCAGCACCGAACGCGGTACCCATCGAAAGAATTGAGCCCCTCATGCCCGATACGCCCATGAGCATCAACGCCATCAACTACGGCGCAGACCCCACCGGTGCCAAAGACTCCACCGCAGCCATCCAGCGCGCAGTCGACGACGTCGCCGCACGCGGTGGCGGATCCGTAGAACTGCCCCGCGGCATCTACCGCGTCTCCTACCCCTTCATCGACATTAAGCACCGCGTCGAAATCTTCGGCTACGGCTCCTCAACCGTCGTCATCGCGCACTCCGACCGCGCCATCCCCACCACCGCCAACGGCCACACCGAATACACCGGCGTGTTCCACGTCGGCAGCTACACCACCCCCGTCTACGGCAACTACAACGCCAACAAGCCCATGCGCATGGGCGTACGCAACCTGCACATCCGCACCAACGCCGCAAACACCCCCATCAGCAGATACCCGCTCGATGCGCACACCACCCCGCTGAACAACGTCGCCGGCGTCATCTTCCACACCCACCTGACCGGCGACATGCTCAACGAGCCGGACATCGTGCCCGTTATCGCAGGCGTGGAAGTCTGGGACACCGCCATCGGCGTCGCCGTGCTCGGCCTGGACGACCAGGGCATGAAAATTGATGATGTGACCATCCGCCGCACCCTCAACCAGGGCCTGCTGCTCGGCAAGCCCGTCGGTCACCCCCGCCGCCCCAACGAAGGCCAAAACTCCGGCGCGGCAGACAACAAACTGCGCGGCGTAGACGTTGCCGAAGCGAACCTCAGCGGTGGCTCCTACGCCGGTGTCGAGGTGTACGCGGCGCAGGCGAAGTTCGAAAACTGCTCCAGCAACAGCAACCACCGCACCAGCAACAAGAACGCCCTCTACGAGCCCGCCACCCGCCACGCCGGCGCAGGCTGGATCGTGCAGGGTGAACGCAACATGTTCATCGGCTGCACCGCACGCTCCAACGCGGGCCACGGCTGGCTTGTTGAATGGGCACATAACATCTTCATCGGATGCGAAGCGGAAGGCTCCAGCTGGGCTGGCACCGTCAGCGGTGCCGCCGGTGCTGACGAGGCCGCCAACTGGTACATCAGCCGCAATGCGCGCGGTACCCGCATGGTCGCGCCTGTCTCCTACAACCCCCCGGAGAAGCCCGCCTCCCTGTACGGCTTCTACATTGAAAACAAGATTTACGACCTGCGCATCACCGAAGGCACCGCCAAGGACGACCGCATCGGTGAGGGTAATATGCTCGGCCGCCGCGTGTACGTTACCGGCGCAATCGGCGCGAATGTGGTTATTGAGGTTGAGGAACTGCGCCACTCCACCTCGCCCGCCGGTCAGCTCACCAAGGAAGCTTATAACGTGATGCGCGGCTAGTAGAGGCTGACGGTCGCTACTAGACACGCCCGAACCGGTTCGGGACTTTCCTGTGAATCGTAATGCAGGGGCGTGTGCCCTAGTGGGCGCGTTATACCGCGATATATCAGCTAAAAATCAAAGCAGCTGCGAATGGAATACATACCATTCGTAGCTGCTTTGTTGTTTAGAACAATGTTTAATTTTTAGTTGATAAAAGTCTCAATTAAATATTGAATAAAATATCAATATGTACTTTAAACTTTCTATGGCGGTGTAAAACAGTCCATTCACTGTGCACCACCATAGCCGTGCAATAGCATGCGGGACGATTACCGATTGGCACACACCAAAACTGCATCGTCGCACGTCAGCCCCTATTCATTGCCGCTTCTTACTATTCCTCAACGAAAGCTTTCCTCCCTTTTCCTATTCGCTCCATTTGGCGACACCACGGTCGACCCAAAAATCGGTTCCTTCCGGCCGGTTCCCAACCACAATTACATAAGGACAACCCATGTTTCCGGTTATTTCTCGAGCGCTCACACCCGCTCCCCGCGCACGCCGCACCCTTGCCCTCACCCTCACACTTGCCCTCGGTGCCGTACCCGTCACCTCCGCGGCGAGCGCACAGCCTGCCGCCGCAGAACCCGCAGTGAACCTGCAGCTCGTCATCAAGGCACAGCAGCCCAAGGACGACCCCGCATACCTAGAATGCGTCGCCACCTTTGTTGGCACCATGAACGCCACCCCCGGCGTGTGGGCGGTCTGCCACGGCTACCTCGACAGCGAAGAATACACCGTCACCCGCCGCCACAGCACCGCAACCGTCACCCGCGGCCAGCTCGTACGCATGCTCTACCGCATGGCGGGATCCCCGACCGTCAAGAACCTACCCAAGACCTCCCCCTACAAGGACGTGGCAACCACCGACCCCGACTACGCCGCGTACATTTGGGCGGCGGACGCGGGCATCACCTCCGGCTGGGATGATGGGCTCTTCCACCCGGATGACTACGCCACCCGCAACACCCTCGCCGCGTTCCTCTACCGTGCCGCAGGTAGCCCCGATGGTGCCGCACGCATGCGCCAGATTCGCCGCCCGCTACGTGCCGAAGCTAAGAAGGTTGAGCAGTTCAAGACCGAAAACCGTTGGGCAGCCCGCACGCTCGGTGCCTACCCCGAAGCCGATCGCGACGGTGACGGCGCAGTAGACGTGGTGGACCCCGCCAGCCCCCTGTACTTCTCTGACGCCCTGTACATGCTCAAGGCGTACAGCGATAAGGGCCTGAAGGTTGTGGGCACTCCCGTCGTTGACTAGGAGGCCGTTGACTAGGAGTAATATCGACTATATTCAGTGCTCTAACTAGATTCAGCGCTGACTAGCGTATATATTCACCGCCCGCCGGTGCGACCCAATGGGTTGCGCAGGCGGGCGGTGCTCTGTTCCGGGTGCTGTGCTGTTCTGGCAGGTTGCGAGCGCCCGTGCCCGCCGCGCCATCGCCTCCGTGCAATGAAGGGCGCCTGCTCTGCACCCGCTAAGCTAGAAGGCATGAAGATTGCCACCTGGAACATCAACTCAATCCGCGCCCGCGAAAACCGCGTCGAAGACTGGCTCGACGAACACGACGTTGACGTGCTCGCCCTGCAAGAAACCAAAACCAAAGACGAAACCTTCCCCTTCGACCTCTTCGAATTCATGGGCTACGAGGTTGCGCACTTCGGCCTGAATCAGTGGAATGGCGTGGCAATCGCCTCCCGAGTCGGCCTCGAAGATGTGCAACGCGGCTTCGATAACCAGCCGCACTTCGGCAAGCCCGGCGAACCCGAGGTGCTGGAGGCGCGCGCTATCGGTGCGACCTGCGGCGGCGTGCGCATCTGGAGCCTCTACGTGCCCAATGGCCGCGGCCTGACCGACCCGCACATGGACTACAAGCTCCGCTGGATGGAGGCGCTCCGCCAGAACGTGCACAACGAACTGGCTGCCAACCCGCAGGCGCAGCTCGCCCTGGTCGGTGACTGGAACGTCGCCCCCGAAGACACCGACGTGTGGGATATTGACTTCTTCCTGCGCAACGAAATGACCCACGTGTCCGAACCTGAACGCCGCGCCTTCGCCGCCCTGCTCGAAGAAGGCATGGTGGACGTAGTACGCCCGCACACCCCGGGCGAGTACACCTATTGGGACTACCAGGCGGGCCGCTTCACCAAGGACGAGGGCATGCGTATTGACTTCCAGCTGTTCTCGCCCGCGCTCGCCGCACGCGTGGAACGCGCCTGGATCGATAAGGTCGAGCGCGCCGGTGAAGGCGCAAGCGATCACACGCCGGTCGTGGTTGAGATTGCCGACTAGACCGAGCGCATAGCTTGCCGTAGAACCGCGTGTAGCAAGGAGGCGGGGGAGGGGTCCCTCGCCTCCTTGCTGTATCTGCAGGTGCTTCTGTTCCTGTGCGCCTGCCCTTGTGTGTCTGTCCCTGTGTTTCTGTTGATATTTCGGGGTTTCTGTGTAGCTTAGTTGAAAAGTTCGACTAGACGAACTATTGTTAAATTCCGCCCGGGACGACAGGCAAAAGCGCATTATGATGCCTGCGCAGACACAACCGTGTCCCTAGCGTCCCGGCGCGGCAAATCCCATACATCAACCACATACTCAAACCCGTGACTTCCAATGAAGGATGCCTCATGAACGCTTTCACCCTCGCAGGCAGCAACGCACGCCGCCTCGTCCAGGCGCTCTGCGCCGCCCTCGCACTCACCCTGCTACTCGTGCTCACCGGTTGCGGCACCACTGCTAGCACCACCGATGGTGCTAAGAGCAGTAGTGGCAAGAAGACCGTGCTCACCACTTTCACCGTGCTCGCAGACATCGCCCGCAACGTGGCAGGCGACGACCTGAACGTCGAATCCCTCACCAAGCCCGGCGCAGAGATTCACGAGTACGAGCCCACCCCCTCCGACCTGAAGAAGGCACACGCCGCCGACCTGGTGCTTGACAACGGCCTGAACCTCGAATCCTGGTTCGCGAAGTTCGTTGAAGAATCCCACGCTAAGCACGTGACCGTCTCCGAGGGGGTCACGCCCATCTCCATTACCGAGGACGCCTACGAGGGTAAGCCCAACCCCCACGCCTGGATGAGCCCCAGCAACGTGCAGAAGTACGTGGACGTGATGATTCGCGAATTTAGCGCCCTCGACCCGGCCCACGCCGCCGACTACAAGTCCCGCGGCGAAGCCTACAAGAAGCAGCTGCAGGACGTGCGTGACGAGCTCGTCAAGGAAATCTCCACTCTGCCCGAGAACCAGCGCGCACTCGTCACCTGCGAAGGCGCCTTCTCCTACCTGGCGGCAGACGCGGGCCTGAAGGAAAAGTACATTTGGGCGGTCAACTCCGAACAGCAGGCGACTCCCTCGCAGATTTCCTCCGCAATCGATTACGTGCGCCAGAACCAGGTGCCCGCCGTGTTCTGCGAATCCACCGTCTCTGACAACCCGATGCGCCAGGTAGCCGACGCCACCGGCGCACGATTCGGCGGCGTGCTCTACGTGGACTCGCTCTCCGAGGCGAACGGCCCCGTGCCCACCTACCTGGACATGATCCGCTACGACGCACGCACCATCGTGGCGGGCCTCAAGGGCAACTCCTAAACCCCGAATAAGCCCGGCATAAACCCGGGTAAACCCCAAACCCCCGATAGGATAGGAGGGGCGGTCGCCTTCACGGCTCCGCTCCTCCCACGCCGTTAACACTCGCTCACACAGCACCCACTCACCACCACACAAGCAAGTACACCCGCCGCACGCATACGGTGACCACCAGAAAGAACACAAGGAATGAGCACTCTTCTCAGCTGCGAAAATGTGCACGTGAACTACGGGCCAGTCCGCGCCCTCACCGGCGCATCCTTCACCCTGGACACCGGGCGTATCTGCGGCCTGATCGGCATGAACGGCTCCGGCAAATCCACCCTCTTCAAAGCCATCATGGGGGTCGTGCCCGTGCACGCCGGCAGCATCACCCTCGACGGGCAGCCCGTCGGCGGTCACCGTGGCGGTCGCAGCAAGAACGCGCATCACCGCGCCGGACTCGTCAGCTACGTGCCGCAGAGCGAAGAAATCGACTGGACCTTCCCCATCTCCGTGCGTGAGGTTGTCAGCATGGGACGCTACCGCAACCTCGGCATCACCCGCCGCCTGCGTGCCGCGGACCGTGCCGCCGTGGATGAGGCGCTCGCCCGCGTGGAACTGACCGACCTTGCCGACCGTCAGATTGGGGCGCTCTCGGGCGGTCAGCGTAAGCGCGCCTTCGTGGCACGCGCTATCGCCCAGGGTGCCCAGCTGCTGCTGCTGGATGAGCCCTTCGCCGGCGTGGACAAGCGCAGCGAGGCGATGCTCATGCAGGTCATCAAACAGCTGCGCGACGAGGGCGCAACCGTGCTGGTTTCCACGCACGACTTGGCGACCCTGCGCCAGTTCGCCGACGAGGCGCTACTGCTGCGCGGCGAGATTCTGATGCACGACACCCCGGAGAAGGTGCTCGCCCCCGAGAACCTGGTGCGTGCCTTCGGCATGGAAGTGGACGCCGGCGCGTCGGTCGCTACCGCTGCCCCCGGCGCTGCTACCTCCGGCACTACTACGATCAGCTCTGCGGAAGGGAAGAACTAAATGGACATCCTCAACTTTCTGGTGGAGCCGCTGACCCTGCCCTTCATGCTCCGCGCATTCGTGGTCACCGTCATTGCCGCCGCCGTCTGCGCCCTGCTGTCCTGCTGGCTCGTGCTGCTCGGCTGGTCGCTTATGGGCGACGCGATCTCGCACGCGGTGCTACCCGGCGTGGTGCTCGCCTACATTTTCGGTGCGCCCTTCGCGGTGGGTGCGGTCATTGCCGCGCTCCTGGCAGTGGCGCTCATCGGCGGGGTGCGGCGCAGCGGCCGCGTGCGTGAGGACGCCGCGATTGGCATCGTGTTTACGACCATGTTCGCGTTCGGTCTGGTGCTGATTTCGGTCACGCCGTCGAATACCGACCTGAACCATATTCTCTTCGGTAACGTGCTGGGTGTGTCCTGGTCGGACGTCTGGCAGGTCGCTATCCTCGCGGTGATTGTTGCCGCCGTGCTGCTGGTGAAACGCCGCGACTTCGTGCTGTACGCCTTCGACCCGGGCTTTGCGCAGGCGGTGGGGTTGCGTCCGCGTCTGCTCGGCGCGCTGCTGCTCATTATGCTGGCGCTGACCTCGGTGGTGGCGCTGCAGATTGTGGGCGTGGTGCTGGTCGTGGCGATGCTCGTCATCCCCGGCTCCACGGCACGCCTGATCACTGACCGGTTTGTGCCGATGCTCGCGGTGAGCGTGGGAGTCTCCCTGGTGGGCACGCTGACCGGCCTGTACGCCAGCTACCACGCGGATGTATCCCCCGGCGGTGCCGTGGTCGTCACGCAGGGCCTACTGTTTGCCCTGGCGTACGTGTTCGCCCCGCGCTACGGTCTGCTGGGCAGGATGCGTGCCCGCCGGCTCAGCGTGACGGCAACAGAGCGTGACGGCGCCTGAACCCCGGTAGCTGAGCCGTCAGCTTCCTAAGTAAGCTCACTGAATACACTCACCGAATACAGCAATAGGCGGAAAGTCCCACCGTGGGGCTTTCCGCCTATTGCTATCTTCTGAAGGTTTAGTCGCGCCTGCTCGCCCGGCTTGTCGGGCTAGAAGCCCGCCGCTAACGCGCTGTACCTAACGCACCGTGCGGGATACGAACAGGGAGGCGGTCGCCTCCGCACCCAACGGAATAATCGTGCCGCCGGGCTTCACCGCACCGGCCGCGTCTGTCTCGTGCAGGTTGCCGGAACCGGCACCAACCACGCTCACGTTCACCGCCTCAGAGAAGGGTGCTCCCTCCTCAATGTGCAGGCGCACACCGGGCACAAAACCGTGGCCCTGCAGGTAGCGCAGCAGGCGCGGGTCGTCATCGTTAATGCGTTCGAGCACGACCGTTTCGCCGGGTTCGCACTGGCTCAGCGGCACGGTCTGCGGAAAACTAATGTGCCCCGAAGAGTCGGGGATCGGGTCGCCGTGCGGGTCGCGGGGCGGGTGCCCCAGCAGGGTGTCGATGCGGTCCACCATGAAGTCGGATACCGCGTGCTCCAGAACCTCCGCCTCGTCGTGCACACGGTCCCATGTGTAGCCGAGAGTCTCCACGAGGAACGTCTCGATGAGGCGGTGGCGGCGAATCATTGCCAGCGCGTAGGAGCGGCCGGTTTCAGTGAGCTCAATAGCGCCGTAGGGCTGATGCTCGATCAGGTCGGCGGCGGCGAGGCGCTTGAGGCCGTCAGATACCGAAGAAATGCGCAGGCCCATGCGCTCTGCCAGGGCGGATGCGGTGGCAGGGGTTTTGGTCCATTCTTCGAGGCTCCAGATTTCCTTGAGGTAGTTCTGGGTGCTGACGGAAAGTTCTGAAAGGGGCATAAAGATAAGTTTACCTTTTCTCGGGTTTTGCCCGCCGGGATGATGGTTGCGGAAGCGGTGAAAATCCAGGCTTAAAGAGCGTCCCGCCCGGACGGTTCACCCCTGGCAGGGGGCGACCATCACGGGCGGGATCGGGGTGTTCGGTTCCGCGCTGGCAGGTACGAAAGGCTGGCAGACGCGAAAGAATGAGGGATGCGCGGCGACGGTTAGGTGGTGCGGCGGCGCGAACGGTCAATACGGGTCAGCAGTTCGATGAGCGCACCGCGTGCCGCCTGCTCCTCGTGCCAGAGGGAGCGGACGAGGGTGCGGCTGACCGCCTGGGTGGTGATGCCGAGTGCGGTTGCGGCGGCCTTCTGTTGGCCGCGCACGCCGGGTACGAGCAGGTTTACTACGCGCCATTCGGCGTCGGTGCGGTCGGCGCATACGCGGTAGAGCAGGCGTGCGGAGCCTGCGGCGAGGTCGGCGAGGTGGCGGTTGTCGGCGCTGACGCTGATGCAGCGTACGGGTGCGCCTCCTTGTGCTTCTTCGACGGCGAGGCGTGAGAATTCGAGGGCGTCGCCGGTGCAGTCGGTGGTGCTGACGGCGCCGAGTGCGCCTGCGAATCGGGGGATGTTGAGCTCGCCGATTCCGATGCCGACCCAGAAGCCGTTATCGCGCGCGGCAATGAGCGCCGCGTGGAGTGCGTCGCTGGCGCGGTCGAAGGCGCCCTGAATTTCGTCAGGGTATGTCTGGGCGAAGGCAACACGCGGGTTGAGCTTTGCGAGTTCGTCCGACAGTGCAGTGAGTGAGTGCTGTGCGGAACGTTGAATAAAGGTTAGAACGAACACCTTCCTATTATGCCGTAAAACCTTCAACAAGCGGCGTAAGGTTCGCCGTAATACCGGCAACATTTAAACCCCTAAAAATGCGCATTGATAAGGGGAATTATCGTGAGCATGCACTGTGTGCAGAAATCCTTGAAAGGACGTAGAACACCCCCGAAAGGAAAATAATTTTCATGCAAGTGCACGTTGAATTATTCGCTTTCGGGGGCGTTGAGTGGAGTTGATAGACGGGGCTACCGCGGAACTACTGTGCGTTCGTTACCTGCGAGATATGCGGCAGCTGACGTAGCGGCTTCTGGAATACCATCACCACCAGCGACAGGAAAATGAACACCGCGTAGAACAGCGCCGTGTACGTAATACCCCAATCAACAATGAGGAAGCCTGCCAGCAGAACAGCCAGCGGGGTCAACGCCATGTTCGGGATGCCCTGCACCGAGTGCACGCGACCGATCATGTGCTCCGGGGTGGATGCGTTGATGTACGCAATGATGCTCGAATTGAAGGAGGGAAGCACAATACCCGCCAGCACAATCAGCAGGCACACCGCCCACAGCATCGAATGAACCACCGGTAGCAACAGGTAGCAGGCCGACATGATAGCCAGGGAGGTGATGCCGAGCGGGCCGAGTGCAAACTTCTCGGTCAGCGGGCCGACCAGGAACGAGCCGAGCAACACGCCCACACCGAAGGCGCTCGCAAAAATACCGATGAAGAGCGGGTGTGCGCCCTCCAGGGTGTAGTAGTAGATGAAGGTGAGCGGAATACCGACCGTTCCAAAGTTCGCAAGTGTTGAAACGAACGCAATGGACACCAGTACCTTGTTCTTCAGGATGTACTCGAAACCGGCTTTTGAGTCCTGCCAGAAGCTGGTTTTCTCGCCCTCCTCCTCTTCTGCGGGCTGCCGACTAGCGCCGTAGCTCTTGGGCGCGACGATGAATGCCAGCAGGTTGACGACCGCGTGAACTGCGGTCATGAGCACGGTCGAGAAGCCGATAATGATGCCGGCGACCGGGCCGCCCAGTAGGTTGGCGGTGGACTCGCGCGTCTCGCCCATACCGGAGGCGTACCCCAGGTGTTCCTTGGGGACTACGCGGGTGATGATGGACTGTTCACTCGGATAGTCGAAGGTGGAAATGATGGCGGCGAGAGAAATCGTGATCACCAAAACGTAAATGTTGGTGACGTTGAAAACGAGGTAGAGAAGAATCGCTATCCAGGACAGTGACTGGCCGATACAGGACAGTGCCAGGCACTTTGAGGGGCCGATTCTGTCGACCCACGTTCCAGATACCGCTCCGGCGCAGGTGGCGAGAACACCCGCGACAAAGAGGGTGATACTCGCAGCTTCGGGGGAGCCGGTCAGCGCCAAAATAATGATGGGCGTGGTGATATAGCTCATCGAGTCTGAGAGTTGGTTGGCTCCAATGGCGAAAAGAGTATTTCTAAAATCTTTATTCTTGAGTAGCTCGGTGTTGACACTCATGGGGGCCTCCACGATGGGGTTTAGGGTGTCGCGCGGCGTGCAATCCGCCGTGTTGTAGTTCGTCGTGCGCAATTGTGTGAGTGAATACCCTGACAGTCGGCTGTGTCTGCCTGTATGTGCCTGTTTCTGCTTGTGCACGCCGGTCATGATGGGTGGTTGAGGATGCACGGAGCGGCTCATCGGGAGCCACCCCCCGCACAAAAGTGTGTCGCGCGATACTTTAGATTCTATAAGAGACGTGAATCATATGCGTGAAGGCTAGTTGAAAAACTTTCCCCATTTTGAGTATTGACATTAGGGTTAGTATGACTACAATTCATTCTTGGTGGTTCCACCTGGCTAAATCTTCAGCGGCTAAACCCTGACTAAACCTCAGCTAAACCCGAATCCGGGCACGCCAAAGACCCCCGCAACGCAGCGGGCGGGGGAGTGCAGAAGAGCGCAGAATAAAGGCGCTCCAGGTGCTACCCAAGTACGTACTAGTCAGCGGGGCGCTACTCCACCAGGCCCGCGAAACCCGACAGAGCCAGCACCTCCTTAACACCCTGCGGCACCGAACGCGCCACCCACGGCGAATGCACCAACACCGCCCGCCACTGACCGCGCGACACCGCCACATTCAAACGATTCGGCGAGAGCACAAAACCGGTACCGCGCCCAGAATCAACTCGCGACGACGCCAACGACACCAACACCACCGCAGCCTCCTGACCCTGGAACTTATCCACCGTGCCCACGCGCACGCCAGCACCCGAAGAATCCGCCAGTCCAGCGGCAATCAGCGCCTCACGCACACAATCAACCTGCGCGTTATACGCCGCCACCACAATGCAATCCTCAGCCGCCAACGGGCGCGGCTCAGCGCCAGCCGCCGGAACCCACTCACGACCCAACAACTCACGCACGCAATCCACCACCGCCTGCGCCTCCTGCACAGAACGCACCGAACAGCCCGCATGCTCCACCGGATACGACACCACACCCGGCTCAATACCCTGCAGAGTACGACCAGCCGTCGCCGCCGCGCTCGCCAACGCGCCATCATAAGACAGCCACGAAACCCGCTCACACAACGCCGAATCCATACGCCACGACTCACCCAAGAAATAGCCAAAACGAGGATCCAATGCCGCCGCACCATCAGACAACCAACCCAACGCCGAAACGTCCACCGGGTACGGGTGCACACCCGTCGACACCTGCGGCAACTGCTGCGGATCGCCCAACAGCAGCACCGAACGAGCCGCACGAGCCGCCGCCACCGTATTCGTCAGAGAGAACTGGCCAGCCTCATCAACCACCAGCACGTCCAGCGACCCGGCAGGCACACGACGCTCACTCACGTAATCCCACACCGTGCCGCCAAACAGCAGACCGCCCGCACCAGAAATCAGCTCCACCAGCTCAGAATCAGACACCTCAGACCACGGGGCGTCCGGGGTCACCGACTTGCCGCGCAGACGCACCGCACGTGAAACATCAAAACCATCACGGGCACAGCACGCCAACATAAGATTCTCAATCACCGCGTGCGACTGAGCCACCACGCCCACTTTCGCGCCCTCCGCCACCAGGCGCGCAATCACATGCGAGGCGAGGAAGGTCTTGCCCGCACCGGGAGGGCCCTGAACTGCCACATAGGAGCGGTCGAGAGCGCGAACCGCCGCGTGCACGGCATCCACCGTAGGCAGGTCAGAGGCGGGAAAATCAACCTCACGGGGTAGATTTTCTGCATTTTTAGCGTTCGAGGCGCTCTTCTTGAGGCGCGGTGCGCGACGGAACAGCAAATCCGCGGAGGCGCTCTCCACCCCCGTCAGGGAAGCCGCCGCATCGAGCACGCTCGGTAGGGCGCTGGGGGAGGCGGGGGCATCAGAGGGCTCGGAATCTTCATCGGTGATAGGGCCGCTAGGCATGAGGGTGCTAGGCATTAGCGCACCGCCGAAAAGTAGCCCATGCACATCAGACTGCAGAGCCGCTTCAATCGTCGCCGTCGACACCGGATCACCGGGACCAATACCCGAAGGCAGCGCGCGGTGCGGCTCATCCTTCACGCGGATGCGCTCCTGCAGAAGCACCTCCAAGAACTCGCCGGTAGACTCTGCGGCAGTCTCTTCAGGGTCCGTAGAATCCTCGGAACCGGCACGGAAACCACCCTGCGCCACAGCCAGCACACGCATGCCAAAGAAACCGGTCGCCGCCAACTCGGCGGGCACACGCTCACCCGGATTCGACGCACGGAAATAATTCAGCTGCGACTCCATGCGGTCCAGCGCAATCTGCGGGCTCAACCCCGCCTCATACGTACAAAAAACCGCACGGTCAGAGGGTGCAATCACCAGGCTCGGGTCAGCCTCAATTCGCGCACGCAACAGACGCACCTGCGCGC
Organism: Rothia mucilaginosa; assembly: GCF_019334805.1. Classification (NCBI taxonomy): domain Bacteria; kingdom Bacillati; phylum Actinomycetota; class Actinomycetes; order Micrococcales; family Micrococcaceae; genus Rothia; species Rothia mucilaginosa. The sequence continues at coordinate 1,323,752 of NZ_CP079822.1, forward strand.
CGCGCACACGATACCAGCCGGGGGCGTCTTCAATCTCGGCGGGCTCCTTCATGGCGGCGGCAAGCGCCTCCAGGTCTGCGGGGGTGTTCAGAAGAGCATGCGCATGCTCCACCGAGAGCACCTGCACCCGATCAAGGTACGCGTAATCGCGGCTCGCCACCCACGCCGTCGGGCCGTCCTCCAGGCGGCGAATGTGCTCACGCCAGAACGGGGCACGCTCGCGGCGGTGATAATTCGTCATGGACAGCAGCATCGCCGCCTCAAGCTCACCGGCACCCCAGCCGTGCTCCGCCGCGTGCTCCTCCAGGGAGGCAAGCTGGGCATCCAGCAGGCACTGCAGGCGGTACTGTTCGCTGTCGTTCTCCACCGCGGCGGGCACCCTGTACATGACCGGGTGCTCCTCAGTTTCAGGATTCTCGGTGGTATCTTCGGCAGTGTCTTCAACGGCGTCTTCGGTGACGAGCTCCGGGGCGTCGGTCGCGAGGGCAAGAGGTGCCGCCGCGTTCAGGCACGCCGGGCACTCGCCGCAGGTCAGAAAATACGGGATGCGCTCGGCAAGTTCCGCCGGTTCCACGCCCTCGTTCAGTGCCTCGGTGAGCGAGAGGAGGCGCTGCTCCTGCAGGCGAATCAGCGGAAGAATACGCGCCGAATCAACCCTGTGAGGTTGAGGAACGGGGGAGTGGTGCTCAGCGTACTCAGTGGGTTCCGATTCGGACCCCGCGCTGTACTCATTCGCGCCGTGCTCCAGATGAAGGTCGAGGCGTGCGGCATTCTCGGTGCTCTCGGCGCTTTCGGTGGCGCTCTTGGTTGCACTAGCGGTCAGCAGGTGCGCCGCCAGGGCACCGCGCAACAGTGCCCGATGCGCCGCCTCACCCAGGTGCGGGGTGCAGACGATCCGGGCGGTATTGCTCTCGGCGGTGCTGTCCGCAGCCGGGCAGTCGAGGCGGTCGAGCTCCACCGTGTAGGTCAGCCCCGCCGCGGAGGTCGCCACCAGGGGCACCGGGCGCGCTGTGCCGCCCGCGTGCTCACTGCCGACTACTCCACTGCCGACCATTCCACCGGCGGTCAGCGCTCGCAGGCACTCGCGGTACGCTTCGCGGGCGCGATCCAGCTTCTCGGGGGTCGGGTGGGCAGACTGCTTCTGCGCACGCTCCTGAAGCTCGGTGTAGAGTCGCAGCTCGCATGCGGAGGTGGCGGTCAGATCAGCGAGGGTGAAGGTAAGGTCCATGGTGACTTTTCTGCTGGAGGAGAGAGAAACAAGGCGGGCATAAAACCCCGCCGCTGGGAGTGGGCGAGAGCCCCGGTTGAGGAGCCTGTTGGCACCCCGTGCAGCCCCTCGCCCCGAGAGGTTGATTTTCAGGTTTCACGTGAAACACTACAGAAAATCAATCTGTACAGGATGATTTAGAGGGCTTTCGGGCTATCCGGGCGCACACGTTAGGAGGCTGCATCCGCCGCAGCCGCAGTAGAAACTGCCGCCGCGGACGCTTCCGAAGCGGGTGCCGAGGCGGCCTCAGAAGCCGGGGCACTTGCCCCATCCGAAGCGGGTGCAGAAGCAGCCGGCGCTACCGCAGAGGGGCTGGCAGAAGCACTCGGCGCAGTCGAACGGTTCGCAATCGCCGCCGCCGCCGCGTCCACGCGTTCCTTCGCGGCGGGCAGCGCATCCGCACCGCCCAGATCGTTCAGAATAATCGCGAAAATCAGGCGGGTGCCGTCGGGTCGGGTCGCCACACCGCACAGCGAAGACACCGTGTACAAGGTGCCGGTCTTCGCCTGCACAAAAGTGCGTGCGTGCACGGCGTTCGCCGCACCAAAACGACCGGACAGGGTGCCGCTCACGCCCGCGACCGGGAACGTGCTCATCAGCTGCTCCGCATGCTCATCAGCATTCAGCAGAGCCACAACCTGCACGAGGGTTCGGGCGGTCACGCGGTCCGTCAGGGACATGCCGCACACGTCCGCCTGCACCAGGTTTTCAATGTTCACGCCGGCATCCACGAGCGCCTGGCGCACGGTCTGCTGTGCCGCCTCGCCGCTGCCTTCCTTACCTGCGGCAACGGCGGCGCAACGGCCGAGCACCTCGGCGAGAGCGTTGTCGGATTCGAGCATCATGTGCTGTGCCTGCTCCAGCAGGGTTGCCGACTCGACCGCGGCGATTTCGGCTGCTTCCGCGGGGGCGGTGCGGCGCTCCGCGAGGGTGAAGCTCATGCCGGACTCCTTGCCGGCGGTGTTGAGTGCATCCACGAACGCCTGCTGGGCGGCAACCGCCGCATCATCCGGGCGTACCGGGTTGCTTGCGGTGGACTTGCCCGGCACCGTGTGCGATTCGAGCGCAATGGGGTGAATGGGCGTGATCTGGCCGGACGCCACATCGGCGGCATCCCAGCCGGGGTTCACGCCGGGGCCGCTGAAGAAGGTGCCGTCAAGGTAGACGGGCAGCGCCGCGGTCGGCTTCTCGCCCTGAAGAAGCGCCTTCACGGTCAGCTCGGCGAGGGTGGTCAGGCCTGCGCGTCCGACAATCTGCTTCGGGTTGGAAGCGCCCGCACCGAGCAGGGTGTCGCCGCCTGCCATGAGGTACAGTCCGGCGGAGTCGCGGGTGACGCGGGTGCGCAGGCGCGCCTGCAGGTTCGCGTAGTGGTTGAGTGCGAACAGGGTCAGCACCTTAAAAGTGGAGGCGGGCACGCGCGCGGTGTCGGCGTTGGCGGCGTACAGGTCGGCGGGCGCGGTGGTTGCCTTAATGCTGGGCAGGTTGCCGTCCATGCCGGTGACGAGCAGGCTGTACTGCGGGTAGGTGCCGTCCGCGAAGAGCGCGGTGAGGGCGTTGCGCAGCTGCTCCTGTTCGCCCTCGGGCAGTGCGGGGGCGAGGGTTGGGGTGGCGCTCGGGGTTGCGGAGGCGGTCACCTCGGCGGTGCCGGTGGGGCTGCCGGTTGCACTGCCGGTGGGGCTTGCGGAACCTTCGGGGTGTTTCTGTTCGGTTGCGGCGGATCCGCAGGCGGTGAGGAGGAGCATGCCGCCGAGGGTGAGGGCGGCGCGGCGGGTGAGGGTGGTGGTCTGGGTGTTGTGCTTGTTGGAAGGCATCTTTTGAGCATAGCGGGCGGATGGGGTGCCTATCGAATTTACGCGCCGGTGCTGGGATGCTCATGCCGCGCTCTGCTGCCCCTCACGACCCCTATCTGGGCTGCCCGGCATGGTGGCGGGGTGTGCTGGCGCGCGTGCTGGCGGGCGCGGGACTAGGCGGAACGTTAACTGTGGTGTGAGCGTGGTAAATTACGCTGGTTTTGGCGCCGAATACACGGTTTCGGTGTGCGTGAACGGGTTACAATGGGTGAGTTCAACACCTAACTTTCGCACCTTGCGCGCCGAAGTCGCCGCGAAAGTGACTCTAACTCACGAGAAAGAAGGTTCCGATGGAACTCGACGTCACTATTGAAATTCCCCGCGGCTCCCGCGTGAAGTACGAAGTGGACCACGAGACCGGCCGCCTGCGCCTGGACCGTGTGCTGTTCACCTCCATGCAGTACCCCACCGCTTACGGCTACTTCGAGAACACCCTGGGTGAGGACGGCGACCCGCTGGACGCAATGCTGATCCTGGACGTTGACGTTGTTCCCGGCGTGCTGGTTGAATCCCGCCCGGTCGCAGTGTTCAACATGACCGATGAGGCTGGCGGCGACGCTAAGGTTCTGTGCGTCCCCACCGACAAGCGTTACGACCACATCAAGTCCCTGGCTGATGTTCCCGAGCAGCTGAAGGCTGAGATTCAGCACTTCTTCGAGCGTTACAAGGACCTGGAGCCCGGCAAGTGGGTTAAGGGCGAGGGCTGGGAAGACCTGGCTGCTGCTGAGAAGATGGTCCAGGAGGCTATCGACCGTTTCGCAGCTGAGGGTCACTAAGCTGCCGCACCGTTAGGTGCACCCGGTTTTGTAGGGGGCGTGTTCCCCGTGTCTGGTTCGTGCGAGTTTTCGTGCGTGCTGGAGGCGGTGGGCACGCCCCCTTTTGTTGTGCTCCTTGGCTGTGTTTGGGGGTGCCGGAAAGGCGTGTTTAACCGAACTATTCTTCGGAAAATAGCCTCAGAGAGCTTCTCGAGGTGCTATTATGGGCATATTACGAAGAATAGTTCGTATAACGTGAGGTTCTGTAGCGGTGAGGAGGAAACCCCCATGGCATTCGACGCAACGGGGTTCGCACAGGAATTTGGTGCCCAGGTTCGCGCCGTCCGCAAGTACGAAAAAATCACCCAAATGGAGTTGGCATGGATGGTTGGGCTCAGCGATAAAACAATCCGCGATATTGAGCGTGGGCTACCCGGCCCGTCAATTGGTGCGGTCCTCAAGGTCGCCCAAGAGCTCGGCATCGAGCTGACTATTGCCAACCCCCTCACCTAACCCCTCCCGCACGCCTATATAAAGGAACCACCATGCAGAATGGACGCGCAGGACGCCTGCACCCCGCCGTCGGCACTGCCCGCCGCCACCTCGCCGCCGCCCTCGAAAAGCTCCTTGGCGCCGGAAGCATCAAAGCCACCGGACGCTCCCGCACCGCCTCCACCGCGGACGCCGCCGACCTGCCCCTGCTCTTGGTCGCCTGCAGCGGCGGCCCCGACTCCCTCGCGCTGGCGGCCATCGCCGCGCACTTCGCCCGCCGCGGCGACGTGCGCGTAGGTGCCATCATCGTCGACCACGACCTACAAGAAGACTCCGCCGCGGTCGCCGCGCAGACCGCGCAGACCCTCACCGACCTGGGGCTTCACCCCGTCATCACCGAAAAAGTGCAGGTTCCCGTCGGGAACATGGGCCCCGAAATGGCGGCGCGCACCGCCCGCTACACCGCCTTCACGAAAGCTGTTGAAGCCACCGGCGCCCGCGCCGTGCTGCTCGGCCACACCCTCGACGACCAGGCAGAAACCGTGCTGCTCGGCCTAAGTCGCGGCTCCGGCACACGCTCCCTTGCCGGTATGCCGCCGGTGCGCGTCGAAGAGGGCGTCACCTACCTGCGCCCCTTCCTCGGTCTGCGCCGCACCGACATGCTCAATATCTGCGACGCCGAAACCCTCACCCCCTGGATTGACCCGACCAACGCCGACCAGTCCCTCATGCGTGCCCGCATCCGCCACAGCGTGCTGCCCTACCTGGAGGAGCATCTCGGCGGGGACGTCGCCCGCTCCCTGGCGCGCACCGCCTCCGTAGCTGGCCCCGATGCCGAATACCTCGACGAGCAGGCACATGCCGCCTACAAGCAGGCGCTCCTACCCGCCGGAACCGCCGTGCGCGGCATCGAATGTGAAGACGCCGTGCTACTGGACCGTGCGCAGGTGGCGGCGCTGCACCCGGCGCTTCGTCTGCGTGTGCTTGCGACCGCCTGCAAGGCCGCCGGAGGAGAGAACCCCGGCTTCGAGCGACTGCAGGCGCTGGACTCTTTCACCGCCGAATACGCGGTAGCTGGGCCCGTTCAGATGCCCGGTCACGTGAGCGCGTACCGCCGCCGCAAAATTGTGCATCCAGCAACCGGTGAACGCCTGGACGTGCTCGTATTAGTGCCAACTCGACCCTAACTAGGTGCCCAGCTAGGTGCCCGCGGAGCCCCCTCAGCACACACTATCTGCGTGGTGAGGTGCGCCGCGGCGCCGTTTTAAGCCATACTTAAGGCGAACACCATCCACATTGTCCGCTGTGGGAAGGCATGAAACCCCTCACCCGGGGCCCCCGGCGGAGGCGCAGAGCGTCTAAAAGAATACGAAGGAATACATCGTGCAGGCTATCGACGTGCAGGACGATATTAAGAACGTTCTCTTCAGCAAGGAAGAGATTAACGCGAAGGTCGCCGAACTGGCGGCGCGCATCGACGAAGACTACGCCGGTAAGGACGTGCTGTTGGTGGGTGTTCTCAAGGGCGCCATCATGATCATGGCTGACCTTTCCCGCGCTCTCAAGGGCCACTACACTATGGACTGGATGGCTGTTTCCTCGTACGGTTCCGGCACCAAGTCCTCCGGCGTTGTGCGTATCCTCAAGGACCTGGACACCGACCTGGTGGGCCGCAACGTCCTGATCGTTGAAGACATCATTGACTCCGGCCTGACCCTGGCATGGCTGCAGCAGAACCTGATTTCTCGCGGCGCAGCTTCCGTTGAGATTTGCACCCTGTTGCGCAAGCCCAAGGTTGTCAAGGCTGACGTTGAGGTCAAGTACGTCGGCTGGGACATCGAGCCCGAGTTCGTTGTTGGTTACGGCCTGGACTTCGCTGAGAAGTACCGCAACCTGGACTGCGTCGCAACCCTGCACCCGCACGTTTACTCCTAAGCCTTCACCTCAGCAACCATGCTGTAGGTGGTGACGCCCCGCCTCCTCACGCTTGTGGGGGAGCGGGGCGTTGCTGTACCCGACGGTGGATGTACTCGGGGGCGGATGTACCCGCCGCAGAAGATGCACTTTCACCCCCGCCGAGTGCTACAACCCTTTAGCCCGCAGGTGAAATAGAGAAGCCCGGTACCTAGCCGCCCGCCGGGGTAGGGTACATTTAAGGTTGCACCGTTGGGTGTTCCGGCAGGCATGCCGCACCCCAACGGGTCACAGCCGCAACGTAAGGACAAAGCATTGGCGCAAAACCCCAATACTCCGCAGAAAGGCTCGGAGGGCTTCCTGAAGAAGCTGATTAACGGCCCCTGGTTCTGGCCGGGTGCAGCTCTCGTAATCATGCTGGCTTTCCTCATGGCCTCCTTCTTCACCCAGCCCTCGCGTCAGGTGGACACCAACGTGGGTCTTCAGCTGCTCAACGACCACCAGGTCAAGAGCGCAAAGATCTACGACGGCGACCAGCGCGTCGAGCTGCAGCTTAAGGACGACTACAAGAAGGGCAACGACAACTACGGTAAGTCGGTGCGCTTCTACTACGTGCAGCCCCGCGGCGACGAAGTTGCTAAGGCAATGGAATCCGCCGAGCTGGAAAGCTACACGGACCAGCCCGTTGAGCACAGCTTCCTGGGCTCCCTGGTGTCCCTGCTGCTGCCGATTCTGCTCTTTGGTGTGCTCTTCTGGTTCCTGATGGGACGAGTCGGAGGCGGCTCCTCCGTCATGAGCTTCTCCAAGTCCCGCGCGAAGAAGTTCACCAAGGACAAGCCGGAGGTTCGCTTCAGCGACGTCGCCGGCGTGGACGAGGCGCTCGCCGAACTGGAAGAAGTCCGCGAGTTCCTGGCTGAACCCGAAAAGTTCACCCGCCTGGGTGCAAAGATCCCCAAGGGTGTTCTGCTGTACGGCCCTCCCGGCACCGGTAAGACCCTGCTCGCCAAGGCTGTGGCGGGCGAGGCTGGCGTGCCGTTCTACTCGATTTCTGGCTCTGACTTCGTTGAAATGTTCGTGGGTGTGGGCGCCTCCCGCGTGCGCGACCTGTTCAAGGAAGCGAAGAGCGACCCCGCCGCCATCGTCTTCGTCGACGAGATTGACGCTGTTGGCCGCCGCCGCGGCGTCGGCATGGGCGGCGGTAATGACGAGCGTGAGCAGACCCTGAACCAGCTGCTGGTTGAGATGGACGGCTTCGACGGCAACTCGAACGTCATCGTCATTGCGGCAACGAACCGACCCGACGTTCTGGACCCGGCACTGCTGCGTCCCGGCCGTTTTGACCGTCAGATTGGTGTGGACGCCCCCGACATGCAGGGCCGCGAACACATCCTGCGCGTGCACGCCGCAGGCAAGCCGATCGCTAACACCGTTGACCTGGCACAGGTCGCTAAGCGTACCCCCGGCTTCACCGGTGCTGACCTGGCGAACGTCATGAACGAGGCGGCTCTGCTGACCGCCCGCGATAACGGCAACGTGATTGATGACCGCGCTATCGACGAGGCGATTGACCGCGTCATGGCTGGTCCGCAGCGTTCCTCGCGCATCATGAACGAGCACGAGCGTAAGGTCACCGCATACCACGAGGGTGGTCACGCCCTGGTCGCGGCGGCACTGCGTAACTCCGCGCCGGTCACCAAGATTACGATTCTTCCGCGTGGTCGTGCCCTGGGTTACACCATGGTCATGCCGCAGGACGACAAGTACTCCACGACCCGTCACGAACTGCTCGACCAGATGGCGTACGCGATGGGTGGCCGTGCCGCTGAGGAGATCGTCTTCCACGACCCGTCCACCGGTGCGTCTAACGACATTCAGAAGGCAACCGACACCGCCCGCAAGATGGTCACCGACTACGGCATGAGTGCCGTGATTGGTTCCGTGAAGCTCGGCGGCGAAGACACCGAACCGTTCCTCGGTGGTGGCGGCGCTTCGGCACGCAACTACTCCGACGCAACCGCGGCGAAGGTCGACGCTGAGATTCGTGCCCTGCTGGAGCAGGCGCACGACGAGGCATTCCAGATTCTGCTGGAAAACCGCGATATTCTGGACCGCCTGGCGTTCGCCCTGCTCGAGAAGGAAACCCTGCTCGAGAACGAGATTGCCGAAATCTTCAAGGACGTGCGTAAGCGCCCCGAGCGTGAGTACTGGTACTCCAAGCCGACCCGCGAGCGCACCGACATTCCGCCGGTGAAGGCACCGAGCGAGCTGGCTCAGGAGGCGCAGAAGGCTGAGGAAGCACCTGCCGAGGCACCGACTGTTCCCGTAGCGCCGACCGCTCCTGTAGCACCGGCTGCACCCGCGCAGCAGGTTCCGGTAGCACCTACGCAGCCGTTGCCGCCTCAGGTGCCCCTCACCGACCCGGACGCCGACCCGACCGTCGCAATGCCCACCCAGCAGTACCCGAACTACCCCGCCCCTCCGGCGCAGCGCCCGGAGAACGGCACCCCGAACCAGAATGGAGCAGAGAATGAGCGAGGCTAAGAACGCCGTCGACCAGCCGCGTATTGAGGCTGCCGTCCGCGAGATTCTGCTCGCGATTGGTGAGGACCCGGACCGTGACGGTCTGCAGCAGACCCCGGCGCGTGTGGCGCGCGCCTACGCGGAGTTCTTCTCGGGCCTGCACCAGGATGCCGGCGAGATTCTGGGTACGACCTTCGACATCGCCCACTCTGAGATGGTGCTGGTGAAGGACATCCCGTTCTACTCGACCTGTGAGCACCACCTGGTGCCGTTCCACGGTGTGGCGCATGTGGGTTACATCCCGGGCCCGGACGGTAAGGTGACCGGCCTGAGCAAGCTCGCCCGCGTGGTGGATCTGTACGCTCGCCGCCCGCAGGTGCAGGAGCGTCTGACCACGCAGGTGGTGGAGGCTCTGGAGGAGCACCTGAACCCGCGCGGTGCGATTGTGGTGATTGAGGCTGAGCACATGTGCATGTCGATGCGCGGTGTGCGTAAGCCGGGCGCGAAGACCGTGACTAGCGCGGTGCGCGGTGCGCTGATGAACGGCGCAACCCGTGCGGAGGCGATGAGCCTGATCTTCTCGCAGCGCTAAGCGCATGCAATGAGCATATAGCTATACGCCAGGGGGCAGGATTCTAAGGAATCCTGCCCCCTTGCGCTATACCCCTGTGTCGTGTAGCCGCTTTTGTTGGGTCGTATGACGAGAGCCCTTGCGTAGAGGGCGTCATCAGCTGTAGAGTAGTACCACTAGTACCGGCACCACTCCTTCGGGAGTACAGGACCGGTCTTCTTTTTGTTAACGCTATGTACAGCGCTCTTCACGTACCGTTGTTGATGAATGCATAACTGTTCCGCTCCTCATCAGGAGCGAAAATAACCGCGGCCGGTTCCGCCCATCAGGGGTCTGGAGCCGGTCATCGTTTTTAAACGATGACCTTAACAAGACAGAGATGACTTACATCCGTGTAGTTATACCCTTAATATCCTTATATTGATATTATTAAAGAGTTATGATGATGAAACGATATCAAGTGATGGATAGTGTATGTCTTCAATCATAAAACCATTTAAAACATATGAACAGCAGGTTGGAATCTTGCGCCAGCGAGGTATGCTCGTAGGTTCTCAGGAACATGCCGTTCACGTCCTTGAGCGTGTTAGTTACTACCGTCTGAGTGGTTACTATTATTCGTTTCGGCGGTCGTCGGGAAGCGGGCAGCGCTTGGATACTTTCGTGCCCGGAACGGTCTTTGAAGATATTGTGGCCCTGTATGAATATGACCGTAATCTTCGGTCTATTGCGTTTTCGTACTTCTCGCAGTTTGAGGTGTATTTGCGGTCCCGCCTAGGGAATTTACTGGGGGAAGTGGACCCTCTCATATACGAGGATGAAACCCGGTGTGATCTTCAAGGTAGTAAAAGGCGCACTGCTTGGAATAGATTCACGAGAAAAAGCGAACAACTTATTCGTACTTCTGAGGAAGAATTCGTGAAGCATCACCGTGAGCAATACGGCGGGAAGTTGCCTGTGTGGGTAGTGGTGGAAGTTCTAGATTTGGGGGCTCTACAGAATCTGTATTTGGTCTCTCCGCCAAATATTCGACGAGATATCGCGAAAGCCTTGGGGTGTACTGACCCTCAGTTGGAAACTTGGATTAACTCGCTGCGGGTAATGCGCAATATTTGTGCGCATCAAAGTAGGTTCTACAATAAGCTGCACCCAGAGCCTCGCTTGCCGCGTGTGTTGAGAGGTGGAAGAGTTGAGAGCCCTGAAATCCGTGAGGTTGTTGACCTATTTGGTGTGCCGCAGGCTGAAGAGAACCATAAGATGTGTAAGACCTTCGGCATGCTCACCCTCCTCAAATATCTGATGGACCAGGACGGAATCGGGGATACGGAATCTCTGACGCAGATCCTGAAGGAACGTCCTGATATTTCCGTTCCTGGGGTTGATGTATCGCGGGCTATGGGTATACCGCAAGGGTGGGAAGAAACCCGTTTGTGGAGCTAAAATCTTCACAGCTTATAGACACACTAAAAGGGGCGGAGGTGAAAACCTCCGCCCCTTTTCGCATCGCCAAAGTGCTCCGAGAATGTATTCTGAGCCGGTACCTTCTGCGGCCGTGGCGGCGCCGATCATGCCGCACCGCAGAAGCTAGAAGAGCCCCGCCGCTAACGCTGCAAGCTACCCTTCGCCTCGCTCGGATTATCCCAACCCAGGGCAAGAGTCACGATCAAGCCCACGGCAATGAAACCGCAACCGGTCGCGGTGCCGAAAGCAATCCAACGCACGGCAGGAACACCTTCAGCGAGCACAATAGTCACCAGCGCGGCAAGAGCTACCAGGGAGAGGATCCAAGCTCCAGTCTTCATATTCACAATGAGTCACTTCCTAGAGTATGTATGTGTGGGTGCGCGCCGCCGACCGGGAACGCGCCCGGCACGGTATGCGTGCCCTCCCAGCATACCCTTAAATAAGTATCTGTAATGCAAGTATTGCATGCCGTGTCCCCAGAATCGACCCCACAGCTACCCCAACCCCCACCCCAATCACTGTGTCAATCACTGCGGCAAACTCCACCGCACCGCAGATTCGGTACGATAAATTTATGACTGAATCCACACACACCACCCGTGTAGCCCTCCTGCCCTGCGACGCGCTCGCCGCCGAACGCACCCTCGTGATGGGCATCCTCAACGTCACCCCCGACTCCTTCAGCGACGGCGGGCAGCACTACGCCGCCACCGACGCTATCGCCCACGCCGCCCGCATGATTGCCGAGGGCGCCTCCATTATCGACATTGGCGGCGAGTCCACCCGCCCCGGTGCCGTGCGCATCAGCGTGGAGGAGGAGCAGCGCCGCATCCTGCCCGTCATCGAGGCGGTCGCGCAGCTGGGCACCACCATCAGCGTTGACACCATGAACCCGCAGACCGCCCGCGCCGCCATCGCCGCCGGTGCGCACATCATCAACGATATATCCGGTCTGAACGTGAGCAATGAAATGATTGAAACCGCCGCCGAGCTGCAGGTGCCGTACATCCTCATGCACGCGCGCGGCACCTCCCAGACCATGGACAGCCTGGCGGAGTACCCGCGCGGCGTGGTCACCGAGGTCGTGGAGGAGCTGACCGATCTGCGTGAGCGTTTCCTTGCAGCCGGTGTGCTGCCGCAGAACCTGATTCTTGATCCGGGTCTGGGCTTCGCGAAGGGCGGCATGCAGGACTGGGAGCTGCTCGCCGCCATTGACGAGCTGCAGGGCCTGGGCCACCGCCTGCTCATTGCCGGTTCCCGCAAGCGTTTTATCGCCAACGCCCTCACGGCGGCGGATATGGCACTGGCTGAGCGCCTGAACGCGAGCGGCTTCACCGCAACCGATGCGGGTGAGGCGGAACGCGAACTGTGGCAGTCGCTCTCGGAGCCGCGCCCGGCTCAGCACCGTGCCGCAGCCTCAGCGGCGGTAACCGCACTGGTGGCGGCGCGCGGCGTGTGGGCTGTGCGCGTGCATGACGTACCCGCCAGCGTGGATGCGGTGACGGTCGCCTCCGCGTTGCGCTCTGTCAGCTAGAGCCCCGTTAGCTACTCGCCAACCCCCGCCCCAAATACTTTCTAGGAGACCCCAATGACCCAGGCAGACTACGCACGCCACGACCGCATCACCCTCACCGGTATCACCGCTAAGGGGTACCACGGCGTGCTCGATTTTGAGAAGCGCGACGGCCAGCCCTTCGTCGTGGACGCGACCCTGTACAGCGATTTTTCCGCCGCAGCCGCTACGGATGACCTGACGAAGACCACGAACTACGCGCTGGTGGTTGACCTGATTCACCGCCACATTACGAACGGTTCGCTGGATTTGATTGAGACCCTTGCGGTGAACATTGCCGAGGGTGTCCTCGCCATGTTTGAGCTGGTGGACGCGGTGGAGATTACCGTGTCGAAACCGCAGGCGCCGATTGAGCTGCCGTTCGGTAACGTTGCGGTGAGCGTGTTCCGTGAACGCGCCGCTGAGGGTGGCCGCTAGTGGCGGGTACGGCAAAGTATGCGCACCGCGCGGTGTTGGCGTTGGGCTCGAACCTGGGCGAAAGCGAAGACACCCTGGAGCGCGCCGTCGCCGACCTGGTGGCCGGTGGCGTGCAGCTGGTGCGCGCCTCCGGGCTGTACCGTACCGCCCCGGTGGGTGGTCCGGCGGGTCAGCCGGATTTCGTGAACGCGGTCATTGAGGTGACCACTGACCTGGGCGCTTACGAGCTGCTGAAGCTGTGTAACGCGGTGGAGGCGGCGCATCACCGTGAGCGCCTGGTGCGTTGGGGCCCGCGCACCCTCGATATTGACGTGATTGACTATGACGGCGTGATCTCTGAGGATCCGGTGCTGACTTTGCCGCATCCGCGGGCGCAGGAGCGTGCTTTTGTGCTGGTGCCGTGGGCGCAGATGGACCCGCAGGCGTACCTGACGGTGACCCGGCGTGCGGAGCCTTCGGGGGAGCGGCCGGATGAGGTTCCTGCGCCGCTGAGCCGCGAGGTCGTGAGCGTTGCGGAACTGTCCCGCACGCTGGTTGAGGCGGATGAAGACGCTATCAGCTATATGCGTGAGATGCAGGTACCTGATCAGCCTTAAATGTGGCACTCTGGAAGGTAGAAGAACCTACCGAAAGGAAACACCATGAAGCCCCTGAGTTATCGGGCGATTATTGTGGCGGCTGTGTGCGGTGCCGCTGCCGCTCTTATGGTGAATTCCGTGATGATTGGCGCCGGTTTTGGTGAGCTGAATTTCTCGTGGATGCTCGGCGCGGTGTGCCTGCTGGTTGCGGCGGGAGCCGTGTGGCTGGGTGTGCAGGTGGCTCGTTATCGTCGTATTCAGACGCGTGAGAAGGCGCCGCATATGGGCCCGATTCTTGCGGCGCGTGCGGTAGCGTACGCGCAGGGCTCCATCATGACCGGTGCCCTGTTGACGGGCTGGTGCGGTGCGATTCTTGGCTACCACCTGGCGATGGTGTCTGTGCGCGGTTTTTCGGTGGTCTTTTGGGAGGTTCTCGTTAATTGTGTGGGCAGTGTTGCCCTGCTGATTGCTGGCCTGTGGGCGCAGCATTGTTGTCGTATTCCGCCGGAGGATGATGAGGATGCGGCCTCCTCTTCCGGTGCTGTAAAGCCGCGAGAGGGAGGAACCTATGTCGGCTCCTAACCAGAATAGTTATTCGCCAAATGGTCGGTACGGGCAGGACGCTCAGAACGGCCAATACGGTCAGTATGGGCAGAGTCAGCCCGGTCAGCCCGGTCAGCAGGGTCAGTACGGGCAGAACCAGTATGGGCAGTACCAGCAGGCGGCTTACGGTCAGCCTGGTGCCCCGTATGGACAGCAGAGCCAGTATGACCAGCAGGCGCAGTATGGACAGCAAGCGCAGTACGGTCAGCAGGTTCCGCCCGCTGCCGCGTACCCGAACGCGCCTCAGCCGGTTCCCGCGCAGCCGGCACCTTCTCAGCCGGTAAGCTCCCAGCCGGTTCCCGCGCAACCCGTGCCGGAGCCGCAGTGGGTACCCGCCGCCTCCCGCTACCTGACGGTTCGTTTTGTTCACACTCTTTCCGCCCTGGCGCTCCCGATTCTTGCGGGCGTTGCCTTGTATTGTGCGGGTGCGTTCTTCGGCGGTCCGGAGGCGCTACGCATCGTCGGTCTGGCTGTGATTGCGGTGTTTGGTCTGTGGGGTCTGTGGTGGATTCTGACCACTCCGCGCCGTACTCGTGCGCTCGGCTACGCGCTGGAGTCGAATCACCTGATGGCTCGCCGCGGTATCGTGTTCCGTTCCATGAGCTCTATGCCGTACGGGCGCATCCAGTATGTTGATGTGGATTCTGGTCCGCTGGAGCGCATGTGCGGTGTTGCCCGCCTGACGGTGCGCACCGCGGGTACGACCACCGGCACGATGGTGCTGTTTGGTATTCCGCTGAATGCGGCGGAGGAGCTGCGCGCGGATCTGGTGCGCCGCGCCGATGAGCGAATGGCGGCACTCTAATGAGTACCCCGAATCCGGTCAACCCCGCGCCGCAGGCACCGCAGCCTCCTGCCTCCCAGATGCCGCAGGAGCAGAAGTGGTGGCGTGCCGATATCCGCACGTTCATCATGAACCTCTGGTTCATTATTCTGCTGGCGTTTGGTTTCTTCCAGAGCATTATCCTGAATATTCTGACCACCCCGCCGAACGAGTGGGGCGCGCGATTGACGCAGGCATTCGATGAGAACAGTAGCTACTTCAGCGCAACGTACTCGCAGCTTATCGGCTTCGCCGTGCTCGTGCTGATTCTGGTTGCTGGCTCGATTGACTGGTGGTTTACCCGCTATAGCCTGGACGATTTGGCGATTCACCGCCGTAGCGGTTTTCTGTTCAAGAAGAACCGCACGATCCGTCTGGAGAGCGTGCAGAGCGTGGACATTTCGCGTCCTCTGGTGGCGCGCCTGCTGGGTGTGTCGGAGCTTCGTTTTGAGGTGGCTGACGGCTCTTCGGAGGCGCTGCACATCAAGTACGTTTCCGCCCGCAAGGCGGAGGTTCTGCGCCGTACCGCGATGGCGAGCATCAACCTGTTGCGTTCGGAGGCGGCGGGCCGCCCGGTCGACGTGCTGCCCGAGAGCATGCAGATTTCGGCGGAGCGCATGCCGGATGCAGATCAGTTGCATCAGCCGTACGAGGCCTCCTATGGTGCGCCCTATGAGGCATCTTATGGTGCGCCCGCGCAGGACGGCGCCCAGCCCGCTCATCAGCAGGCGGCGCCTCAGCAGGGCGGCTACTCGCAGCCTGCACCCGAGCAGGGCATCCAGCAGCCCGGCGCATCCCGCCGCGGCGCTCGCATGCCGATGCCGGTCGCGGCTGACCCCTCGCAGCCGCCGATTTTCCGCATCTCGAATATGCGTCTGATTGCCTCCATCATGCTGGAGCATCTGGTGTGGCTGGTGCCCGCCGTGGCTCTCATGGTTGGTGCCGCGGTCATTGCCGCGATCCTGGACGGCGAGAGCCCGTTCCTGATTTTCATGGCGTTGCTACCCGGTATGTTCGCGCCCATGGTCGGTTATGTGGTTGCCCTCTGGACACGTTTTGACGGTGCCGCGAACTTCAAAATCACCCCCAGCGGTCAGGGCGGCGTGACCCTGCGCTACGGTTTCACTGGCACGCACACCCAGAACGTGATGGTTGAGCGTATTCAGGCGCTCGCCGTGGAGCAGTCCATCCTGTGGCGTGCGTTCGGCTGGTACCGCGTCAAGATGACCATTGCCGGTATTGGTATTGAGAAGAACGACAACCAGAAGTTGGTGACCCGCAACGTTGCCCTGCCGGTCGGCAACAAACAGGAGACGCTGATGGTGTTGCGTCTGCTCCTACCCGCGCTGGATGAGGCGCAGGCGCAGGTGCTGCTGGATACCGCCAACGGTTCGCTGAAGAGTCAGAAGCCGCAGGTTCCGGCAATGATTGTGACGCCCTCTTCGGCGCGCTGGATGGACCTGCTTACCTGGAAGCGTAACGGCGTGACCACGGTCGGTTACACTGCCGGTTCGGTGCAGGCGAGCACCCGCATTGATTCTGATGCGGCACGTTCGAGCGTCGGCGAGCATACGCAGGGCGACCTGCTACTGATTCGTGGCGGCTACTTTATCCGCACGCTGTCGATTGTTCCGGTCAGCCGTGTGCTGAGCGTGAGCCGAGGTCAGGGCCCGCTGCAGCGTGCCTTCGGATGCGCGAGCGTGCATTTCGGTACGGTGCCCGGCCCGGTGCGCACGCTCATGATGCACCTGCCGCCGCGCGTCTGCGAGGATTTGGTGTGGTTGATGACGGTTCGCCTGGAGGGTATTGAACCCTACTACCGCGTACCGGTGATGAGCGGGCGCCCCTAAGCCGGCTCGTCCGTGAGTGAGCTACATAAACTGCAGAGCGCATCCTGCCGTCGGTCGTCTTCGTGACACCGGCGGCAGGGCCGGCGTGAAAGGGAGAATATACTTAAAGCCGTGATACAGCATTCAAAACCTGCGCGTTTGGGCATTGGAATTATTTCAGCCGGGAGGGTCGGATCCGTCCTCGGTGCGGCTTTGCGCGCCTGCGAGCACACTATTGTGGGTGTTCACGCGGTCTCTGAGGCTTCTCAGGAGCGCGCCGCGATGCTGCTTCCCGATGTGCCGCTGCTGCCGGTGGAGCAGATTGCTGAGCGTAGCGAATTGCTGATTCTCGCGGTTCCCGATGATGAGCTGCCGGGCCTTGTCACCTACCTGGCGTCTTCGGGAAGTATTACCGCCGGTCAGATTCTGGTGCACACCTCCGGCCGTCACGGCACCGAGGTTCTCGCACCGGCGACCGCGCTGGGCGCTATCGGTTTGGCGATTCACCCCGCCATGACCTTTACCGGCATGTCCGTGGACCTGCAGCGCCTGAACGGCACCTGCTTCGCCGTGACCGGGCCCGCACCGTTCATCCCGATTGCTCAGGCACTCGTGGTGGAAATGGGCGGCGAACCCGTGCACGTTGCCGAGGCTGACCGGGCGCTCTACCACGCAGCTTTAGCGCACGCCGCGAACCACCTCGTGACCATCCTGGGTCAGTCCCAGCAGATGCTCGCCTCCATCGGTATTGAGGACCCGGCACGCTACATGGGGCCGCTCGTGCGAGCCGCCGTGGACAATGCGCTCGCCAGCGGTGAGGGCGCTCTCACCGGGCCCGTGGCACGTGGAGATGCTGGTACCGTGAAGGCTCACCTTCAGGCTCTGAATGAGTACTCAGAGCATGAGAAAACAGGTGATATTACAGACTCTTACGCCGCTCTGGCACACGCAACCGCAAAAAGAGCGCATAATAGAGGTTTGTTAAACGATGAACAACTGGGACGAATTGAGAATCTGCTGGGTGAGTCTTCGGACCGCAACCACCCCGGCGATATTGATGATTCAGCCCCCGAAAACAAGGAGTTCTCGTCATGACTGAGACTTCGATGCCCCGAGTCGTGACCACCATTGCGGATTTCCGCACGGCAATCACCGAATCCCTTGCCGCAGTGCAGGAGGAACTGGACCGAGCAGCCCGCCAGGAGGCGGAGCAGAACGGCACCGCAGTTCAGTACAAGAACGCATCCCTGGGCTACGTGCCCACCATGGGCGCCCTGCACGACGGCCACGCAACCCTGTTGCGTCGCGCCGCTGAACAGAACGATGTAGTGGTCGCCTCCATTTTCGTGAACCCGCTGCAGTTTGGCCCCGGCGAGGATTACGAAGCATACCCGCGCACCCTGGAGGCAGACGCTGCCCTGGCCGGTGCCGCCGGTGTTGACATTATTTTTGCCCCCGAGGTTGAAGAGATGTACCCCGACGGCGACCCGCTCATCCGCATTTCGAGCGGCGAGCTGGGCACCAAGTTTGAGGGTGCGACCCGTCCGGGCCACTTTGATGGCGTGCTGACCGTGGTCAATAAGTTCTTCAACATTATTCGCCCCGCAGCCGGTAACCACCCGGTGAACGCGTACTTCGGTCAGAAGGACGCTCAGCAGTACATCCTGATCCAGCGTATGGTGCGCGACTTCAACCACGACGTGACCATGCGCCCTGTGTCGATCGTTCGCGACGATAACGGTCTGGCGCTGTCTTCGCGTAATAGCTACCTGTCGGATGAGGAGCGCGAGTCTGCCCTGGTGCTGTCTCGCACCCTGGCGATGCTGCGTGAGAATTCGCTGAACCGTGGCTTCCACGAGATTGATTTGGACGGTGCGCGTGAGCGTATCAACTCCACTCCGGGTGTACGCCTTGACTACCTGGAACTGGTCGACCCGATGACTTTCGGTGAGCCGACTGAGGAGTCGGAACGAGTCCTGGCACTAGTTGCTGCGTTCGTTGGTCCGACCCGCCTGATTGACAACATGGACCTGCGCTAAGCGTTCGTTCGTTTAGAAGAGTCCCCAACACACTACACAGATAGGTATCACTGTGAGCACTGAGCACACTGCCGCACCGGCGATTGCTGATATGTCCGAGCAGATGCAGATTCGCCTGGAGAAGCGTGCGAAGCTGATTGAGTCGGGTCGCGAGGCATACCCGGTGGGTCTGCTGGATTCTGAGGGTAACCGCGTGGAGCCCAACCACATTGAGGATCTGCGCGCCGAGTACGATCCGAAGCTGGCTGCTGAGGAGCTGAAGGCTGGCGACGAGACTGACCGTGTGGTGCATGTGGGCGGCCGCGTGGTGTTCGTCCGTAACACCGGTAAGCTGTGCTTCGCGACCCTGCAGGGTGGTACCGAGGGTAAGCGCATCCAGGCGATGCTGTCGCTGGCTGAGGTTGGCGAGGAGTCCCTGGCTGAATGGAAGTCCCTGGTTGACCTGGGTGACCACGTGTTCGTGACCGGCCGCGTGATTGTTTCTCGCCGCGGTGAGCTGTCCATCATGGTGACCGACTGGAAGATGGCGTCGAAGGCGCTGCGCCCCATGCCGGTTCTGCATAAGGACCTGAACGAGGAAACCCGCGTTCGCCAGCGCTACCTGGACCTGATGGTTCGCGAGGAGGCTCGCGAGCTGGTGAAGAAGCGCGCCCTGATTACCCGCACCGTCCGCCGCGTGCTGGAAGATCACGGCTACATTGAGGTTGAGACCCCCGTTCTGCAGCTGGTGCACGGTGGCGCGACGGCTCGCCCGTTCCGTACCCACCTGAACGCTTTTGACCAGCCGATGACCATGCGTATTGCGACTGAGCTGCCGCTCAAGCGTGCAGTGGTTGGTGGCATTGACCGCGTGTACGAGATTGGTCGCGTGTTCCGTAACGAGGGCGTGGACTCGACCCACAGCCCCGAGTTCACCACCCTGGAGTGCTACGAGACCTATGCTGATCAGTTCGTGATGGCTGAGCGCATGAAGGAGATTATCCAGAGCTGCGCGAAGGCTGTCGGCACTGAGCGTATTGAGACTGAGAACGGCACCATTGACCTGTTTGGTGAGTGGAAGTGGGTTGGCGTGTACCCGGGCCTGTCCGAGGCTGTGGGCGTTGAGATCACCCCCGAGACTGACGCTTCCGTTCTGCGCGAAATTGCTGAGAAGCACGAGGTGGACATCGACCCGAAGTGGGACGCTGAGAAGCTGGTGACCGAGCTCTTCGGTGAGATCGTTGAGCCGACCCTGGTGAACCCGACCTTCGTGTACGATTACCCGCCGAGCGCTCAGCCGCTGGCTCGTCCGCACCGTTCCGGTGAGCCCCTGATTGAGGCGTGGGACCTGATTATTGGCGGTATGGAGCGCGGTACCGCGTTCTCCGAGCTGATTGACCCGGTCATTCAGCGTGAGCGCCTGACCGCCCAGTCGCTGCTGGCTGCTGCCGGTGACGATGAGGCGATGGAGCTGGATGAGGACTTCCTGCGCGCCCTGGAGCACGGTGCACCCCCGATGGGTGGCCTGGGTCTGGGCATTGACCGTCTGATTATGTTGCTGGCGGGCGATCAGGATCCGGAGCGTCCGGGTACTGTGGTGCGTCAGCCCGGTATTCGTGAGACTATTCTCTTCCCCCTGATGAAGCCGGAGGCCTAAGCTTCCCCTTCACCTGTGAGGGTGTTAATGCGGCGGGTGCCGCGGATACGGTTGTATCTGCGGTACCCGCCGTTTTCTGTGTACTCTTTTGCACGGTGTATAGCTTCTGGGGTGGGGTTTCTGTTTATTTACACAGGTCAGGGGCGTTTTTACTCTATTCTGGTGCTGATTTATGCTGCTCTATTCACTCTGGCGGGGGTTTCTGCTCTTATGCATGAACGCGTTACATAGAAAATAATGAGGGGTTGAGAGGTGGCAGAATTTCGCTTTTGAATAGGGCTGAAATGTATGGTGTGAATGGTCTAATGTGCAGGCTCGTGCGGGCGCTATATTGCGCTCAGATTGTCGGGGACGCCGGGGCGCATTATTAGGTGTCTTTGTCTCTGGGGGCTGTGTCTGCTGTCTGGAAGAATCCAAAGTATTTGCACTCTAAACTTCACTTTAATGTTCTTGTAGCGAGTGCAGATTTAGCGGGGATGCACAGAAGCGATATATCGCTGCGGGTGATTGGTGCATTGTTTCAATGCTCAGAATATTTTCGGAATTTTTAATACAGTTCTGTTACTATATGAAAGAAAATTAGTACATAAATATATCCGGCACATTATTTTCTCAATCCCGATAGAGGCTTTTGAGTTTACTCCACAGGATATATGCAACAGATGAGGAGGTGCCTCAATGGCACAGAAGGTTCGCATCATCCTTGAAGACGATCTCGACGGCGGCCCCGCAGACGAAACTATCCGTTTTGGCCTGGACGGCGCTCACTACGAAATCGATCTGTCCTCCGCAAACGCAGCTCGCCTGCGTGACGCTATCCGCCCCTTCGTAGCGAAGTCCCGCCGCGTGCAGGGCACCGCTACCCAGCGCACCCGTGCTCCCCGTGGCACCGCTGCTCCGGTTAAGCGCAACCCCGAGACCGCAGCAATCCGCGAATGGGCTAAGGCTAACGGTCACAAGGTTTCTGACCGTGGCCGCATCCACCAGGATGTTCAGGACGCATACTACGAAGCAATGAAGGCTCAGGGTTAAAGGCTCTTAGTATTCATGCTGTCGGAGGGTTTGGTGCTTTAGGGCTCTAATTCTTCGGACGCTAAAGGCGGATGGTGTTCTCACCATCCGCCTTTAGTTGTGCTCCGGTATTTCTTGATATGCGCTGCATATCTGCGGAGGGTGGAGTGTTTTTATATCACCTACCCCAATTAACTATTTACATGTAAAACATATTGATCCTTTGCCAATGCCCACTTCTGAATTATTAGGAGGAAGATCCGAGAATCGGATGCGCAATATGGTGTCGAGTTCAGGCTCCCCATTTAGATTTCATGCATCGGCAGGAACACTAAAGGTAATGGTGCATTAATCTCTTCAAAGCGGGGGATATGCGCTGTGATATTCATGCGGTCGTTGAGTCGAGTATTCTATTGAAGAGGTTGGAATGTACTGACTGAAATTTTCGAATAATTAGGGACCCTGCATCTTCGGTGGCGCTATCGGAACTTACGATTATCTCTTGATGGGGCACCGAAATGAGGCGGGAATTATCCGGGAAATAAGTACCGTGTTGTCCGGCAAATATTTTTTGCGAATTATTGAAATTTCTCACTTAAACATATAAATTTTTAAAAATTTCTGCAATATATTCATGCATGTGCAGGAAACAGGCGGTTTGAGTGTTGGTATATGTGGATTCTTGTGCGTTCACCTTTTCTGCAAACCCTCGTATCGGCACCACGGTCCCTCAGAACCCACCCGTAGCACCTGTCGGCGGTGCATCCGACGGCAATATGCGCACACTCTGCACAGGTAACCCCGACAAAAGCAGCCAGCCCCGGCAAAAGCAGTCAGCACCGACCGGCAGCGCCCATCCGACTGTAGGGTAGGCCCACCTGCGTGAGCTAGACCCCTCAAAACTACCCCTGCACCCCGCCAGAAGCCCCGAAACCGCGCCTAAAACGCCCCGAACAGCTCATCTGTTCTCTTGATGGCGAACAGACGCCCATCAGCCCGCCCTTTCAGCCGCGCTCAACGTACTCTTGTATCAATAGGAAAATGCAAGGAGTGCGTAAATGTTTGAACGCTTTACCGATCGAGCTCGGCGTGTTGTGGTGCTTGCCCAGGAAGAGGCACGCATGCTCAACCACAACTATATCGGTACCGAACACCTTCTGCTCGGTCTGATTCACGAGGGCGAAGGCATCGGTGCCCGCGCCCTGGAATCATTGGGCGTTACCCTGAACGCAGTACGTGAGCAGGTTCAGGACATCGTCGGCCCCGGCCCCCAGGCGCCTAACGGCCATATCCCCTTCACCCCGCGTGCGAAGAAGGTTCTCGAACTGTCCATGCGCGAGGCTATTCAGCTGAACCACGGCTACATCGGCACCGAACACATCCTGCTGGGCATGGTTCGTGCAAACGAGGGCGTGGCAAACCAGGTGCTGGTCAAGCTGGGCGCTGAGCCCGCTGCCGTGCGCCAGGCTGTTATGGACCTGATTTCCGGCTACCCCGGTAACAACTCTGGCGATAAGGAAACCGCCGGCGTGGGTGCAGGTAACTCTCGCGAAGGCACTCCCGCGGGTTCGACCATCCTGGATCAGTTCGGCCGCAACCTCACCGCAGCAGCGCGTGAGGGCGAGCTGGACCCGGTCATCGGCCGCCACAAGGAGATGGAACGCGTCATGCAGGTCCTCTCCCGCCGTACTAAGAACAACCCCGTGCTGATTGGTGAGCCCGGCGTCGGTAAGACCGCCGTCGTGGAGGGCCTGGCACAGGCTATCGTGCACGGTGACGTTCCCGAAACCCTCAAGGACAAGCACCTGTACACCCTGGACCTGGGCTCCCTGGTCGCAGGTTCGCGCTACCGCGGTGACTTCGAAGAGCGCCTGAAGAAGGTCCTGAAGGAAATCCGCTCCCGCGGCGACATCATCCTGTTCATTGACGAGATTCACACCCTCGTTGGTGCAGGTGCCGCAGAGGGCGCGATTGACGCTGCCTCCATCCTCAAGCCCATGCTGGCTCGAGGCGAACTGCAGACCATCGGTGCAACCACCCTGGACGAGTACCGCAAGCACATTGAGAAGGACGCCGCTCTGGAGCGCCGCTTCCAGCCGATTCAGGTTGAGGAGCCCTCTCAGGAGCTTGCCGTGCAAATCCTCAAGGGTGTGCGCGATAAGTACGAGGCGCACCACCGCGTCACCATTACCGACGAGGCCATTGAGACTGCCGTGAACCTTGCGGCACGCTACATCTCTGACCGCTTCCTGCCGGATAAGGCTGTCGACCTGATTGACGAGGCGGGCGCACGTCTGCGCATCAAGCGCATGACCGCACCCCCGGAAATCAAGATGCTCGACGAGAAGGCAGCCAAGTTGCGCCAGCAGAAGGAAGACGCCATCAACTCCCAGGATTACGAGAAGGCCGCAGGCCTGCGTGATCAGGAGCAGAAGGTCCTGGCTGAGAAGGAAGAAGCCGAGAAGGCATGGCGCGAAGGCGGCGACGCATTCGGCACCGTGACCCCCGAGGTTATTTCTGAGGTTCTGGCCGCTTCCACCGGTGTTCCCGTCTACAAGATCACCGAGGAAGAGTCCAGCCGCCTGCTGACCATGGAGCAGGAGCTCCACAAGCGCGTCATCGGTCAGGATCACGCTATTGCGGCGCTGTCCCGCGCTATTCGCCGTACCCGCGCAGGTCTGAAGGACCCGCGCCGCCCCGGTGGTTCGTTCATCTTCGCCGGCCCGACCGGTGTGGGTAAGACCGAGCTTGCCAAGGCACTTGCCGAGTTCCTGTTCGGCGATGAGGATTCGCTCATCACCCTGGATATGTCCGAGTACCAGGAGAAGCACACCGTCTCCCGTCTGTTCGGTGCGCCTCCCGGCTACGTTGGCTACGATGAGGGCGGCCAGCTGACCGAGAAGGTCCGCCGCAAGCCCTTCTCCGTGGTCCTGTTCGACGAGGTTGAGAAGGCTCATGCCGACCTGTTCAACTCGCTGCTGCAGATCCTGGAAGACGGTCGACTGACCGACTCGCAGGGTCGCGTGGTGGACTTCAAGAACACCGTCATCATCATGACCACCAACCTGGGTTCGCGTGACGTGAACCGCCGCATCCCGGTTGGTTTCCAGGCGATGGACGACACCGCAGCCGACTACGAGCGCATGCAGGCACGCGTGATGGAGAACCTCAAGGAGCACTTCCGCCCCGAGTTCCTCAACCGTGTGGACGACATCATTGTCTTCCCGCAGCTCTCCGAGTCTGAGATTCTGCAGATTGTGGACCTGTTCGTGGGCCGCCTGGCTAAGCGCCTGGCGGAGCAGGATATGTCCATTGAGCTGACCAACGCTGCGAAGGTTCTCATGGCGGCTAAGGGTTACGACCCGTCCATGGGTGCTCGTCCTCTGCGCCGCGAGATGCAGCGCAACATTGAGGACGCCCTGTCTGAGAAGATCCTCTTCGGCGACATCAAGCCCGGCGAGAAGATCACCGTGGACGTTGAGGGTGAGGGCGACTCCGCGAAGTTCGTCTTCTCTTCTCAGCCGATGAAGGAGCTGGCTCTGGATTCGGTGCAGGAGCTGAACGAGGGCGAGTCTTCCGAGGCTCCCGCTGAGACTCCCGCAGCTGAGGCACCTGCCGCTGAGGGTCAGGGCAACGACTAGGCTCTGGAATAAGCTCTAGGTAGCTAGGCTTTAGCGCACTAAACGCCTGTGGGGCGGTACCGGAATCATCCGGTGCCGCCCCACAGGCGTTTCTATGCTTTTGGGAGGCTCCAGGAGCTCCTCTGCGGCGGGTACTAGAGCGAGACGAGCACACTATCGCCCTGCGTGACTTCGCGGGCGAGAGAGTCCGCCAGCAGCCCCGCGTAGCAGCGCTGCAGCTGCTCGGTGGCGGGGGAGAGGGCGTACAGCGCCTTCAGTGGACGATGCACCGCGGCGGGTGCATCAGCCGGGAACGTAAAGTCTGGCGAAGAGGCTGCAACGGGTGAAGAGGTCGTATCGCCAGCCGAGGCTACACCCGCACCTACTCCCGCACCCAGGATGAGCTCGCGATTCACCGGCTCATGTGCCGCACGCAGCACCGCCATGACCGCACCGCGCACCTGGCGGTCCGTGCCGTGCCAACTCTGGCCCTTGGGGGTGTAGTCCGCCTCCGGCTTGCCCGCCGCAACCCAGGCGCACAGATCCTCCACCGGGCACAGTTCGCAGGTCGGGGACTTTGCCGTGCAGACCAGCGCACCGAGCTCCATGGTCGCCGCATTCCACAGGCAGGAGGTGGGGGTATCGGCGGGCATGAGCGCCTCCGCCAGGCGAGTCTCAGCCGCCGTCAACGAACGCGAGGGTAGCGCCTTACCGGATACCGCACGGGCGTGCACGCGGCGGATATTCGTATCAATGACCGTGGCGCGCAGACCGAACGCGAACACGCTAATCGCCGCCGCCGTGTAAGAACCCACGCCCGGCAGAGCCAGCAGCTCCTCGTAGTCGGCGGGAACCTTACCGCCGTGCTGCTCCACAATCGCCACAGCGGCACCGTGCAGACGCTGCGCGCGGCGCGGGTAACCCAGGCGGCCCCAGGCGCGCACCGCCTCCGAGGCGGGCTCGGCGGCAAGGTCGGCGGGGGTGGGCCAGCGGCGCATCCACTCCTCCCACACGGGTAGAACGCGTTTGACGGGGGTCTGCTGCAGCATAAACTCGCTGACCATCACGCCCCAGGGGGTGCACTCGTCACGACGCCACGGCAAATCGCGTGCCTGGTCGAGGAACCACCCGTTGATTCGGCGGTGGAGCGCCTCGGTATTCGTGCCTTCGGGCAGGGCCGGTTCGGGGCGTGTGCGTGCGGTGCGGTTGGGCTCTGAGGTCATCCGAAAAGCCTACGCCACAGGGCATATATTCCCAAAACTGCATGAACAGAGTTCACTGTGATTCTCAGGGTTAAACCCGGTATCCTTAAGAGTATGTCTGAAAATGGTCCCGTTCTGCCTCCCGAAGTCTACCGCCGCCGTCGCATCGTGGCGGTTATTGCTCTGCTCGCTGTCATTCTGCTGTTGGTCGCTGGCGTGACCTCCATGGTCGGCATGATTAACGGCAAGAAGGACGCCACTGTAGCCTCCACCGCGACGCCTTCCGGCGCGCCCTTCCAGAGCTTCAGCGCTCGCCCCTCCGAAACTGCTTCGGCAACCCCGTCCGCTAGCGCGACTGCCTCTGCAACCGCGTCGGCTACTGCTTCGGCAACCCCCTCGGTGACCGCTTCTGCGGCACCCACTGCAAGCGTGACCACCGCCGCGGCAACCCCTGCGGCAACCACCCCCGCGGCGACCCCGACTACCCCCGCACCGGCACCCTCGGTGACCACTGCGGCTGTTGCTGCGGCGTGCACCGCGAACGACCTGAAGGTGACCGTCACCCCCGCGAAGCGTACCTTCGCAGCCGGTGAGCAGGTGTCCTTCCACGTGACCTACACGAACTCCTCGAAGACCCCCTGCGCTGTGGGCGGCGAGGGTGCGAACACCGGCGTGGACCTGAACATTACCTCCGGTGCAGCTCAGGTGTACACCCGTAGCCTGTGCGCGGCGACCGCCGTTCAGAAGGCTGAGGTAGCCGCAGGTGCCGAGGGCGCAACCGACCTGGCGTGGGACCGTAAGATCAACGTTCTGGGTTGCTCCTCCGCTTCGACCGCTCAGAAGGGATCTTACTGGGCGACTGCCACGGTGAATGGTGTGACTTCGGCTCAGGTGAACTTTGTGATTCAGTAGTTCACTTCTATAGTTTTCGCCCGTGAATGGGCACGCAAAAGCCCCCGTGCTGGATTGAACTGCGCCCCGAAACTTGGACGCATTAAATAGTAACCCTTACACAGCTTCCAACAGGGCCTGATCCCGGTACTCCACCGGGGTCAGGCCCCTAAGCTTCACCTGGCGCCTTGCTGTGTTCCAATGCGTAATATAGGCGTCAAGGTCAGCTTTGAAACTCTCAAAAGTCAGCCAATCCTGCCCACGGAAAAACTCATCCTTAAGATGCCCAAAGACTTGCTCGGTGGCGCCATTATCAATGCAGTTGCCTTTACGCGACATACTCTGGATAAAACCGTTCTCAGCGAGCATACTGATGTAGGTCTCGTGCTGATACTGCCACCCCATATCCGAGTGCAAAATCGGCTTAGCTCCCTCGGGTTTGGCCTCCATGAGTACCTGAAGCATCTCTTGTTGCTGGACGAGATTGGGACACATCGAGATAGAGTGAGCAACAATCTCCTTGCTGGCAAAGTCATAAACCGGCGCCAGGTAGGCCTTACCGAAGGAAAGCTTAAACTCGGTAACATCGGTACCCAACTTCTGCCAAGGACCGGTCGCCGTGAAGTCGCGACCGATGATGTTCTCAAAACTTTGCCCCACGTCCCCCTTGTAAGAGTTGTACCTGCGGTAGGGCCTCTGGCGGCGTATACCGCAACGCAACCCCATCTGACGCATCATCTTCAAAACCGTCTTATCGGCGATACGCACCCCTTCCTCAGCGCGCAGACACATGGCCACCTGCCTGTGACCGCACCCGTTAGGGGTACGCGAAAAGATCTGGGCAACCTTGGCACGTAGCTGCACTCTGGTTGGCTGCTGGGGATGAGCCAACGCGTAGTAGTAGCTCGATTTGGCAAGGCCAGCCACCTCAAGGAGGTCGTACAGCTTGTGCCCGTGCCCTGAAAGCTCAGCGACCACTAGGGCTTTGTCCCGGTTTGGGAGCGCCTCTGCGCCTTCAGGGCAATCGATTTTTTTAGGTACGCCACCTGCGCCTCAAGCTTGCGCACACGCTCGGCAAGTTCCTCCTCACGCGTTAGCGGCACCGCCCGCACCGACCCCTTCGGCCTGCCCTTGGGCTTAGGCTTAAGCGCCTGCGCGCCGCCTTCACGGTACAGCCTGCACCACTGCTTCAACGGTGTAGCGCTTGCAATACCGAAGCGCATCATTGCTTCAGGCTTACTCATCCCACCGTCAACCACGGCCCTTGCTGCGGCGACCTTGGTCTCGTAGTCGTATCTGGCCTGCTTTACTCCCATGGCAAGAAGCCCGTCCTTCCCGATGACGCGGTACGTTTTCTGCCACTCTCTCACAGTCGCGGCAGACATACCAAGCTTCTTGGCGGTCAGACCATAGCCGAATCCTCTCTCGAACATTTGCGCTGCTTGCTCCCGGAGCAAACGATCATGCCTCATTCCCAGATTTATAGACATGAAAAGCCTCCCATTTCCTGGACTTCATTTTTGTTGTCCAAGAAACGGGAGGCAGTTCAGATATTCTCCGGCACGGGGGCTTTTTGTATAGGTCTATTGCGTGGCGCTATTTGGAGGCGCGAGGCTTGGCGAAGCGGCGCTCACCCAGGTACCCGAGCAGGCTACCGAATGCGGTCCACTGTAGTGCCGCCAAAAGCAGGGTGGACAGGTCGGTCACCTCAAAGGAATTGGGGATGACCTTGAACCACAGTAGCGGCAGGTAAATCAGGAACAGAATGGGGGATGCCCATACGAAGAACGGGACGGGGCGCTTAGCCGACGGATACTTGGTTTGCGGGTATGACATTGTGACCTCCTTGGGGTGTCAAGGTGTGAAGGGTAACCTCCACTGTCACTACATCATAATGCAAAAGGTTCTTGTGAGGCAGGAAAAGGCCGCCGAGTAGATGTACTTCTAGATGTATTTTTCTAGGCTGCTCTCGGCCATGCGGGAGAGCTGCTCACGCACCGTGCGGGCGCGAGCCTCACCCACACCGTCCACGGCACGCAGGTCCTCAAGGGATGCCGCCATGAGAGCCTGCAGGCTGCCGAAGCGCTCCACCAGACGCTCAGAAATAGCGTTCGGAATGCTTGGAATACCGGCGAGCAGGCGGAAGCCGCGCGGTTGCAGGGGAAGCTCCAGGTCGGGGTTCTCACCAAACCCAACAGCGCGGGCAATCGCGCGCAGATCCACGATGTCCATATCATCCAGGTTCTGAAGCGCCTCAACGCCGGCGGTAATCAGCTCGTCGTTCACCTCGGGCAGGTAGTCGCGCAGAATCAGGTCGCTAGCGGTCATCTCGGGGGCGCGCAGCTCCTCCAGCTGCAGGGCAATGAGGCGGCCGTGCACGCCGAGCTCCAGCACGTAGTGGCTGACCTCGCGGATAATGCGGTTCACCATCTCCATACGCTGAAGGGTCATTGCCACATCCGCCAGGGAAACGTTCGACTCAATCTCCAGGGCAGACAGGCTGGAGAGCACCGAACGCAGACGCTTCTTATAGCTTTCAAGGGTCTGAATCGCCTGGTTTGCGCGAGCCATCAGATACTGGCTGTCCTCAACCATGTAGCGGGTGCCGTCAACGTACACCGAAATCACGGACATCGAGGCACTCACCGAAATCACCGGGAAACCGGTCTGAATGGCGGTGCGTTCGGCGGTGCGGTGGCGGGTGCCGGACTCGTTTGTCTCAATGGAGGCGTCTGGCATGAGCTGCACGCCGGCGTGCAACAGGCGGGTGGCGTCGCGGTCGCAGATGATAGCGCCGTCCATCTTCGCCAGCTCGCGCAGGCGGGTTGCCGAGAACTCAGTGTCGATATTGAAACCGCCCGACGACAGGGAGGATACGGTGCGGTCGGATCCGAGTACGATGAGTGCGCCCGTACGGCCACGCATGATGCGTTCCAGGCCCTCGCGGAGCTCGGTGCCGGGGGCGATTCGGGCGATAGTTTTAAGCAATAGGTCACTATAATTCATCTGCACAAAAAACATTGTACCCGCAAGGGTGGTTATTGAGCCAGGTCAGGGGCGGAACGGCGGGCTAAAGTGCCTCAAAAACGAACGGATATTCTCGATATTTATACGGGAGTGTGCAGGGCTAAACTATCTGCATTTAAGAGTAAAAATATGTTCTGCGGTACCCCATTTCGCCCTGACCAAACACCGCGCACCATATTGCCCCAGACCCTAAAATAGACCCATGACCGCGCGCACGAAAAACACCAAAACCGCCCCCGCCTACCGCTGCACCGAATGCGGCTGGACCACCGCCAAATGGGTAGGCCGCTGCGGCGAATGCCAAACCTGGGGCACCGTCGAAGAAGCCGCCGGGGGCACCCGCGCGCGCACCCGCGCCGCATCCAGCGTACAGAAACCCGCCCAGCCCATCGCCGAAGTCGACTCGCGCGTAGCCGCATACATGAGCACCGGAAACCCCGAATTTGACCGCGTGCTCGGCGGCGGACTCGTACCCGGCGCGGTCATCCTCATGGCGGGCGAACCCGGCGTGGGTAAGTCCACCCTGCTGCTGGATGTTGCCGCCACCTTCGCGCGCGGCAACGCCGGAATTGCGAGGCAGAAGGGGGTGCAGAATAACCCGGCGCAGAATAGCGCACCCCAGCCGCCGCGCCCGGTCCTGTACATTACCGGCGAGGAATCCGCCGCGCAGGTCAAGCTCCGCGCCGACCGCATCCGCGCCATCGCGGACACCCTCTACCTGACCAGCGAAACCGACCTCGGCACCGCCCTGGCGCATATTGAGCAGATCAACCCCTCCCTGCTGGTCATTGACTCCGTGCAGACCCTCGCCTCCGCGGAAGTTGAGGGTAGCGCCGGCGGCGTGACCCAGGTGCGTGAGGTTGCCGCCTCCGTGATTGCCGCCGCGAAGGAACGCAATATGTGCACCCTGCTCGTGGGCCACGTGACCAAGGAAGGCACCATCGCCGGCCCGCGCCTGCTCGAACACCTGGTGGACGTGGTCTGCCAGTTTGAAGGCGATAAGCACTCAAATATCCGCATGCTGCGCGCGATTAAGAACCGCTTCGGACCCACCGATGAGGTGGGCTGCTTCGACATGCACGAGGACGGTATCGCGCCGGTGCTGGACCCCTCCGGCATGTTCGTTTCGAGTACCCCGCACCCGGTGGCGGGCACCTGCGTGACCGTCACGATGGAGGGGCGCCGCCCCCTGCTCGCGGAGGTGCAGGCACTGCTGGACCAGGCGGTGGCGCCCGCCCCGCGCCGCACCGTCTCGGGCCTGGATTCAGCGCGTATTCAGATGCTATTGGCGGTGCTGCAACGCCGCGCCGGGCTGAACGTGGGCAAGCTCGACTGCTACGTCTCCACGGTGGGCGGCGCGAAAATTGCTGAGCCCGCCGCCGACCTGGCGTGCGTCATGGCGCTCGCCTCGGCGGCGCAGAATAAGCCGCTTCCGCGCAAGCTCGCGGTCTTTGGCGAGGTCGGCCTGGCGGGTGAGGTTCGCGCCGTGCCGGGCATCCGCCAGCGCATTGCAGAGGTGGGCCGCCTGGGCTTCACGCACGTGCTGGTGCCCGCCTCCCCGACCGGCGTGGGGGACGTGCCCGAGGGCGTGACCGTGCGTGAGGTAACCACCCTGGGTGAGGCGCTCGCGCTGCTCTTCCCGCAGAAGTAGCCGCCCGCGCATCAACAGCATAGAGATAGCGGAGGAGGGGGGCTCCCGGCTGGCGTAAATACCACCGGGAGCCCCCTCTGTAGAAACACCGCTAAGAGCGGCTTTCCTCCTCGTTCTCGTGCAACATAATGTTAATCGAACGGGTATTCAATTTATTCGTGCGGTGGGCGTTGACCGCGGTATCGGTCATATCGTCAACCACCATCGAGTCGTCCATGTCAGTATCAACAATCGGAATCGCCGAGGTACGCGGCGCATGCTGCGTAACCGCCTCGCCCAGGGGCACCAGAACCGCCACGGCGTCCTTGTGAGACATGCCGGTTGCCTCCATAAAGTCCACCACGATCAGGCGGAGCATCAGCACCAGCGACTCACCCTCAAAGGTTGCCACACCCATCGTGCGCGGCTCGAGGGTGCCTGCAAGTTTAACCATGCGTTTGCGGGCTGCCATCATGTAGTGTTCGCGTTCGCTTTCGGTCGGGGCAGACATGCCCAGGCCGAGGCTCTGCGCCGCCAGCGACAGCTCGGTCAGCGCGTCACTGAGTGAAATCTGCGCGGCAGTGCGTAGCTGCACGTGGTGAATCGTGGACGCCATGCGGCGGTTAAGCACGCGGTCGTTACGGATCGCCAAATCGACCGCGGCAAGAGTCTTCGACATGCGCGCCAGCTCGCCCTTGCTCTTGCGGCTATTCCAGGACAGCTCACTCATACCCTGCGCGGTAATCAGGTCGCCTCGGCACGCATCATACAGCGGTTGCAGAGCGCGGGCATCGAGCAGGCTCTGGTACGCCTTGTTGTAGTCGTAGTAGCGAATCGCCTCGGAGGAAAGCTGGAAAACCTTCGCGAACGCGTCCATGAGAGCTTGGGCGCGTTCACGCGGGTTCTTACGCGGGTCACGCGGCATCAGGTACATGGCGAGGAACGCAAAGGCGCCACCGACAATGCCGTCGAAACTGCGGGTGAATGCGTCATCAGGCACGGGCAGCAGCAACGTGAAACAGGCCTGGAAGCTGAGCTGAATCGTAAAAATAATGCCCTTATCAATAAATCGGGCAATAATCACGGTCAAGAAAAGCACCACTGCCGCCTGCCAGGTACCGTGACCGAGCAGAATCAGCAGAAGGTCGCCAATGAGAATGCCGAGGGTCACGCCGAAGGAGACCTCAAGGATTCGGCGGGAATGCTTGGCGCCGCTCACATAGCCCAGGGATACGAGGGCAGCGACCGGCGCGAAAATGGGCTCGTGGTGGCCCAGGACGCGCTCAGCGAAAAGCCAAGCGCCCATAGACGCCGCAACAATCTGCACAGACTGAAAGAAGTCAGCCCGGACGCGTTCAACGCCCTCACGGACGAACTGTCGGGTGTTCTGTTCAGTAGTGCGTAGAATGTCTGCGAATCGTGCCATGGGCACCATCATACCGGCGCGGGTGCGGTGCACAAGGGGGTAGGGGAGTGTTGGGTTGAAGTGTGAGAGACCCCGCGCCCCGTACCCCGCTTAGCGCCTCGGCTTGGGTGGTTTTTCGTGCGGAAACTTTAGCTCAAGGGCTCAGTCGCGAATCTAGCCGCGGAGGCGGCGCGCCACCCTCGCCAGCAGGCCCGGCTTCGTCTCGGCGGGCGCTTCAGAAGATGACTCAGGCTCGACGGTGACAGGATGCGTTTCTTCGGCGCCGTGTGCCCCGTGAACACCGCGCGCGCTGTACCCGCCGCCGATTGCGCGGGCACATTCAAGCTGCCGGCGGTGCTCAGCATCCCAGGAGTGTGCCCGGTCAGACATCGCCCACTCGAAACCCGCGGTGAGGGAGGTTTCGGTAAAGAGATCGCGTGCGGCGCGGACGGTTGCACCAAGCGGCTCGGGGAGAGCCAAGGTTTGCTCTGCGGCAGGGAAAGGCGCGGGGGCTTCTGAACCGCCGAGAGTTTCTGCATTGCCGCGAGTTTCTTCACCGTGCGCAAGAATCTGCGTCAGCAGGTAGGCACGCTCGGCTTGTAGCGCCTCCAGCAGCTCGGTACGGCGTGCATCCGATGCCACCGCCGCGTGCCGCAAGGCGGCGGCAACCATCAGCTCGGGAACACCACCGGCGAGCATACCCAACGGCAGGGTGAACTCGCCCAGCCCGTACTGACGCAGGGCACCGCCCACGCGCATCTGCGTGAAGGCGTCCGGCACGAGGGCGAGCACGGGAATACCCGCCGCGGCGGAGAATACCGCCGGGTGGTAGCGGCTGGTCAGGGTGAACGCCGCCGCCCGGTGCACGGTGATGCTCTGGTCGGCGTGCAGAATCGGTAGCAGGGTCGCCGGGGTGGAGGGACTGAGCCGCTCGGCGATGCGCTGGTGCGCCTGAATATCACCGCTGGTCGGGTCCTGCGGGTCGCCAAAATGGCTCAGGAACACGGGGGCGTAGCCGTGCTCGCGCCACATGCCATCGAGTAGACGCGCAATCTGCTGTGCCTGCTGGTCGGTACATTCGTTGACGGTCACGCAGACGTAGTGCTCCGGCAGCTCGTTAAGTGCCTGACTTGCTGAAATACCCTCCGCATAGTGCAGGGTGCGTGCCGGGGAGGCCACCGGGTAGTCGGTGGCATCATCCACGCTCAGGCGCGCGTCAATATCCCGTTCGCGGCACCAGGCGAGTGAGGAGCTTTCGCGTACCGTCACCGAACGGGCGGTGCGGAGCATGCGCTCCAGAACCTGCGCATCCTCGGGGTTGAGGACCGGGCCCAAGGACTGGCCGGTCACGAATAGGGGAACACCGGCGTACTCGGCGACGAGAGCCACCGAGGCACGCTCGTAGAGGAGCCAGCCGAAGCGGGAGTTGAGGTTGCCGCCGCCGGAGACCACGACCGCGTCCATGGCGGCGATAGCGTCCGCGAATTCCACCATGCGCTCAACGGTCTGCGCCAGGGGATGTAACACCTCCGGCAGCGCCTGCACCTGCGGCAGAGCTACCAGCTCAGAGGTGGAGGGGCGTTCCCGGTCGGCGTGCAGCTGCGCCAGGATGCACTCGAGCGCCGCGAGGGTCAGCTCACGCTCAGCCGGCGCCCAGGGGAAGAGGAAAAACGGCAGGTACTCGTAGGGCGCGCCTGCCTCATGCTGTGCCGCCTCATGATTCACCGCCGCGCCAATATAGCGCGCCGAATGGCCCACATCGCGGGTCATGAGGGTGACCGCCGCGCCGCCTTCGGAAAGCGCCTCCGCGCTCGCAATGGTCATGGCTTCGTCGCCCACGTGGTAGGTGTGCTGGCCGATATCGCCAATGACGAGCACGCGCGGTGCTTCAGTAAAGTGCGGTGCTTCAGTAACGGGCAGTGCTGTAGAAGAATGATTGTTCTCTGTCACGCCTTATGTGCCCTTCTGATCTGCCGAACCAGCCTCAGCCGACTCAACCTCAGTACCGCGACGAACCAGGGAACGCTGGCTGAGGGAACGCTTCGCCAAGGAACGCAGCGCGCGGCCCGGAGTGCGCAGGTGCTTGAGAACCCGCAGACGCTCCTCAATGCTCTGCTGGCGGGACTCAATAGCCTGTTGACGAGCCTCGATACGCTCCAGGCGGCTCTCGATAGAGCGCAGAATGTCCAGGGATTCACGGGTCAGATCGTGCCCGTCAATCACGCGGCGCTCCAAGTCAGCCGCCAAATGCGCCTGGTACAGGTACGCACCCGGTCGGGCACCCGCCTGCAGATCCTCGCGGATAGCGCGGGCACGCACCATCGAATCGAAGCGGGCATGCTCAGCCTGACGCTTCACGCTATTCGCCTCGGCGCCCTCCGCGTCGGGGCGCAGCGACCAGTACGCCAGCGGCTCATCCACCAGCAGAATATCCGCAACGGAAGCGGCACGCATGTTGAACTCCCAGTCGCCGACCACCGGCAGGGACTCGTCGTAGAAACCGACCAGCTCGTGCAGGCTGCGGCGGTAGAGAATACCAATCGGCACGGCACGGTTCGTGCGGAACAGGAATTGCAAACCGATGCTGGGCAGGCCGTCGTGGAAAATACGCTCCTCGTACACCTCGAACTCGCCCTCAGCGTTCTCGCGTTCGTACCGCTCCACAACGCGGGTGGTGCACATGAGCGCGCCGCTCTCTTCCAGCGCCGCGACGGTGCGCTCCAGGAACTTGGGTGCCCACAGGTCGTCGTCATCGTGAATCGCCACGTACTCGGAGGTGGTCGCAGCCAAACCGGCGTTGGACGCCGCCTCCATGTTGCCGCCAGCGGTGGTCAGCAGCTGCACACGGCTGGAATCCTGCGCGTTAGAACCCAGCGAAGAAGCCTCAATGACGGCGCGGGTTGCCTGCTCGTCGCCTCCGTCGTTAATCACGCAGACCGTGTAGTCGGTGAAGGTCTGCTGCGCAATATTCTCCAGCGCGCGGCTCAAGAAGCGGGGGCGGCCCTTCGTGCGGACCAGAATAGCTACGGTAGGGGAAGACATAACCACAATCAGTCGAGGGTGAATGGGCCCGTGCCAGCCCAGGAACTCAACCCATTATGAGGGTGTGCACTGTTC
The DNA here is from genome assembly GCF_019334805.1 of Rothia mucilaginosa. Classification (NCBI taxonomy): domain Bacteria; kingdom Bacillati; phylum Actinomycetota; class Actinomycetes; order Micrococcales; family Micrococcaceae; genus Rothia; species Rothia mucilaginosa. The sequence goes on from NZ_CP079822.1 coordinate 1,359,986, forward strand.
AGACTCAACCCGCCGCCCGTCCACGCCGCAACAGCATGCATACACAGGCATACACCGCCCCTAAAAACTAGCTGATGGACTGTAGCGCCACCATCGCCAGCACACCGAGCACAAAGCACGCCGGAATGGTGACCAGCCACACCAGAAGAATCTGCAGAACAATCCTGGACTTCAACGCATTAAAACGCTGGTTTACGCCCGCGCCGAGCGCCGATGCTGTTGCCAGGTGCGAGGAGGAGAACGGCACCTGCAGCAGGAAGTAGCCGATTACCTGCACCACAGCGGTGGTACCCTGAGCGACCGCACCACGGAACGGGTCCAGGCGCACCATCTTGTAGGCGAAGGTGTAGCCGATGCGGCGGCCACCGGTCAGCGTACCGGCGCCCAGGCTGAGGGCAATGATGATGGTGCCCAGCAGCATCCCGCCTCGGGTGAGGGATTGAAGCAAATCCGGGTCTATGATGCGTTCGCTCAGCAGCGCCCACAGCAGCAGGTACAGGTAGCCGGTCTGCAGGCCGTGTAGCAGCGAAATCGCGGAGGCAGACACCGCCAGCACCTCGCGGGCATGCTGATTCACCAGGCGCGGGTTGTGGCCGACCACCAGCCGGTAGAACGGCACCACCATCAGCCAGGACAGCAGAAAAATGAGCGGCGGTAGGTAGAAGAGCGGCAGCAGGGTCGCCCCAAAAATATGCGGCAGGAAGGCGAGCGAACCGAAGCCTTCAGCGGCGCTGTCGATCCTTGTTTGGGTCCACCAGCTCACGCCGGCAAGGGCACCCACCAGCGCGTGGGTCGAGGAAGACGGAATCCTCGAAACCCAGGTGAGCACACCCCAAATAGCGCAGACCAGTAGTGCCGCAACAATGCCGTTCAGGCCGGTGGTACCCTCCGGGGCACTCACCCACGAGGCGGAATACTCACCGAGCAGCAGGAACGCACCGACCACACCAAGCACGTTGAAGAGCGCGGCAAGGTACAGGGCGGAGCGCTCGCCGAGGGCGCGGGTACGCACCGGAACAGCGACGGCGTTTGAGGCGTCGTGCACACCGGTCACGTAGACCGCGGCAATGAAGGCACAACAGGCTAGAAGACCCAGGAGCATTAGGATTCCTGAACGATAATGCGGCCGATCTCGGCGGACACATCACGCATAGCGTTGGAGGCGGCGGTCAGCTGCGCCAGGAAGGTGGCGTAGCGGCGGTACCGTTCGGGGGTGTAGCGTTCGGCAATGTACGCGTCGTATTCTTCGGCGGTGCGCAGCGCCTGGCGGGAGATGCGCAGCATGTCCATCCAGTAGTTGTCGAGGCCGCGAATATCAGCAAGTTTGGGGATGACGGCGGCGGTCAGCACCGCCTGACGCTGAATAATGTCCAGAATCGAGGTGATGTGCGTGGCGAAGCCGTCAATGCTGTGCAGGGACAGCACGTGTGCGGCGCTGGTGAGCTTCTCAACGGCGTTGGTGAGCTTGCGTGCCAGCGTGTACAGGTCTTCACGCGGAATCGGCGGGGAGAAGGAGCTGCGCACCTCGGTGAGGGTGCGGAACAGCAGGTTCGTGGAGTCCGCCTCGTGGGTGAGCATGCGTTCGAAGAGTTCGGGGTACTCCGCGACGGGGGAGCCGACCATTTCAGAGAGCAATGCCGCCGCCTCACCGACCTGCGCTGAAATTTCAGCGAGGGAGGCGAGGGATTCGTTGGCGTGGGGGAAAAGTCGGTGCAGCATAGTTCCCAGTCTAACCAGTATTGGGTGCTGCGGGTGCGCATAGCCTGCGCGCATCTCACGAGCGCCCGACCTGCAAACGTCACTGCAACGACCAGTAAATGTTATAGCGCCGCCCTGTTCGCGGTTACGCATGGGGGTTTAAACAAAAAACGGTGGGGGTCGATTTCTCGACCCCCACCGGAACGTTTAGGGATGTCGGGTTGGGAGCGCCTCTCGGCGGAAGGCCGCTCGAAGCGGCTAAAGATTTGGAGCCCGGGGCTACCTATTAGCAACCCGACATCTTGTAATTATTATCCACCCGCACCCGGTGCAGAGTCAATCGGAAACAGGCTTTTCACGCCTTTGCGGCCCAATGTGGAACCTGTGCCAATTCGCGGCACGAACCCGCATTTTTAGGCGCCTAAACGGTGCAGAAGACTAGAATGCTTCGAGGTTGGTCTGTGTTTTTTCCTGTGCAGATTTTTCCTGCGCAGAATCAGCCTCCGAAGCCCCGTTAGCCTGCTGACCAGACTCAACGGCGCGCAGCTGGGCGGCGACCGCCTCCAAATCGTGCGCGATCTGCTCCATCTGCTGAGCCTGACGCGGCAGACGAGCACGACGTTCCACCGCCTCACGCTTCACCTCGTGGCTACCCGGAACCGCAGCATCCTGCCCGGCAGAGCGCGCATAATCGGTGCGAATACCCAACACCACCACGTGCGCAAACGCCGCGCAACGTTCCATCGCAATATCCATATCGCCGGTGTACAGGCCCGCCAGAATCTCATCAATCGTGCGGACCACCTCGTCGGCACTCGGCGGGTCGGGAACACCCGCCACCACGTGCGAACGGTAGTCCTCCGCCATGCCCAGCTCAAAAGCGCGGCTCACCCCGCGGGGTGAACGATGCACCACATCCCTCAACCAGTACATACGCCACAGCGCACCCGGTAGGGAGTGGGCGCTCGCGTGCGACCAGAGTTCGGCGAGCATCTCAATACCGTAGTCGTCGGTGAAGCTGACGAGCCGTTCGGTCATCTGCTCGTCGGTGCCGCGTCCGTGCATCAGCAGGATGCGTGCGGAGGCGTGCGCCGCCTCTTCGCGTGCGGCGGGGTCCATGCCGCCTTCGTGGCGTTCAAATTTCTCGGCGGAGTAGAGGACGGGTCGGTGGTGGGTGCGGTGTCGGGAGCGCCCGGAGGCGCCGGTTGATATTGCGGGTGTAGACATAGGATTTCCTAGTGTACCGTTCATTGGCTGGGAGCCGGTAGTGTATAGTATTTCTATCTGCACACTTTCAGTTTTGTGTGGATAGGAGCGCCTTTAGCTCAGTCGGTAGAGCTACGGACTTTTAATCCGCAGGTCGTGGGTTCGAGCCCCACAGGGCGCACTAGCCGACCCGTCGCCTCCCGCATTGCGGGGGTCGGCGGGTTTTTGCGTCTTCACCCTCATGCGCGTGGTCTTACCTCGTGCCTATCCCGTGTGGTGGGGCGTGTCCTGCCGGGTTCGCCTGGCAGTTTTGATTTGTGTACGTTGACCCGAAAAGATGAGGAAACCCGTGAGCGTCACCATTAAGAACCCCGAAGAGATCACGATTCTTGCCACTGGCGGCACGATCGATAAGTTCTATTCGGTGGCGGGCACCATGGATATTGGTGAGCCTGCCGCTAAGGATCTGCTGGACCGTGTGATTACCGATATCCGTTTTGATATTCGCCCGCTGATTGGCAAGGACAGCCTGGACATGACCGATGAGGATCGTGCCGAGCTGACCGAGGCGCTGAACGCTGTTACCAACGACCAGGTGCTCATCACTCACGGTACCGACACCATGCCGGAGACTGCCCGCTACCTGGTGGAGCACGCCGACCTGGGCGATAAGGTTGTGGTGCTGACCGGTGCGATGCAGCCCGCCGTGATGGCTCGTTCGGATGCCGGTTTCAACCTGGGTGCCGCTATTGCCGCCCTGAACCTGCTGGAGCCGGGTGTGTACATCAGCATGAGCGGTCGTATTTTCCCTGCTGAGAGCGTGCGTAAGGATCGTTCTCGCGGTATTTTTGAGGGCTAAGATGGCTGATTCCGCTCGTATGCGGCGGGGTGAACCGGTTTCTGCGGCTGAGCTTGCGCCGGTGGCGGGTTCCTCGGATCTTGTGCCGCAGGAGCATATGTCGCAGGCGCAGCTTATGCAGCTGCAGGCTATGGATGAGCTGGAGCAACAGGCTGATGAGTTCTGGAATGTCACCAGTGATTACCCGCTGCCGGCTAAGAATCTGTACCTGGTGCGTGTGCTGCTGCTGGTCGTACCCTCGCTGATTACTGTTTATTACTTCATTCGCGTCACGCTTTTCCCGATTGGTGCGGTGCCGCTGGTTTACCTGGTGATGCACATGTGGGTTGCCATGATTTACCGGGCGAACCGTTCGGTGAAGTTGGTGTTGCTGGCGAATGCGGCATCCGGGGTCGCGGCGGCCATTATGACGGCGTTCTTTGCCTATGCGCTTGTGACGGTGCAGGGCCCGCAGACGCTGCTGGACCGTGTGGGCGTGTTCTATACGGTGAGCCTGCTGACGGTCATGGCGTCGTTCGCGTTGGAGGTTCTGTTCTCGCTGTTCTATAGTTTGGCGGTTCGTAGGAGCTTGCGTCTGACGCAGAAGAAGCAAGAGGAAGAATAGCGGAACGCAGAACAGCAGCATGCAGAGGACCCGAACGCGGAGGCTTCGCGTGTAGCGGAGCAGAGCTAACGCACACCGACGGGCGGGCGAATCCCCGCGCATCCGCGCCTCTGCCGGGTGATGCCTGAGGGGTGTTGATGGGGTGATAAGTGGCGGTGTGACACGCTCTCAACGATGCCCAGCCACTGCTCAGATTCCCTTAAAGTACGCGTGATACGGTAGAGACAGAAACACGACCCGCACCTGCCAGGAGGCCACTCATGGGCGCTACACACCTGAACACAGATGCCGCTTCATCCGCAGAACACCCGGATGAAGATATCAGTATGCAGACCCGCTTTCAGGCGCCTATCCGTCACGTGACTCCTGCCACGCCGGAGGTGTCCGTTCCGCTGAACGCGCCGCCTGTGGTGACGGGCTCGCATCCGGTTATTTCGGCTACTTCTACCGTCATCATTCAGGATGGTACGAACCCGCCGATTGTGGTGCGTACGCACCCGACGGGTCCTCTACCGCCGTTCCCGGGGCAGGGGCAGCTGCCCGCTTTTCTGCGCACCTACACCGCTGATGAGGTGAAGGAACGCAAACAGAAGCTCAAGAAGAACCTGCTGGTCCGCGCCGTTATTCTGTGCATTTTGAGCATCGTTGAAGGCCTCATTATCTCCCAGTACACGCAGCCGTTGGCGATTTGCTTTGGTTTTGTGGCGGCGCTTTACCTGGTGGTTCAGATGTGGCCGCTGATGCGCCCTCCGCGTGATTCGGCGGACGCCTCCGTGTATAGCGTTTGGGCTATCTGCTCCCTGATTGGGTTTGTTGCGGTGGGGCTGGTGCTTTCACCGATTACGTTCCTGCTGCTGATGCTCGACTGGGCTGGGGTTTCGATGGGGCTTGACCCCCTGCTGATACTTGTTGTCTTGGGCTTGGTCTGGTTGAGCGAGGTCGGTTTATCGTTGCTGACCATTTACCGCTTCAACAACTTGCGAATTGCGATGGCGAACCGGGCAGATTCTCCGTTGCTACCTGAAAGTATTTCTGCGACGGTTGACCCGTCCACTTCTGCCTAAAGTTTTTTGAGGCGGCGCGGTAGATGAACGCCGCGCCGCCACCCACACACCACACACTCGCTCATACATCTTCCACACACACTATCAGCCGACATTCGAAAGATTCAGCTATGTCCGCCGTCGAGTCCTCTCCGCCATCCGCTCCGAACACCACGCATCCTACGAAGCCTGCCACCCCCACTCTCGTGTCTGTGGCGGGTTGGGTTCTGCTCGCTATTGCCGTGGGTTGGCTGGTGCTGATTGGGTACACGGGTGTCACGTATGCGACGACGCAGCTGTCGCATTTTTCGACTTGGCGCGCCCAGTCGCTGGTGGAGGCGCAGGCGTACTATCCGGTGATGTTTTTGCTGGTCAGCGCCTTCGGTAACGTGACGTTGCACGGTTTCTGCACTGTGGCGTACCTGCGTGGTTACCGTTGGGCGGCGCTGGTGCTGTCGGTGGCGTTGGCGCTGGGTGTGTTGGCATCCCTGCTGATTATGCTGGCAGTCGCGGCTCTTCTGGGTACGTTGAATGGTGCGCCGAGCCAGGATGTTGAGCTGCTGCTCAGTAGCGCCTCCCCGCTGTACACGCCGGTATATATTGCTGCACCGTACATGCTGGTGTGTGTGGTCGCGTTGGCGTTGGTGTGGTCGCGTCAGTCGCGTTCGTACATGGAAGCGCGCCGTGATTGGCGCCTGCGCCGCAGCGAGGACTACCTGATTTAGCCTTGCAGATTCTGGCTGCGGGTCCCGGACCTGCGGCTCACCGATAACTTTATTCACCCAACCACAGTTAGGATGACTCGTGCACCCTACTTCCGAACCTGCGCACGAATCCACATCGCAGACTACCCCCGGCGCTGCTAAGCGCACATATGATGAGCGGGCGGCGTTTGAAGAGGCGAAAAGAAACCTCGGCATAGTCGGCGATAAGGAGCAGCAATTCGACCGGGGAATGGCGATTCTCGGTAAAGCGTATTCCATCGCAATAATACTCATTCTAGTATATTTCCTCCTGGATGCGTACCAGATTATCGTTACCGCAGGCCAGAGTGTGAACATCGGCTCGTTCCTTAGCTATGCCCTGCCGAAGGTTCTGTCTGACGCTGTCTTGGTGGTGCCGTTCCTCTGGTTCGTTCTGGACTATACCAAGTCAGGGTACGTTAATCCGCGCCGCCTGCTGATGCTGTACCTTCTGCTGTGTTCCTTGAGCGGTGTGCTCTCTTTTGCGGGTGTCTTTGGTCTGGCTCAGGTGCTTTTCCCTGCGTTTACCGCACTGGATCCGGTGTCGCATCCTGCCGCTGCTTCGTCTATGGTGTCGCAGGCTCTGGTCGGGGTGATTACGGCGGGTAGCGCCGTTCTCCTGTTTTTGCTGACTCGCCCGGCTGTGGGCGTGGTCCCGAGCCCCGCGGCGATTCGGGAGCAGATGCAGATCATCAAGGACAGCATGGCGGATGATGAGGAAGAGCCGACCCGTGAGGATGTTCTTCGTCAGCTTGAGAAGGAAGAAGGCCCGGTCAAGGACTCTACCGAGCAGCTGTTGCGTGAGCTTTCTGCCGATTATGCGCTCTCGAATGATCCGGTGGAGAAGAACCGCCTGCTGGCTGAGATACAGCAGATTCAGCGCGCCCAGAAGACGGGTGTAAAGCCTAACTTCGGAGGCACGTCTGGCGGGTCGGCTAAGCCCCAACAGGAAGCGCACGAGGGTGCGGAGGCGACCGCCGCCTCCACCGCGCCTGCCGCCCCTCAGGTGGTGCTCCCGCCCCGCCCGAAGACGCTGCGCGGCGTCATGTGGTGCGCTACAGCCATTATTATTCTGTCCGCAATCCAACGTATCTATGTATCTATCCATAACGAGGTCCCAGACCGCGTTATGGAAAATATGCCGGGCATCATCATTTCAGGCATATTTGCTACCTTCATCTTCTCTCTCATACCGATTTTTGTTCTCCGCAGACTGTGGAAGGGCCGTAGATGGGCGTACTTCCTCACCCTCTTCGGTAGTGCTTTTGTGGTTTTTATCGGGGTGATGAGTTTGCAATCTTTCATCTCGGCTGATTATTTCTCCAGGCTGGCGGATGAATCGTTGACTTCAAGGCCCCGAGACTACGTAGTTTCCATTGTGGTCAGTGACATTATGGGAGCCTTTCTTACGGTTTTCTACCTTCTGATAGTTGTGCTGCTCATTAGCCGTCCCACCAGGTCGTTTATGACAACCGCGAGGTTGGCATGGATAGAAGCACGCGAACAGGTGAACGCCGGTGACGGTTGGATTGTTGCGCATCAGGATGCAGAAACGCGTACTCATCTGGAAGAAGAACAGACCCGCAGGGAAGAAAAGGAAACTAACCGACGGGCTGAAGAAGCGGTCGCTCAGCAGTACAAGAGGGCCCGCCGTACGGATGCGCGGAAGAACTCCCGCAACGAACAGCGCGGCTACAAGGATACTTCCGTGTACACCGAGGAAGGCTACCGCCTCAACTAGGGCGGGAAGCCCCTCCCCATGGGGAGACTCTTTGCCACCTGCCCCGTGCTACAGCGCGCGAGGCAGGTGCGAAGAGAAGAAAGGAACAATGATGTCAGAACGTACCCCAAAGCAGCCGTTGAACGATCCGGAGTACACGGTTCCCGAGTACAGCGTGCTGCTACCCTCCGACGAGGCTGAAAATAGCACGGCAGAGGGCGATGCCGTCTCCAGCAACGTAATTTCCGGTAATGTCGCAGACACTAGCGCGGCGGAGGATAACGCACCCGGCGGCAGCGCCTCCGAGCACGCCAGCATCCCCGAGCAAACCACTACCGGCTACACCGCGCCTGTCGCCTCCGAGCAGGTAATTCCGAAGCGCCCGCAGGCTATGCGCAGCGTCATGTGGTGCGCTGCCGCCATTATCGTGCTGGGACCCCTGAGTAACTTTCTGCCGATTCTAAGCTGGTCGTATATCGATTTTGAGATGGTGGTGAGTGTTCTCTTCTCTGCCTTGGTGGTTACCCTCATCATCTCCGCCATCCCGATTTTTGTTCTCTGGAAGATCTGGGATGGCCGCGAGTGGGCGCGCATTCTTACCATCATCTACTGCGCTCTCGCGGCTGCTAGCGGTGTGCTTATTCTTGCGGATAATTTCTCGGAGTTAAGCTCTAGAGCGGCTGCGGCGTCCAGCCTGGGGCGTGTCGCGAGCGGCATTTTTACCCTTGTTCTTTACCTCCTGATGATTGTGCTACTGACTCGTGCTCCTATTAGGACGTACACCCAAATCGTTAGCGGGGCACGTGCACTAGAACACCAGCAGATGATGTCTGAGACGAGACAGGCTGCCGGTCAGGTGCCGGCGGAACTTCGAGAGCTTTTCGCTGATGACGAGGATGGAGAACGTACCTCATCAAAGGAAAACAACCCTCGCCCGCCACACCGTAGTGCGGGATGGGGCACGTAGAAAGGCGCAACAACGTCAGGAGTTCCGAGGCTGGCTCTCGGAATGGTGTACGTGGTGACTCGGGTACCTCTGAATACGCTGAGAAAGGGTACTGCCTTCCTGGGGTGTGGCGCGCCTCCTTATATCCTTGGGGTAAGACTCTTTAACACCCGCTCCGTGCACTGTAGCGCGGGGTGGGTGCCTGGGGAGAAAGGAATGACGATGTCAGAACGTACCCCGAAGCAACCGTTGAATGACCCGGAGTATACGGTTCCCGAGTACAGTGTGCTGTTGCCCTCCGACGAGGCTAAAAACAGCACGGCAGAGAGTAACGCCGCCCCCACCAGCACCGCCCCCAGCGGCACTGCAGAGAGTAATGCGGCGGGGGACAGCGCACCCGGCGCCAGCGCCTCCGAGCAAACCACCACCGGCTACCGGGAGGCGACCGCCGGCTACGCTGTCGCCTCCGAGTATGCGGGGCAGGCACACCCGAAGGCCCTGCGCAGCGCTAAGCGGTGCATGACCGTCATCATTATTCTGTTGCTTTTCAGGAATATTCAAACGTTCATACTCCTTAAGAATCTAACCTCCAGCTTGGGGGCGCTGTCTCTTCTCTTCACGTTGGGCTTCCCTCTCATCTTCATTTTTATCCAGGTTTTCCTCTTCTGGAAGACCTGGGAAGGGCACAGATGGGCGCACATACTTATCCTCGTGTGTAGCGCCTACGAGGTCTTGAGCCGTATGTATTGGTTTGCGCAAGATTTCTTGATGGACTCCCGCTATCTCACCTGGTTGATGGAATATTTGCAGTCCTACGACTCTATGGACCTGGCGATTTCTCTTCTCTTGAGTACCGCGGTTGGTGTTGTTATTACTATCCTCTACATCCGGAACATTGTGTTGCTGACCCGTCCCCCTGTATGGGCGTACACGACTGCCGGCAGCACGCCGCATAGTCAGGTGGTTGGTCAGAATCCGCCGGCACATGAGGCTAACTCCAACGAGGGTGGGAACCGCCTCAACTAGGGCGTTTGCCCCAGACGGCACCACTATCACCAAAAGGTTTAGAGCATGAAAAGGGTGGGGATACCAAACGGTATCCCCACCCTTTTGCGTTAAATATCGAAATCTTCTAGCTGGTAAAACCCTTTGAGTTGCCTAAAAGGTTCCAGTCTTTCTATAAAAAGCCCTATTTCCCTCTAAGGGCTTACCCTATACTGAAAAAGTATTATTCTCTCAGCTAACTACATCAAATAACTCTTTTAGGTAGGTTTCGCGTAAATCTACCTAAAAAGTGGAACAACCACCGATTTGCGCACCATAGTGCGAGCATACGAGAGAAAGAACAACGATGTTTAACAACGCTTCCGGCACCTCAGCGGGCACGCTGGCACCCCAGGCAGTTCAGCCTAATGCCGCAGCACCGAACTTTCCTGCGCCAAACTTCGCAGCACCTGTAGCGGTGGCATCTCAGCTTCCGGTTCCTGCAGATGCCCGCTCCTTGCACGGGGCACCGGGTACTCAGCGCGCTATCAATCTTCCGTCGCGCCCCATTGCCATCTGGATGGTAAGCATTTGCGTGGTCTTGCTTCTGGCTACGTACCCCCTACAGCCTCTTGTGGGTCTAGAGTTTATGTTTGCGTATGTACTGGCAGGCGCAACTATGGGGCTTACGATGATTCTCCCCATTGTCCTTGGAGTAGTCTCTGCCTGGTACCTCAATGAGGGTTATGAGTGGGCGCGAGTGGTGATTATTATCGAGGGCGCACTGCGTATGCTTCTGGATATTTTGGTTGTAGCTGGCTCTTCCCGATTCTTCCTGAGCAATGACTATGATTCGCAAGCGTTCAGGTTTATGTTTTTTGGTCCGTTTATGACCCTTGAGGGTATGTATGTGAAGCTCGCCTTTGATTTCATCATCCGTATCTTCTTTATTGTTCTTCTCTGCCAGCCGCAGGTGGGGCGATATATCCAAATGCGTGGAGACCTGCGACGCATGGGTGTGCGCTAAACATAACCGATTGGGGTACAACCCCGTCTGCTCCTCCTCTCTACGACAGGTTTCATACGAGCTTGCCGGGGGATGAACAATCACCTGAACAATCACCGGCTCACGCATCAGCGTGGGGCACATACAAGAAAGAACAACGATGTTGAACAATACTTCCGGCACCTCAGCGGGCACGCTGGCACCCCAGGCACCTCAGCCTAATGCCGCAGCACCGAACTTTCCAGTTCCGGGCGCACCCGCTCCTTCGTACGGCATGCCGGGCTCCTACGGAGTCGTTTACGTCCCTTCGCAGCCTGTCGCTCTGCGTGCGGCGATGGGCTGCGCAATTGCTGTGATGGTATTGGGCGCCCTATCATCCCTGTACGTGATGGCCTGGCGTGGTGTGGAATTCGCTGGTCTTTCATGGATTGGCTTTACCGCTATCGGTGGGCTCGTCATCTGGCAGCTCTGGCAAGGAGCCCGCTGGGCGCACATACTGGTCATCGTTGACTGTGCGCTATACCTTGTCCTTAACCTATTGGGCTTGCTGTTGCTTCCTCTTTTGAGTCAGATTGGTGTACCCGTCCTAGAAGTGATTGGGCTAGCAGGCGCATACCACTATGGAAATCCTAATGTCTTCTTTGTGCTGGCTCTAGGCAGGACCGCACTTGATGTTGTCTTGCATATTGCCATCATTGTTCTTCTGGCTCAGCCGCAGGTCTTGCAGTACTTCAAAGCTCACGAGGACCTTCGACGCATGGGCATAAAGTAACCTCGCGGAGGTGCCGCCGGCTTCCGGGACGTCACCTCTACCGGGCTTGAGAGAACACAAAAGGGTGGGGATACCAGACGGTATCCCCACCCTTTCGCTTCCCCGGCTCAGCAGCCGAGAAGGGCTCACATATTACTCAGCAGATTCCTGCTTCGCCTTCGAACGGCCACGCAGGTACTCGATAAAGACCGGCACCACAGAAACCGCCACAATAATCACAGCAATGTACTCAATGTTGTTGTGCACGAACGGGATACCGCCCAGCAGCACACCCGCCAGACCAATCGAACCAATCCACGCAACCGCGCCAACAACATTCCACAGGTGGAACTTCTTACGGTCGTACGAAGAAATACCCGCCGCAACAGACACAAAAGTACGGACAATCGGCACGAAACGACCCAGAACCAGAGCCAAGCTACCGCGCTTCTGGAAGAACTCCTCGGTAGTGTGCAGGTTCTTGGTGCTCAGAATCTTCGCGTCATCCTTGAAGATCTTACGGCCGTAACGGGCACCAATCTGGTAGCCAACCTCAGCGCCAGCAATAGCAACCAGCACCAGGACCGGGAACGCAACCCACAGGGACAGGCCCATCTGCTCATGCAGCATACCCAGAGCAAAAATCAGGGAGTCACCCGGAAGAACAGGGAAAAGAACACCGGACTCAATAAATACGATAATTGCCGAAACAACCAGAACCCAGGGGCCGGTATCGAGCAGGAACTGCTCAAGGTCGAGACCCAAGAGCGCAACCGGAAGATGCGCCAAAGCGGTGGCAAGAAAAGTCATGAAAAATCCTGAACTGTGAGTGGACCGCACGCACGGATCGGCGCCGGAGTAACACCAGCATAGAAAGCATACCTATGGTGAACGTTGTGCAAAACTATGCGGAGGCTGTGTATTACTGGCACAATTCTACCGGCATTTACGCTGGATGCACGGGTGAGCGAGGCGTAAATCTCCCCACTCGCACAGCGAAACTATGCGAGGTGACGCGGCGCTCGCACGCCTCCCCAAGAAATGACCAACAGCAGAGCCGTGCGATACGGGGTGTGACATGATGGGAAGAGAGCACGGCGCGTCGCGGCGTAGCGATGACCCCAACCACCCACCGTTGGAGAGAACCATGAACCCCCAGCAGTCAGCTTCCAGCCCCGCGGACTCCCTGCGCACCGATTCCCTGCAGGCTGACCCTCTGCACGCTGAAGCCCGCGAAGTGTTGCGCCGCCTCACCGGTGTCGCTGATGCTGAGTTCCACGATGGCCAGTACGAGGCGATTCGCGCCCTCGTCGCCGACCGAGCCCGCACTGTGGTGGTGCAGCGTACCGGCTGGGGTAAGTCCGCGGTCTACTTCATTTCTTCCCTGCTGTTGCGTGCCCGCGGTATGGGTCCGGCGCTTATTGTCTCCCCACTGCTCTCCCTGATGCGTGATCAGGTTGAAGCGGCATCCCGCGCGGGAGTGCGCGCTGCAATGGTGAACTCCGCGAACGTGACCGAATGGGATGAGATCCGCACCCGCCTCGAAGCTGACGAGCTTGATGTGCTGCTGGTGGGCCCCGAACGCCTGAATAACCCGGCGTTCCGCGAGCAGTGGCTGCCGTACCTGCTGCCGCGCCTGGGCCTGCTTGTTATTGATGAGGCGCACTGTATTTCTGACTGGGGCCATGATTTCCGCCCCGATTACCGACGCATTGGCTTGCTCATTAAGTCTCTGCCTGCAGGGGTTCCGGTGCTGGCGACAACCGCGACCGCGAATGACCGTGTGAGCCGCGATATCGCCGAACAGCTCAGCACTGACACCGCCCCCGTGCACGTAATCCGCGGCCCGCTTTCCCGCGAGTCCCTGCGCCTGGGTGTGCTCACTCTGCCTAATGAGGCGCAACGCATCGGCTGGCTACTCACGCACCTGAACGACCTGCCCGGATCCGGCATTATCTACACGCTGACTGTCTCTGCTGCAGAAGATACCGCAAACGCTCTGCGTGCCAGCGGCTACGAGGTGCTCGCCTACACGGGTAAAACCGACCCCGATGAGCGCCTGGTTGCGGAGCAGGCGCTCAAGGAAAACCGTGTCAAGGCTCTTGTGGCGACGAGTGCCCTCGGTATGGGTTTTGATAAGCCTGATTTGGGTTTTGTTGTGCACCTGGGCGCGCCGTCGTCTGCGGTGAGCTACTACCAGCAGATTGGTCGCGCCGGACGAGGCGCCGTCAACGCTGATGTTCTGCTCCTGCCCGGTCGTGAAGACCGCGCCATTTGGGAGTATTTTGCGACCGCCTCCATGCCTAATGAGGAGCAGGCGCTGGCGGTGCTGGATGCCCTCGCCCAGTCCCCGGAGGGGTTGAGCATTACCGCGTTGGAGGCGCGCGTTCAGTTGCGCCGCTCCACCCTGGAGCTTCTGCTGAAGGTGCTGGACGTTGAGGGTGCCGCCGTGAAGGAAGGTAACTATTGGCGTCGTACCTCTTCGCCGTGGCAGTACGATAGTGCCCGTTACGCGGCGGTGGCGCAGGCGCGTGTGGTGGAGCAGAACGCCATGCTCGAGTATGAACGCACTAGCCAGTGCCGTATGCTTTTCCTGGCTCAGCAGCTTGATGACGCTTCCGCGACTGCTTGCGGTCGTTGCGATGTGTGTGCGGGTCCCTGGTACCCGGTTGAAGTTCCCGCTGAGGTGCAGCAGGCGGCGCAGAGCAGCTTCAATACGGTGGGCGTGCCCCTGCAACCGCGCCGTATGTGGCCGAGCGGGTTGGATCAGCTGATGGGCGCGGATGCACCGCGCGGTCGTATCCGCCCGGAGGAGCAGGCCGAGCCCGGTTACGCTTTGGCGCGTCTGAGCGACATGGGGTACGGCACTCGCCTGCGTGAGCTTCTGGCGACGAATGAGCTGGGTGAGCCGGTTGATTCTGAGGTCCCTGCCGAGCTGGGTCGCGCTTGTGTGAAGGTGCTTGCCGCTTGGCAGTGGTCTGAGGCAGGTCGTCCGGTGGCGGTGTTGACTCTGCCTTCGCCGGTGCGTCCCCGTTTGGCTCAGTCTCTGGGTAGGGGTCTTGCGTCGGTGGGGCGCCTGGTGGATTTAGGCCAGGTGTCTCTGGTGGGGGAGCCGCGTTTCTTTGGCGGCAATAGCGCGTTCCGTTGTGCGGATGTGCTGCGCTCGTACCGGGTACCTGCAGAAGTTTTGGACTATGTGCGGGAGCATCGGTGCCCTGTTCTGCTGGTGTCTGATGTGGTGGATTCGCGGTGGGCGTTTACGGCTGTGGCGCGTGAGCTACGGCTGGCGGGTGCTTCTGCGGTGTATCCTTTCTCTTTGGCTGCCACCCACTAGCCGCGCCCATTAACGTTTATTTATTCCCCTGACGAGGTTGTATGTCATATTCGGAATATTCAAAATTGACGGTCACAGACGGCTCTTCCGCTGTGCTCAGCGATATTCCCGCTCGCCCCGAACACAGCGAGTGGATGGTGCGCGCCCTCGCCGAGGGTGCCGCCGCAGGTGAGCGTGGCGAGATCCCTATTGGTGCCGTGGTGGTGGACGAGCAGGGCGTGATTATTGGTTCGGCGGGCAATACCCGCGAGCGGGAGCATGACCCCAGCGCCCATGCGGAGGTGAACGCGATTCGTCAGGCGGCGGCGCATCGTGGTCGGTGGCGCCTGGATGGATGCACGCTCGTGGTGACGGTTGAACCGTGCCTGATGTGTGCCGGCACGATTCTGGCGTCGCGCGTTTCGACGGTGGTTTTTGGCGCCTGGGAGGAGAAGACGGGAGCTGCTGGCAGCCGTTACGATGTGCTGCGTGACGGCAGGGTTGCTCCGGCTCCCGAGGTGTATGCAGGGGTGCGCGCCGATGAGTGCGCGCAGTTGATGATGGACTTCTTTAAGGAACGCCGCCCCTAACCGTCACCCGTGGTGGCGCTTCAGGAACTGTTTTGTATAACGTGGAAAGCCGCGCAGAGGCTGCGTGGCTTTTCGCGTTATTTGTACGAAAAACCCCATTTCTTTGAAAAATACTTCAAGAATTTCAAAAATGGCCCCTGTTTTTCAAGAAAAGCCCACTACATCACACACAATCGGGTCTACCATATATAGGTATTGGAGCCTCCGCCTGCCCGCGCCTGTCGTTTAACACCCCGCGCGGTGCCCGCGGAGGACTCCCAGAAACTCACCCGAACCGTCCATTCTCTGAGGGGATTTAACCGTGTTAAGCGTTGACAATATTTGGGCAAAAGGGCGCCACACTCCGCTTTTTGACCGCACCACCTTCTCAGTGGGCGAGGGCGAAGTCATTATTGTTCAGGCGGATAGCCAGCTGGAGCGTACCTCTCTTGCGTTGGCGCTGACTGGCCGCCTTCCCCTGTCCGGCGGCACGATTAGCTGGAGTAAGGGCGATGATGAGCCTCGCCCTATTTCGATGAAGCGTCTGCGTGCTCTCAGCAGCGTGGTGGACTCTCCCGATGTGACTGCTCCTGAGCAGCATATGCGCGTGCACGATTATGTTTCGGAGATGCTGTCCTATAACCTGCCGATTTTTGGTCGTCCTCGCGCGAGCCGCTGGCTGGCTGAACGCGGCCTGGAGGAGCTGGACGGCTTGTGGATGGATGAGATTAGCGGCGAGATGAACATTGAGCTGATGGCCGCTTTGGCGAAGCATAGCCCCTCTGACCTGCTGGTTTTTGATACTCCTTCCCGTCACCTGAACCACACGTATATGTGGCTTCCTCATCTGGAGGAGCTTGCCGCGGATGAGGACCACCCGCGCACTGTGGTGGCTGTTGTTCCGCATATTTCTGAGTCCTGGCATGGTGCGCGTGCGGTGGTCGGTCGTGCCCCTGAGGAAAACGTACCGGCTCTTGTTGAGGGCGAGATTGAACCCTCCAATAAATCCCCCGAACATGGCGAAAACGCTGAGAAGGAGTAAGAATGACTGTTCTGCGTGTGGCTCTTGTTGAGCTTAAGCGCCTGACCAGCGGTGTTTTGCCGGTTCTGGTGCTTCTTGCTATGTCTTGCATCCCGCTGCTGTACGGCGCCCTGTACCTGTACGGTAACTGGGATGCTTACGGCAATGTGAATGGCATTGTGGGTGCTCTCGTGGTTGAGGATGAGGGCGCGACGGATTCTGAAGGTCAGCAGGTGAATACCGGTGCGGACGTGAAGAAGAACCTCCTAGACGCTGGCACGTTTGATTGGCGTCAGGTGCAGACCCGCGCTGAGGCTGTTGAAGGCGTGGAGAACGGCACCTATGACTTTGCGATGGTGATTCCGAAGGATTTCTCGCGTAATTTGCAGAGTGCCGGTTCGTTTAAGCCTGATGCTGACGGCAAGACGGGCACTATTGATCCGCGTGCGGCGGGTATTGAGGTCATTACGAATGATGCCAATAACTATGTGCTGACGAATATTGTCACGAAGGCGGGCACTGCGGTGCGTGATTCGGTGGCTGAGAAGGTCGGTAATTCTACGGCGAATTCGCTGTTGGCTAGCTTCACGACGATTCATTCGAAGATGGATGAGGCTGCTGATGGTGCGTTGAAGGTGAATAACGGTACGGTGAAGCTGGCGGACGCTATCACTCAGCTGAAGGACGGTACCGCCACGGTGAATGATGGTGCCGTGAAGCTGAAGGATGGTACCTCCTCTCTGGCTGATGGTCAGTCGCAGTTGTTGGATGGTCAGAAGCAGTTGGCTGAGGGGGCCGCGAAGCTTGCTGATGGTGTGTCGACTTTGGATTCTGGTGCGGCGAAGCTGGATTCTGGTGCCGCGAAGCTTGCCGATGGTGCTTCGAGTTTGAAGGATGGTTCGTCGACTTTGGCTTCGGCTGCGGCGTCTGCTTCTGATGGTGCGTCGAAGTTGAAGGATGGTTCGGCGACTCTGGCTGAGGGTACTGCGAGCTTGAAGAGTGGTTCGGCTTCGGTGGCGAAGGGTGCTAATGATTTGGCGTCTGGTATCCATCAGTTGCGTGAAGGTATGGATCAGGCGGGTATTCGTGAGTTGCCGGCCGAGTTGAACGCGATGTGCATGCGCCTGCATGAGACGGATACTTCTGCTGGTAGCGGCGATTTTGGTCGTGACTTGTCGAATACTGTGGTGTCTGCGACTGCGCAGAAGATGCGCGCTCAGTTGGCTCCGCTGGTTGAGGCGGGTACGTTGACTCAGGAGCAGGCTGATCAGCTGGTCGCTGCTGTTGATTCTGAGGAGACGAAGAATGAGGTTGCTGAGCTGAATCAGAAGGCTCTGCAGTCGCATCTGGCTACTCGTGATGCTGCCGCTGCTGATGCTCTGTCGAAGCTGAGCGCGTTGAAGTCGAGCCATTGTGTTTCTGATGGTTCGTCGTCGACTGCGGTGAAGATTCAGACTTTGGTGACTGGCGTGGATTCGCTGGATTCCGGTGCGTCTTCGCTTGCCAAGGGCGCTTCGTCGGTGGCTGATGGTGCCGCTCGTGTGGATGCTGGCGCGTCCTCGTTGGCGTCGGGTTCGGCGACCCTGGCTGATGGTAATTCCAAGATCGCTTCGGGTGCTTCGAGCCTTGCGAGTGGTTCTGCGACTCTGTCGGGTGGTGCTTCTGAGCTGAAGGAGGGTACTGGTTCTTTGAAGAGCGGTACCGCCGAGCTGAAGGATGGTAGCGGCACTTTGGCGGAGAAGGAGCAGTCTGCGGTTGAGGGTCAGCAGAAGCTGGCTGATGGCGCGGATAAGCTGAAGGATGGTGCGTCGCAGCTTTCTGACGGTACGGCGAAGCTGTCTGATGGTTCTTCGCAGCTGAATGATGGTGCTTCCGAGTTGAAGGATGGCACTTCGTCGTTGGAGAGCGGTCTGGCTTCTGGCGCTAAGCAGGTTCCGAGCCTTGCGCCGACTGAACAGGCGAAGGTTGCGGATACGATGTCGAACCCTGTGACTTTGTCGCATGAGTCGCTGGCGTCGGCTCGTAACTATGGTGAGGGCATGGGCCCGTTCTTCATGTGCTTGGCGCTGTGGATTGGTGGCCTGATGCTGGTTCAGACGCTGCGCGTGATGAATAACCGTGCGTTGGCTTCGCATGCTCCGTCGATTCGTGTGATGCTCGGTAGCTGGATGCCGTTCGGACTGGTAGGTATTGCTCAGGCGACTCTGATGTTCGCGGCGATTAAGTTTGGTTTGGGCTTTGAGATGGCTCATCCGTGGCTGGTGTGGCTGTTCCTCTGCTATGTGGCTCTGGTCTTTACCGGTTTCATTCATGGTTTGACGGTGATTTTGGGTGCGCCGGGTAAGCTTGTTGCTTTGGTCATTCTGATTCTGCAGCTGATTACTGCGGGCGGCACGATGCCGTATGAGACTTTGCCTGAGTCGATTCGTTGGATGCATGATTTCTTCCCGATGGGTTATGCGGTGGCTGGTACGCGTCGTTTGGCGTATGGCATTAATGAGTCGAGCCTGTGGGGCATCATGCTGGTTTTGACTCTGTGGGGTCTGGCTGGTCTGATGTTGGGTTACATTGGCACGCGTCGTGATCGTACGTGGTCGCTGAAGAAGCTGGCTCCGGAGATTACGGTGTAACAAACCCTGTTTAGTCGCACCGGGGGAAAACTGTCTAATAAAATAGAGATATATCTGCAAAAAGGGAGGGAGGACTGCTGATGTTGCAGCGCCCAGTCGCTGAAGCTTCAAGTCGTCGTCCCGGCCGTACAGGTAGAACTCAGTTGAAGTTGTTCAACGCTGCTATGGAAATCATGACCGAAAAGGGGCTTGAGTACGCCACTGTTGAAGAGGTGGCTGCCCGGGCGGGTGTTTCTAAGGGAACCGTGTATTACAACTTCGGTTCTAAGAAGACCATGGTGGATCAGCTGGTTCAGTACGGCACGCAGTTGCTGCTGAGCGATGCGCGTCGCGCGGCGTCGGTTCATTCTGATCCGCGTGAGGCGTTGCGGAGTGCTATTCGCGCCGCGTTCCAGTATCTTGAGGACCGTCCGGGTTTTACTCGGCTGTGGCTTTCGGAGGCGTGGAAGGGCGCGGATGGTTGGACCGAGGCGATGAGCGATAACCGTTTGAATCTTCTGGATTTTTTGGAGGAGATGACGGAGGCTGTGGCTCGCCGCTATACGGTTGATACCGCTCAGAATCCTCGTGCGATTGCGATCTCTATGTTCGGCGCGATTTACATGTTTGCTATGGATCGTGAAGTGCATCAGGCGGAGCGCAATGCTGAGGATGCAACGCGTGCTGTCATGCTGGTTGTAGATGGGTATATCCGTCATTAGGCGGGCCTGTTGGGGTCTGTAGACGTAGCCGGGACTTCGGTGTCGGGTGTCGAAAAGGGCACGGTGAAAAGGGGCCGTGAAGAGGGCGACACCCGGCTGCCGCACGTGGTTTTTCTTGCTCTCCTGTTGGGGGTGTGCTATAGTATTCCACTGTTGGTGGTGTGTCCGAGCGGCCGAAGGTGCATCACTCGAAATGATGTTTGGTGTAAAAGCCAACGGGGGTTCAAATCCCTCCACCACCGCACCAACGAAAACCCGTCGAGATTCGTCTCGGCGGGTTTTTGCATGCCCGGATTGTTCTGGGGTGGTGCTGGCGGGTGCGTTAGTGGGTGTTTGTGCGGGGGTACTTCGCCTCGTTTTATAGGTTGTGTGCCACTTCCTGGGCTTTACCGGTGTTTGCTGATTCGGGGGTGGGTAAAATCGTATTATGCGTATTAAGATTCTTGACCACCCGCTGGTCTCTCACAAGATTAGTGTTCTGCGTGATAAGAACACTCCGTCCCCGATTTTCCGTCAGCTGGTTGATGAGCTGGTGACCCTTCTTGCCTATGAGGCGACTCGCGAGATCCGCGTGGAAGAGGTTGAGGTTGTGACTCCGGTGGCGACTACTACCGGTGTTCGTATTGCTGATCCTAAGCCGCTGGTTGTTCCGATTCTGCGTGCTGGTCTGGGCATGCTAGAGGGTATGACTCGTCTGGTTCCGACCGCTGAGGTGGGCTTCCTGGGTATGGCTCGTAATGAGGAGACCCTGGATATTGTGACGTATGCTGAGCGTCTGCCGGAGGACCTGACTGGTCGTCAGGTGTACCTGCTGGATCCGATGCTGGCTACCGGTGGCACTCTGATTGAGGCCATTAAGTTCCTGCGTGAGCGTGGCGCTGAGTCTGTGACGTGCGTGTGCCTGATTGCTGCTCCTGAGGGCATTGCTGCTCTGGAGAAGGGCATTGAGGGTATGGAGAATGTTGACCTGTTCCTGGCTGCTCGTGATGAGCGTCTGAACGAGAAGGCGTACATTATTCCGGGTCTGGGCGATGCTGGGGACCGCCTGTACGGTCTGGCTGAGTAGTTTTTCAGCGTAATTCACGTGATGTGAGTGGGGCGCCTCTGCATATGTTTAAGCATGTGCGGGGGCGCTTTGTTGTGTCTGCTGGAGGCCGTGTGCAGGTCATATGGTGTGGTGTTGGGGGATGTGTGTCTAACGGTCTGCTGTCTTGGGCGTTTATGGTGTTGTTGGGCGCTTGTGTGGGTTTATGAAACACCCTTGATAATATGTGATGAGGAACACTATAGTGCTTTGAGGGGCTTAAAATATATTGAGCATATTCACAGCTTCACATGAAAATACAGGGTGAAACCAGTAAATAAAAGAAGCTATGAATATTTATAAGGGAAAAATACTGAAAGCTTCAGGCAGTCCCTGAAACCCTAAAACATGAGAGGGGGCATTGTACTCCTCTCGCCCATAAAGATGAATCCACTATGCTGAATCCGCTTGATTTATCCGTCAAATAGGAGAAATATTAAGTAAGAGGATTGAAGCTCGAACAGGTATTGGGGACTGTTTGACTCGGCGTCACTTCCGGCGCACCCCACACCACGTACGACTGGGATCCCGTACACAGACTTTGAGAGAAGGTTGAACCATGTCAGGCGCTGTACCTGGATATGTACACATCTCCCAGCGCGGCCGCGCTGCTAAGCGTCAGGTCGTGCAGCCTCAGCGTCCCGCTGCGCCGGCTGCCACGTTGCGTCCGATGACTTTCTCAGCCGGTGACTCTGTCCATAAGCAGGCTCAGGAAAATGAGGCACGCGGCTTCGTGCTCTATGTGGGTTTGAACGAGGAACTTGCTGCGGCGAACGGCACCTCCCTGGTGCGTATCGTTCAGGATTTGCGTACTTATGCACACCATCTGGCTCCCGAGTCGGAGTCGTACGCCGCTGTGGCGTTGGCTCCTGTGAATGCTGAGGGTAGCGACCTTGAGGTGGTGCGTAATGCGCTCGGTGATCCGACCG
This sequence comes from Rothia mucilaginosa, assembly GCF_019334805.1. NCBI lineage: Bacteria > Bacillati > Actinomycetota > Actinomycetes > Micrococcales > Micrococcaceae > Rothia > Rothia mucilaginosa. Next base: position 1,381,793 of record NZ_CP079822.1, read on the forward strand.
CAATGTACATGCACCCGGAGGCGCATGCCGTCCGTGAGGCAGAGAACACGAATAGCCACTCCTCGGGTGTGCTGATTGACTTGGCTCGCCGCGAGGTGTTCCTGGATGGTGAGCCGCTCATGCTGACTTTCAAGGAGTTCGAGCTGCTGGCGCACCTGGTGGAGAACGCATCCCGCACTGTGGGTCGTGAGGAACTGCTGAAGGCTCTGTGGAGCTCGGGCGACGAGCATCCGCATGAGCGTACGATTGACGTGCATATTCGTCGTCTGCGTTCGAAGCTGGGCCGCTTGTCGGGTACCGTGCGTACGGTGCGCGGTCAGGGTTACCGCTTCTTTGAGCACCCCGAGGTTGTTGTCTGGGCTGCTCCGGAATACTCGATCTAGCGTGTACAGAATTTAGTTTCTGCAGAGTGCACCCCGGTGTGCTGGCGTGATGCCGGTGCGCCGGGGTTTACTTGTGCCGCCTATAGGCGTTAGTGTGCGTGTGGTGGCGGCGTGCGGGACGTTCCGGCGCCCTCTAGATAGAATGGGGGTATGGCTGAAAATTCTTCCAACACTGCATCTGGCTCGCACCGCAGCGGGGTCAAGCGTCTGATTATTATGCGCCATGCGGAGGCTGATTGGGGTCTGAATGATTTTGATCGCCCGCTGACGAAGCGCGGTCATGAGCAGGCTGCCGCCGCTGGCGCCTGGCTGGCTTCTCGCGGTTATATTCCGGAGCAGATTATGTCGTCATCGGCTTTGCGTACTCGCCAGACGACGACTTGGGTTTCGGATGGTTTGGGGGCGAAGGCGCCTACTGCTCATCTGGACGAGGGGCTGTATGAGGTGTCTGCGTCCCGCATTATTGCGCGCATTAACAGCGTTTCGGAGAATGTTCATTCTCTGATGGTGGTGTCGCATTTGCCCGGTGTGCAGGATGCTGTGCAGCGTTTGATGAGCCCTGATTCTGACCCGAATGCGTCGATGGATGTGTATTACGGCTTCCCGCCCTCTTCTATTGCGGTGTTTGAGGTGCCGGGGGAGTGGGCTCTGCTTGATGGGGCGGATGCGCGCCTCGTGGATTTCAAGAGCTTCTAGACTTCGCGCCTGAATGAAAAAGGTAAAGTAAAAGCCCCGTACCAGCTGGTACGGGGCTTTTTGTGGCGGAGACGGGGGGATTTGAACCCCCGGTCGAGTTTAACCCCGACCCTTCATTAGCAGTGAAGTCCATTCGGCCGCTCTGGCACGTCTCCACGGTGCGCTCGTGAGCGCATCCCTATAAGAATATAGGCTGTTTTGCGCTTGGTCAATTCGGCCCATGCTTTGGGGGATATCTCTGAGTTCGTGTTGCTCTATAGGGCGGACTATGGGTTGTAGGCTTTGAGGCTCATACACATTTTCGATAGACTGCTACTGTCCGACCGATAAATAGAGGGCGTCTCTGGCGTGTGATCTTTTCATGCAACGTTGCCAGAGTTGTCTTATTTACTCAACGAAATGAGAAATCATGTCTGAAAACCCCAACAACCCCCAGCCCCAGTTCAACCAGGACCCCCAGTTTAGCCAGCAGGCACCCCAGTTCAATCAGCAGGCTCCTTACGGTGTGCCCGTTCAGACCCCTGAGCAGCAGGTTCAGGCGAAGAAGGCAAAGACCCTGTCGATTGTCTCTCTGGTGAGCGGTATTGTGAGCTTCTTTGTCCTCGGTTTCATCCTTGGTGCTGTAGCTATTGCGACCGGCCGCCTGGCTATGAATAATCCCGAGTTGAAGAACCGCGGTATGGCTATTGCCGGTACTGTTCTGGGTGTCGTCAGTATTATTTTGCTGGTCGCATTGAAGATTTTTGTAAAGCAGTAAGATTGAAGCTACCTGCAGTAGCCTCATGATTTGAGGAAGCCCGCGAGCGCTCGTGCGCACGCGGGCTTTTGCATGCCCGTTCAGTGGCTTTCCTCTGCGTCAAGATGCATCGTAAGTACCCGAATGACGAATTCGTTTGTGCCCACCTCAGCGATAGGTTAGGGTGAGTAAGGTTCAATACACACCATTCACACGAAAGAGGGACCACATGTCTCAGAACCCGCAGGACTCTAACTCCTACGACTACAACCCGGAATACGGCAACCTGAACGAGCAGAACGCTCAGAACGGTCAGCAGCAGTACCAGCAGCAGTACCAGCAGCCTGGTCAGTACGGTCAGCCTATGATGGTGCCTGTCGGCATTGTTCAGAAGACCCCCGAGCAGCTTGCTGGCGAGAAGGCTGGTCAGACCTCCATGGTGCTCGGCATTATTGGTCTGATCTGCAACTTCTTTGTTAGCTGGTGGCTGTTCGGTCTGCCCTCGCTGATCATGGGTGTTATCGGCATTATGAAGGCTAATGAGGCTGAGCGTTTTGGCACTGCAGCTTCGGGCGGTCGCATCATGGGCTGGATTAACGCAGCTTTTGGTGGCCTGTTCTTGGTTGTAATCGGTGGTTTCCTGCTGCTGGGTCTTATCGGCTCGGCAGGTGCTGCTTCTTCCTCTTCCAACCACTTTACTGAGCTGGTCAGCACCCTGGCACTCTTCTAAAAGGTCTCGCCCTCCTAGAGGGTACATAAAAGCCCCGTTTCTCGTATTGAGGAGCGGGGCTTTCGCGTACCAGCTGGCACTCTACTGCCCTCTTAAAATGTATTGCGCGGGTTTGTGCGACAGATGTAGTTGTACCCGTTTCGGTGATAGGTTAGGGTGAATACTGTTTAACACACACCAGCCGTACGAAAGTGAGATGCCATGTCTCAGAATCCTCGGGGTTCAGACCCCTACGACTACAACCCGGACTACAACCGTCTGAACGAACAGTACAACCAGAATAGTCAGTATGGGCAGAATACTCAGTACGGCCAGTATGGCCAGTATGGCCAGGGTTCTTACGGCCAGTACGGGCAGAGCTCCTACGATCAGTATTCCTATGACCAGTACGGTCAGAATTCGTACGGTCAAGACTCGTATGGTCAGAATCAGTACGACCCGTATGGCCAGCAGTATCAGTACGGTCAGCCCATGATGGTTCCTATTGGTATTGTTCAGAAGACTCCCGAGCAGCTTGCCGGTGAGAAGGCTGCTCAGACTTCCACAGTGCTGGGTATCATCGGTCTGGCGTGTATTGTGACTCTCAGCTGGTGGCTGCTTGGTCTGCCTTCCCTGATTCTGGGGGCTATCGGCGTTATGAAAGCTAATGAGGCTGAGCGTTTCGGTGCCGCTGCTTCGGCAGGTCGCATCATGAGCTGGATTAGCGTAGCCATTGGTGGCATGTTCCTGGTGCTTTTCGGTGGAAGTCTTCTGCTGGCGATTATGTTGGCGCTTTCTGATTCCGCAGCCAATTCCAGACTGGTGGATGTTGCGCAGATACTGGCACTTATCTAAACGCTTTAGCCCTTCAAGAGAATCTGCAAGAGCCCCGTTCCTCAATGCGAGGAGCGGGGCTTTGCTGTGTATATGCCGTATGTTTGGTGGAATCGGCTCGACATGCTTGTTCCCCCGGCAGGGAAAGTCTAGGGTGGGCTTAACACCCGGTATTGAAAGGTCGTGGATACAATGTCGTCCTACTACCCGCAAGAGCCCAACCCCTTCGACCGGAATTTCGGCTACAAGGGGCTAAAACAGAATAAAAACACGAGCGAACACTATGACGACTACAACCCGAATGACCGCTACGACCCTGATAGTCGGCCTCCGCTGACATCGGTTCTGAACAAGAGAAGAGAGCCTTCTGAATGGGGTCTGGGGGAACGAGCCTCGCAACTCTCACTTGCCTTCGGTGTGCTCAGTCTTGTCAGTGTTTCGGTATGGGGCTGGTGGCTTTTCGGTACCCCTTCTGTAGCTCTGGGTGCTCTTGGTCTATGGAAGGCTAAGGAAGCAGATCGCTACGGTGCGATTCCTGCCGCGGGCCGCGTGCTGAGTTGGGTGGCTATTGTCAGCTTTGTGCTCGTGAACCTCTGGACACTGTGGGTGTGGATACGCAGTTATTAGGCGTTTTTGTCAGGTGTAGGAGCCTTCGATAGTAGGTGCATAGGGTGAAGCTAATATCTATTGTGTGTGGAATATGAAAGGTTATGATGCCCCAAAATAATGAAGTTTTTGATTACAATCCCGAATATGCCAAGCTCTACCAGGGAAATGGCAGCCCGCAGTCTGACGCTGACAACACGGACGATTGGACGCAACATGCGAGCAAGCAACCTTCCGACGAGCAAAGGGCACAAGACGGTAAAAAGGCAGCGAACGTATCCCTGCTTTTCGGCGCCCTCGGCCTCCTATTTTTCTTTCTAGGGTGCTGGTTGTTTGTCCACGATTTTGACAGTGGTGGTCTGCAGATAGTTGTTGTTGCACCGTTGCTGAACGTCCTGGGTATTTGGCAGGGGCGAGTAGCGAAACAGCACGGTGTACCTGCCCTAGCGGGTCGTATTCTCAGCTGGGCGGGTGTAATTTTTGCCCTTCCCTTCGCCATCATCGTCGCATTGTTCTTGATTGCCGTAGCCGGCCGCATATAACGGCGCCCCCGGTAACTCAAAACGGCGTATGCAAAGAGCCCTGTTCCTCGTGTTGAGGTACGAGGCTTTGCTGTATGTATGCCGTATGTTTGGTGGAATCGGCTCGACATGCTTGTTCTCTCGGCGGGGGAGGGTCTAGGGTGAAGTTAACACCCCCCCTCGTGCGGAATGTGAAAGGTTGTGGATGCGATGTCGCAGCTACCCCAAAATAACGAAGATTTTGATAACAACCCTGAATACGCCAAGCTCTACCAAGCGGATGACAGCCAACAGCCGGAGACTGACGGCACGGACGACTGGGAGCAACCTGCGAGCGAGCAACCTCCCGCTGTGCAAGGAACACAAGACGGTAAAAGGGCTGCGAACTTCTCCCTGCTTTTCGGCTTCCTCAGCCCGCTGTCTTTCGTTCTAGGGTTTTGGTTGCTTGTCCAGGGTCTTGGAGAAAGTGGTCTGCAGGTAGCTCTCGCCGCGCCGGTGCTGAACATCCTGGGTATCTGGCAGGGGTGGGTAGCGCAGAGGCACGGTGTACCTGCCCTAGCGGGTCGTATTCTCAACTGGCTGGGGCTATGCTTTTTCATCGGTATCGCCGCCCTCTTCATGTATATTGCGAATGCCTTGTCACAAATCAACTGACGACGCCCTCCGGTAACTCAAAACGGCGTATGCAAAGAGCCCCGTTCCTCAATACGAGGAACGGGGCTCTTTGCGCTCCACACGTGGAGCAGAAGCTATAACGCGGATGGTAAGGGATTTGAACCCTTGAGACGGGGTTACCGCCTACTGGTTTTCAAGACCAGCTCCTTCGGCCGCTCGGACAACCATCCATACGCACCAGAGACCGGCATTTTATGGCAATACCGTGCCGCAGGGCACTACGAGATTATCTCATGCGATAAGCTTTCTGTAAATCGCGCACCAACGATGGTGCTTCCGGCAATGAGGAGGACTCATGAGAGCAATTATTGAGAACAGTCACGGTGGACCTGAGGCCCTGACAATCAGCGAAGTCCCCGCCCCCGTACCCCGATCCCACGAAGTTCTCATTCGTGTTCACGCCGCCGGAATCAACCGCGCCGACGCCCTGCAGCGCCGCGGATTCTACCCGCCGCCCGCCGGAGCGAGCGCCATCTACGGCCTCGAAGTAGCCGGTGTCATCGAAGCCGTCGGTGAAGGCGCCTCCGTGGAGAACTGCGGCACCCCCGTCATGGCGCTCCTCGCTGGAGGCGGCTACGCCGACTACGTGACCGTACCGGTCGACCACGTGCTACCCGTACCCGAACAGCTGAGTTTTGCCGAAGCCGCCGGTATTCCCGAAGTCGCGGCAACCGTCTACTCGAACCTGGTTCTCACCTGTGGTATGAGCATGAACCCCGCCGAAAACCTCAAGGAAGACGGTGAACCCGCGGTGGTGCTCGTGCACGGTGGTACCGGCGGTATCGGTGTGCACGCTATTCAGCTGGCGCTCGCCGTAGGTACCCGCGTGTTTGCAACCGTGGGAACCGAGGAAAAAGCAGAATATGTGCGCTTACTAGGTGCGGAACCCATTATTTATACAGAACATTCGTTCCGTGAAGTTCTGCTGGCTGAAACTGGCGGACGCGGCGCTGACTACATCCTCGACGTCGTGGGCGGAAAGTACCTGGACGACAATCTGCACACCCTCGCCGACGGCGGGCACCTGTGCATTATCGGTCTGATGGGCGGCGCCAAAGCAGAAGTGAACCTGGGGTATATGCTCTCCCGCCGCCTGTCGGTGCACGCTACGAGCCTGCGTACCCGTTCGGATCATCAGAAGGCTGAGATTCTGCGAGGTGTACGCGAACACGTGCTGCCGCTGATTGAATCCGGCAGGATTGGCGTGGGTCTGGACCGTATCTTCGACATGGAGGAGGCGGCTGCCGCCCACGAATACTTCGACTCCGGTCAGCATCGCGGCAAGATTGTGCTGCGCATGGTCTAGAAATCGCTGCGCCCCTGCGGTGCTATTTTAGGCCGGTGCCATTTTAGACTGGCGCTGCGGGGAGCGTCGCGTGAGCGGCGTGAAGAAAATCTGGGTTTGAAATAAACAGTTGACTGCTGACATCTCGTCACCAAAAGAGATTTAGGGTAACCTAAGTATAGGGAGGTTTGCGGGTCGCCGCAGAGCCCATCGCCGGCAGCCTCCACCGACCAACCAACACGGCACACACACCACGCAGAGGAGGGCACATGGGACTTAAAAGCTACCTGCAATCGCGCCGCGACGACGCCGAGCTCGGCAAAGGCATCTGGCGCCGATCCCACGACCGGTTCATTCGCGGTATCGACCGCTTCCACCAGGTCCTCGAACGCCTAGCGGCAACCGACTCATCCGACTCCATGATCGAGCTCATCGTGCCGGATGCAAACGCGCTCGCCGACCTCATCCCGCGCGTGCGTGCAGTCGCCATGGAAGCGCACCGCCTCGCCCCCAGCGACGGCGATATTCCCGCCTCCCCATTCGGCACCTACTCCGACCTGAACCGCGCCCTCTCCAAGGCGGGCAACGCCGTGGCACTCTGCGCCGAAGCGCTCGCCATGGCACGCTGCTTCGGTAATTGTGCGAGTGCATGCGACCGCCAGGTGAGCGTGCACCGCCGCGTGGAAACCGTCATCCAGCACATTGAAGACGCTGAGCGTCTGATTCAGCGCGCCCAGAAGGAAGCCGCCGGCAAGCTGACCTTCGACGATGGAATCCCCGTGGGCCGCACCCAGCTGATTGAGGCATAACACAGGGCCTAAATTGCGGTCAACAGGCGGGTTAGTTTGATGTGCACCTCAACAGGCGATACGCTTAAAGAAGAGGTGTAGGACACTTCTTATGCGGTTCCGTCACAATGGAGGTGACGACACAATGCGATGGTACGCGCGGAAGAACCGCAGGCTTTTTCCTGCCCCTCTACGGCACAACCCAATGCATATACAATTCACGGAAGAAGTCACACACCATGTTTGAATTCCACCGCAATGAGCGTGCGCGTCAGCTGCGCCCCAGCCTCTCACGCTCCTGGCTCCTCGTGCGCGCCAACTCCTCCGAAGAAGTCTTTGAAGAGGCCTTCGAATCCGAGGCCGACTCCATCATTATCGACCTCGAAGACGGCTGCCCCGCCGAAGAGAAGGACGCCGCTCGCGAACAGGTCGTCCGTATGCTCAACTCCGGCGTCGTCGCATGGGTGCGAATCAACGCCATCACCACCGAACACTGGTGGAAGGACGTCAAGGCCCTCAAGAACGTGAAGGGTCTGCGAGGCGTCATGCTCGCCACCGCAGAGCACGCTACCGACATTGACCGTACCGCAGCCGAGCTACCCCCCGGAACCCCCATCATCGCGCTGATTGAGTCCGCGCTCGGCGTGCACCACTCGGTGGATATTGCTCGCGCAATCGGCACTTTCCGCCTCGCATTCGGCGCAGGCGACTACCGCCGCGACACCGGCTCCTCCGCAACCCCCATGGCGCTCGCCTACGTGCGTTCGCAACTGGTGATTGCCTCCACCCTGGGCGGTCTGCCCGGCCCCATCGACGGCCCGACCCTCGGCGCATACGGCGCTGACCTCTCCAAGGCATGCGGCTACGCGAACGACCACGGCATGACCGGTAAGATCACCCTCGACATTCGCCAGGCTGAGACCATCAACGCGGCATTCTCCCCGAGCGAGCTCGAAATCGAAGAAGCACACCAGATGCTCGACGTGCCCCTCGACGGCCCCCGCGACGGCTCCTACCTGCCGCGCTACCTGCGTGCAAAGAAGGTCAAGGAACTCGCCAAGGTCTACGGCCTGTGGGGCAAGACCGACAGCGACTTCCAGCGCGCATCCAAGTAAGGCGCTGGTCTAAAGTACACACGTAAAAAGCCGCGCATCCGACCCCCGAGCGGGGAACCGGATGCGCGGCTTTTGTCTGCCTGAAACCTCACGAGGCTACAGCCTGGCGGGCTGCTGGTCGGCGGTCTAGTTGCGGGGCGATTTGCCGCCCGTCAGCGCATGAGCGCACACGTACGAAGTCACCAAGGAAATCACAATCGGCACCAGGAACGAGGTGTCATCCTCATACACGGAACGGTAGAAGAACCACACCGCCAGGGAAACCACCAGCGCCAGCACGTACACCAGAGCAAAACGCATCGTGGGGCTCATCGGGCGTGCAGAGCCCGCAGCGGCGCGACCTGCCTGCGCACGGCCACTCTGGCGCTTAGCGGATGCGGATCGAGAAGACATGAGAATCTCCTAAAGTTCGACGGTGACATCTTCGAGAAAACGACAACTCTCAGATGCTAAAAACCGCCGCAACACACCGGAAACCGGCACGCGTTACGGCGGATGTGGAGCCCCCAGTGGGATTCGAACCCACGACCTTTTCTTTACGAGGGAAATGCTCTACCCCTGAGCTATAGAGGCGCATATGCTGCCGTTCTCAACTGCCCGAAAGCAACCGGTGAACAGTGCATACCCCGCAATAGTACCAAAAAGGCGGGGGAGAGGCTAATTACTTTCAACACCGGCCCCGCAGCTGGGAGCAGGCGACAGGGCGGCTATGGTGTGCACTGCATTCACCCCGCAAACCCGCCCGAAGATAGGGAAAGTTCAGGGCAGAGGCATACAATAAACCCTATACCCACGGCGGCTGACAGCACCTCAGAGTGCACATCAACCACAGATTAATCAACCACAGATGTAGCAAACAGGCCAGCCCGCCACCCGTAGAGAGAGGAACCCCCATGACTTCACCCCTCAACCGCCGCACCCTGCTACTGGGCGTAGTGCCCGCCGCCGCCCTGGGGCTGAGCGCATGCGGTTCCAGCTCCTCCCAGCCTTCCGCATCGGCGTCTGCGAGCGGTTCGGCGAGCGCATCTGCAAGCACCGCCGCTACCTCCGCAAGTGCTACCGCGAGCGCTTCGGCGTCTGTCGACCCCTCGGCTACTGCTTCGGCAACCGCCGATGACGGCTACGTCGGCTACCGCCTCAACCGCGAAGTACCCGGTGCAGGCACCGCAACCCTGTACACCGACTACCAGTGCCCCTACTGCGCCAAGGCAGAACCCAAGTTCGAAGAAGCCGCCAAGAAGCTTGACGGCATCATGAACGTGACCGTGCGCCACATGCCGCTGAACATGCACGCCAACGCCGTACCCGCCGCACTCGCCGTAGAAGCCGCAGCAGCTCAGGGTAAGCACGTTGAAATGGCGAACAAGCTCTTCAACACCCAGAACGACTGGAAGAACATCAAAGAGCGCGACAAGCTGCGCACCCTCTTCAACGACTACGCCAAGGAACTGGGCCTGAACGTCGAAGAATTCGACAAGGTCCTACTCGCCTCCGACACCGTCAAGCCCATCCAGCGCGACTACGAGCACGCCGTCAAGATTGGTGTGAAGGGCACCCCCACCTTCGCCGTGAACGACAAGGTCGTTGAGGGTCTGGATTCCTCCTCCTCGGTGGACGACCTGGTCAGCACCTTCAAGCGTGAAGCTGGCGTGAAGTAGTGGCGCACATTCAGCTCTCCGGCGGTCAGCGCGCCGAAATCCACCCGGACGGGTTCAGCGACCACGGCTACGTCCTCGAAATCGGTGGCGCCGAGCAGTCCCACGTGGACGTGCAGAACCCCGACTACGTGTTCTACGAGTACCTGCGCCGCATCGCAAACGCGGTGGATGCGCTCGCACCCGCCGGCGAACCCATCACCGCCGCGCACCTGGGCGCCGGTGCGCTCACCCTCGTGCGTTACATTCAGGCGACCCGCCCCGGCTCCCGCCAGGTTGCCGTGGATATTGAGCCCGAGCTCATGGGCTTCGTGACGGACCGCCTGCCGCTACCCGCAGGCACCGACTGCCAGCTTGTGGTGGGGGATGCCCGCGAGCAGCTGGCGAACCTGCCCGAACTGCTGGGCGTGCCCGGCTTCGATGCGATTATCCTCGACATCTTCACCGGCATGGACGCACCCGCCCACCTGGCGAACCGCGACTTCTACCGCGAACTCAAGGACGCCCTGAGCGAGCGCGGCATGGTCGCCATCAACGTGGGCGACGACGCGGGTCTGCCCTTCTTCCAGCTGCAGGCAACCGCCATGCTGGAAGTCTTTGACCACGTGTGGTGCCTGTGCGAGAGCTCCATGCTCAGCGGGCAGAACGAAGGCAACCTCGTGCTGGTTGGCACCGCCCGCGAGCTGGACGAGGACACCCAGGACCGGCTGTACGCGATGGGTCCGCATCCGGCGGAGGTGCTCACCACCGATGAGCTGCGCGACCTGCTGAACGAGCTGGCCGAGAGCTAAACCTGACATACAAAACCGTTGAGGCGGGTACCAACCAGGTACCCGCCTCAACGGTTTTCTATAAGGCTTTCTGTACGCCGCACGCGGGCAGAATTTTAGTTTTTACTCGGGTAGCGGCATGGGAACGGGGTCCTCACCGTCATCCTTCTGTTTGGGGGAATCGCCCTTCGTGGTGGTCAGCGTAATACCCACACTCGCCGTCATCAGCAGACAGATTGCCACCCAACGAATCGGGCCGGTCTCCTGATCCAGCAACGCCCAACCGGCAATCGCCGCAATCGCCGGTTCCATGCTCATCAGCACACTAAACACCTGCTGCGGCAGGTTACGCAGAGCCATCAGCTCCGCGCTATAGGGAATCACCGAAGCGAACATCGCGGTACCAAAAATCATGAGGAGCAGCATCGGATCCTGCGCCGCATTCCACATCGGCTGAGGAGCCGGAACAACCGCTGCCACCGGGGCAATGAATGCGGCACCAACAAGCATCGCAACCGCCAGACCGCTCGCACCCGGAACCAGGGCACCCACCTTCGCGCTCGAGCGAATATACAGCGCCCAGAACACGCCAGCAATCAGCGCGAACGTCAGACCCAGGTAGTCGGTATCCTTACCGACCGCCGCCTCATAGCCGAGCACCAGCATGCCCGCCAGAGCGCAGAGCACCCATACCGCGTCGCGGAGCCTGCGCGTCAGCATGGACGCCAACGCCAGCGGGCCCAAGAACTCCACCGCAACCGCCAAACCAATCGGGATGCGGTCAATCGCGCAATAGAAGAAGCCGTTCATCAGACCGAAAGTCATACCGAAAATGATGACGGCATGCCACTGCTCCTTCGACCACGACAGCGCACCCGGCGGCATTTCGCCGCCGCGGCGGGTATGCCAACGCGCCGCCAACCACACGGCGCTACCCACCACAATGGAAGCAATCGCCAGGCGGCTGACACTAATAGCCAGAGCGCCAAACAGCGGGAAAAGAGTAATCGCGAACGCGGCACCGAACTGCAGCGATGAGCAGGACATCAGCACAAACATAATGCCCAGTGCGGGGCGTTGAGATGAAGTATGCGGCATGATTCTCCTTCCTGCGCCTCACAAGGCGGTACTTCTCCACGTGTGCATGCTGTGCCGCTACGGGGCAGAACGAACGCTCCAATAGCGCCGTTTAAAGAGCGCGCCCCCCCCTGGCAACACGAGATACTATCCTACTCGTTACCCGGGGGGGGGCTAGAAGCCGTTGACACGGCTACAGTTCAGTAGATTAGAGGCCCTTCGCCTCACGGTCAGCCTTAATCTGTTCAGCCGACGGAATCGTAATAGAGTTAGTCGCCATCTGCGCAATATCCACCGCGTGCGCATCCACCGCACCCGGCAGGTAATGGTCCGCATCCTCCAGCGTGCCGTCCTCCTGCGCCTTCTTCTGCGCACGAGCGTGAGAAATCGAAATACCGATACTCGCCGCCACCAGCAGAGCAATAGCAACCCAACGAACCAGGCCGGTAGCTTCACCAAGCATCACAATACCCACAGCCGCCGCAATCGCAGGCTCCAGGGACAGCACCACGCTATAAATGTGCGCGGGCAGCAGACGCAGCGAAGAAACCTCACCCAGCGCCGGCAGGGCAGAAGCCAGCAGACCCATCAGGCAGCCAATAGCCAGCAGGTGCACATCCTGGGTGACCTTCAACAGGTTATTGCCGCTTATCAGGAACGGGAACGGCAGAACCAGCAGGGTAGAGACAACGTTACCCACGACCATGCCGCCCATACCCGGAATCAGAGCGCCAACCTTCTCAGTCGCCAGAATATAGGCGGCACGAGAAATAGCGGTCAGGATTGCGAAAACCACACCCATCAACGCGAAATCTTCAGGCTTCGCCTGGGACTCAGCAGTCAGAATCGCCATGCCCGTAAATGACAGAGCAATCCACACCAGGTCCAGCTTACGGCGCGACATAACCGTCGCCAGCACCAGCGGACCCATAAACTCAATAGCCACCGCAATTGCTAGCGGAACCTGCTCAATAGCCACATAGAAGAAGGCATTCGCACCGGTCAGGGCGACACCGAGGACAATGACCGCCATCCACTGCTGACGGGTCCACGAACGAATCTGCGGGCGGAAGAACACCCACAGCAGGATAGAAGATGTCAGCAGGCGCAGAGCGACCACGCCCCAGGGGCCCAAATCGCCCATGAGCTGCTTGGCAAGAGCCGCACCGAACTGCGCCGAAATAATCGCGCCGGTCGCGTACGCAACACCCAGCCCCTGAGTCGCCAGGGGAGAACGCGCAGCATTGGGCGTATGGGTGGAAGAAGTCATAGTATTCCTTAGGATTCAGAAGAGGTATTAGCCGCTATCTGTCATCAGGCGCAACCCGAATCTCCGTGAAGCAGGTCACGCACTATGCAAACAATGAATAGTGTGTAATCTACGACAATTTTACGCGCTTTAAAATTGGGCGCAAATAAAGACCAAAACACCCTAACAAGCGATCAAAAACCTCCACGCCCTCGGTGAAATTTCACCCCCCAAACCCCACCACAGGCCCCATATTCAGGAAAAATTCACCAAGCCGTGATTTACTGAGAGCATGCTTGACCCGAAGAAGTCTCTATTCGATGAAGACGGCAACCCCCGTCCCGCACTGACCACCACCCTCGACAACGTACTGCGCATGCAACGACCGCTCGCGCTGTCCATCGTCAAAAAACTGCGTGAAGCACACCCCGACGAAACCCCCGAACAAATCCACAAGCGCCTCGACCGCACCTACCTGCGTGACATCACCGCCATCGGCGGCGTCACCGGCGCATCCGCATTCGTGCCCGGCGTCGGCACCGTCACCTCCATGAGCCTGTCCGCGCTCGCAGTCGGCGGCTACCTCGAACGCACCGCACTCTACGCCCAGGCAGTCGCAGAACTGCACGGCGTGCACGTACACGACCCCGAAACCGCCCGCTCCATGGTCATGGCAATCATGCTCGGCGAAGAAGGCTCCCAGCTCATGAACACCGTGCTGCTGCAGACCGGCAAGGCAGGCGGTGTCTCCAACAAGTGGGGCATGCTGCTCGGCAACTCCTCCAGCGGCAAGATGTTCAGCGTCGAACGTACCATCCGAAACATGTTCATCCGCCGCTTCCTCACCCGCCAGACCGGTGCACTGCTCGGCCGTGCCCTGCCCTTCGGCGTGGGCGCAGTCGTTGGCGGTGGCGCGAACCTGACCCTCGGCAAGGACGTCGTGCGCAACACCCGCCGAGCCTTCGGCGACGCGCCCGCCTACTTCCCCGCAGAGCTCATGATTACCCCGCGTGCACCGCGCGTACAGGGCGGCGAAGGTTCGGACGGCTCCTCCGGCGTGGCTGGCTCCCTGCTCAAGGGCGTCAAGGACGCAGGTAAGGCTGTAGGCAAGGTCTTCACCCGCGACAAGGGCAACGACACCGAAACCGGTCACCACCGCATGCTCGGCCGCTAAAATCCTCGCCGGTCATAAAACCGGAACATAGCGAAGACCCAACACGCTAAAGACCCCGAATCCCTGAATACAGGGAACCGGGGTCTTCTGTTCTTATCCTTCGCTACGGACTAAGCGTTCTTCGCGTGATCCAGCAGCTGAGCCGCAATACCGTTATAGGTGTGCGGAGTCAGAGCCGACAGACGCGCCTCAGCCTCGGGGGAGAGGCCCAGAGTGGCCACGAACTCCTTCAGACGAGCGGCATCCACGCGGTGACCGCGAGTCAGCTCCTTCAGACGCTCGTACGGGTTCTCCATGCCGGGAACACCCGCGATAGCCTCAGCACGCATCACCATCTGGATCGCCTCAGCCAGAACCTCCCAGTTCGCATCCAGGTCAGCGGAAATAACCTCGGTCGCAATATCCAGACGCTCAAGACCCTTCACTACATTGGAGATAGCCAGCACCGAGTGACCAAACGCCACACCAATATTGCGCTGCGCCGACGAGTCAGTCAGGTCACGCTGCCAACGAGAAGTCACCAGAGTCGAACCCAGCGAATCCAGCAGAGCGTTGGACAGCTCCAGGTTAGCCTCCGCATTCTCAAAGCGAATCGGGTTCACCTTGTGCGGCATAGTCGACGAACCGGTCGCACCAGCCACCGGAATCTGACGGAAGAAACCAATCGAAATGTAGCTCCACACATCGGTGCAGAGGTTGTGCAGCACACGGTTGAAGTGAGCGATATCCGAGTACAGCTCAGCCTGCCAGTCGTGCGACTCAATCTGAGTGGTCAGCGGGTTCCAGGTCAGGCCCAGGTGCTCCACAAAACCACGAGAAATCTTCTGCCAATCAGCGCTAGGCACCGACGCATAGTGAGCAGCGTAGGTGCCGGTCGCACCGTTAATCTTGCCCAGGAACTCGATAGCCTTCACGTGCTTGACCTGGCGCTTCAGACGGTAGGCGAGCACGCCCAGCTCCTTACCCAGGGTGGAGGGGGTTGCCGGCTGGCCGTGAGTGCGGCACAGCATCGGCACGTTGCGCCCTTCCTCAGCCAGCTTCAGCAGAACCGCAATCAGCTCCTCAGCGGCAGGAATCCACACGTTCTCAACGGCGTCCTTGATGCCCAGCGCGTAGGCGAGGTTGTTAATGTCCTCGGAGGTGCAACCGAAGTGAACCAGCGGCACCAGGTGACCCAGGCCCAGACCCTCCAGACGGCGGCCAATGTAGTACTCGACCGCCTTCACATCGTGAACGGTGACTGCCTCAATCTCTGCCAGCTCAGCGACAGAATCAGCGTTGAAATCGGTCACAATGGCGCGCAGGCCCTTCTTCTGCTCCTCGCTCAGCGGGGACAGACCCGGCAGCACCTCGTGCTCGCACAGGTAAATGAACCACTCAACCTCAACGTGGATGCGGTCGCGGTTCAGCGCCGCCTCAGAGAGGTAGTTGGTCAGGGGTGCGGTCACGGAAGCGTAGCGTCCGTCCAGGGGGCCCAGCGCAAGTTCGCCGGTGCCCAGATCAATACGGCCAGAAGGCAAGAAGGTGTTATTGGTGTGAGACATAACTCTATTTTTGCATGAATTCGCCGAAAAAAAGAGGCGGGCAGAGCATATGGACGTGATGGGCGGCTTGGCTAGTTGCAGAAATATGACAAAACGAGGGGGTGCGGAGGGGGCATTTTTCGGGTGATAAGGGGCAAAAACGTGCGAATTTTTCGAAACAAGCCGGAGTTATCCACAGGTTGCCGTACCCCGCCTGCACGGTCACCGCAACAGATTTAGCCTAAAACAAACCCAAACACAGGACAGAAACAGGCGCATAAACAACCAGTCCAACCATCGAAAGGACGCCCCATGAACACAATCGTCGACACCGCACCGCCTCCCGCACCCCAGCTGCCCCGCATCGAACCAACCGATATCCTCCGCGCAGCAGGACACATGGGCATCGGCACCGCAGCCGGACACGCCCTCGCCGAGCAACTCATGGCAGCCGCCGCGCTCGCCCGCGCCAAAGGCGCAGAACTCTCCCACCGGATGCGCACCGAAGCCCAAGAAATCCGCACCGCACACCAACGCGCCAACGAACTCAACGGCGACCACTGGGCATCCGAAGCCGGACGCGCCTACCGGCGACAACTTGAAGAACACCGCGAAAAAATCCGCAACCAAGCCGAACAAGCCGAAAGCGCCGCCGCCATGATTGCCGCCGCCGGCGAAGAACTCGCCAACGACCTCACCACCAAAGCGCAGGCAATCGAAGCCGCCGCCTCCGCCGTAGATAACCTACTCGGCAAGCTCGCAGACGGTGCCGCCGACATCCTCGAAAAACTCAACCCCGGCGAAATTATCGCCAAATCAGGCGTGCAAAAAGCCCAGTCAGCGCTCGATTCGCTCATGCACGTGAACCTGCCCGACGGGCTGAGCTCGCTCATCCGAACCCACTAACCTCACCCTAGGAGAAACCATGCTTACCGGACCTACCGTTGCACCCATCGGTGACCTCTCTGGGCCCGTAGACCCCACTGGGCCTGGTGTGCTTACTGGGGGTACCATCAGCGTTACTCTCGAAGAAATGCCCGCCATTGCCGACGGGCTCGACACCGTCAGCCGTACCTGCGCCGACCGCACCATGCCGATTCTCGGCATCGCCGCCGAAACCAGGCTCTTCCTCGGCATCAATGGACGTGCCCAGCAGGCTGCCGCCCTCTGCACCGGCCTCGCCGCAGACCTCGGTATGAGTGCCGCAAAGTTCGGCGTCACCGCAGCCGCCGTCCGAGCCGCCCACAGCTCCTACCTGCAGGTCGAAAACACCGTCGCAGGCTGGTTCGATTCCATGGGCATTGCAAAGGACGGCAAGCTGCCCGACGGACGCAGCACCCGAGACCACTTCCGCGGCCTCATCGCCGGAGAACCTGGCGAAGCTGAATACCTCTTGAAGCTCACCATTCCCGAGCTCGGGTACTTCTCGGCCTCTCGGATGCTGCCGTATTCGCCTATCGTCGCGGGTATTATCTTCGGTTTCACCGCCTATATGGATGCCGTATGGAACCCCGAAATTGCCCGTCAGCGTATTGCTGGCCGGCTCTCCGCCGTGACAAAAATACCCCAGGAATTTATTGAAAAAGTTTTGGCAGTAGGCGGAGTTGGAATCGTCGGTCCCCTCCGTGATCCGGATTCTGATAAGAAAGCGCATAACATGCGCACAGCCTCAGCTGATGAGTACGGGGTTAGCGCACATTCCGGTGAGAAAGACCGTCTCACAGTGGATGCTAGTGCTGAACGTCTGCAGGCAGCCGCTAAGGCGCAGGACCAGGAGTTTGCACGCTCCCAACAGGACCCGACTAAGGGTGAACGCGGTGCCGTGCTCGTCACCGTCATGTACGAAGCAGGACACGAAGGCGATCCCGCCTATGCCCTGTACGTCGTGAGTATTCCGGGCACTAACTTTTCTTCCTTTGGTGGGTCTCCTATGGATGTCCCTGGGGCTCTTCGCGAAGCACTGGGTAACGATACTCTGGAGAACCCCGCCTATCAGATGGTTCTGCAAGCTCTCCGTGAAGCCGGAGCACCTCAGGGCGCCCGTGTGTACATGGAAGGCTTCAGCCAGGGAGGCATGATTGCCTACAACATGGCGAATAGTACTGAAGTCGCTAAAGAGATCAATATTGTGGGTGTCTACGCTCAAGCTTCCCCGCTACGAGGTCTACCGGCTAAACGTCGTGACTTTGGAGTTGACTACGTGGAAGGAGATGGAGACCCGGTTCCTGACTCCGCTCTGAGAGAGGGTGGATGGAGCCCCGATGAACGCGATACCGCAATTACGGTCTCAAATTTCAAACATGACGGAGGGGCATATAGGGAAACCCTGCAACGCGAAGGATACGGACACCAAACTCTGGGTGCTCTCAGAGCAGCCATGGGCGACAAGGATTATGTGCAAGGGGAACAAAAGGTCACCTCGGGCTCCGCTATGCCAGATGGTTACACGTTTGAAGAACGTCTGAACGAGTATGGATTACGTGGGGCTAGGTACACTCAACAGGCTCTTGATGCTGGGGTACAACTTGATCCTCGATTTTATTACGAGGCCGCAGACCAATATACAGATGGAGAACTACACCGAGTAGATAGTGTAGTGCGTGGCAACGTCGAAAATACTCGGCAGAAAATCGAAGATACCGTCTCCGATGTCCAGCAGGGCATGGAGATTGCCAAGCAGAGGGCCGAGGGCCTCCAGCGAGAAGCTGGAGAAACCGTACAGGCGGCTGCTGGGCAAATCCCCGCCATCATTGAGGGCGTCAAAAAGACCCTCCCTCACCCCGAGCCGACTCCGCAGGAAAAGCCTCAGAGTCCGAAGCCTGCATGGCCCGAAACCCCTGTGCCGCAGATGCCCAAGATGCCCCTCCTGCAGGGATACAACCCGCAGAATATTCCGCCCGCCATCAATATGCCGGCGGATCTGAACCGTCCGGAGCCTGCGCCCATCAAGTTGCCCGCCCGCATCGAGGCAGAGGGTCAGCTGCCCCCTGCAGGTCTAATCCCGCCGGATATTCTGCCCAAACCCGCAGACCTGCATACGCACATCGAAAAGGCTGTTACTCAGCCAATCATCGATCACATGCAGCTCCCTAACGCTGGTTCTGTGCTCCAGGATCCGTTCCTCGGGCCCCGACAGGGTGGAGACTACGACGGTGGCGAGTCGCTCATCCCGACCCTGCCGGACCTGAAGCCTGTGCCCATGCCAATGTTCCCGCCCGAGAACATTGACCCCGGGTTCCTCGCACCGGCTCCGCCCGAGGATCTGAATCCTCTCGAGGAGCGCGAACCTATGGCGGTCTAAAAGCACCAATCTCAACGGCTCGGTGGAGGGTGGAGGGGCGAGTAGAGTAGAGAAGAGAAAGGAGGGGCGCCGCCGGAAACAACCCCGGAGGCGCCCCTCCATCTTTGCGTACAGCCTTTGCGTGCGGTGCTTCTTTGTGTGCTTGCCTTTGCGTGTAGCGCTCGCGGCTAGTACCCGCTGTCTGCACAGCTACATCTTGCTTGCGACCTGCTCTCCAGGTGAGAAGCGTTAGCCTCCGAGCCGCCCGCAGGCACATACTGGAACCATGAGCCAGTCAGCTGAACACGCCAATATCCCGGTCCGCTCCGTCTTCAACACCCTGCCCAGCTACGCGGCAGGCAAGCCTCCCGCGCCCGTTGAAGGCCTCACCCAGTACAAGCTCTCCTCGAACGAGAACCCGCTGGGTCCCGTACCCGAGGTCGCGCGCGTCCTCGCAGAATTTGCGAGTGTGCACCGCTACCCCGACCCGCTCTCCACCGCCCTGCGTCAGAAGCTCTCCGCACGGCTCGGCGTGGACGCTGACGACATCGTCACCGGTGCCGGAAGCCTCGGCGCGCTCAACCAAATCCTCAAAACCTTCGCTGGCGTCAACGCCGACGGTGTGCAGGACGAAGTCATCTACGCCTGGCGCTCCTTCGAGGCATACCCGATCCTCGTCGGCATTATGGGCGCTCGCAGCGTGCAGGTGCCGAACCTGCCCGACGGCTCACACGACCTGGACGCCATGGCGGCAGCCATCACCGACCGCACCCGCCTGATCCTGGTCTGCACCCCCAACAACCCGACCGGCCCCGCCGTCACCGAAAGCCAGATCCGTGCGTTCCTGGCGAAGGTACCCGCCCACATTCCCGTGGTGATTGACGAGGCGTACTTCGAGTTCTGCGCCGCCTCCACCGTGCCGGAGGGCGAAGAAGCCCCGCTGAACGGCATGGACATCTACCACGACTACGAGAACGTCATCATTCTGCGCACCTTCTCCAAGGCGCAGGGCCTGGCGGGTCTGCGCGTGGGCTACTCGATTTCGCACCCGCAGATTACGCAGCACCTGCGCGTGGCGGCAACCCCGTTCGCCGTGACGGCGCTGGCTGAGGCGGCGGCTATCGCCTCCATCGAGCATGAGGATGCGGTGATGGAGCGTGTGAGCCACCTGGTCTCTGAGCGTGAGCGTGTGACCGCTCGACTGCGGGAGCTGGGCTACGATTTCCCGAGCACGTACGCGAACTTCGTGTGGCTACCCCTGGGGGAGCGCACGAGTGAGTTTGTGCAGCTGATGGCTGAGCATGCGCTGTCGGTGCGTGCGTTCGGTACTGAGGGTGTTCGCGTGAGTATTGGCGAGGTGGAGGCGAATGACCGTTTCCTCTCGCTCTGCGAGGTCTTCGCGGAGGGGCTCTAGAGCCTCTGGTGAAGGGGAGCGGGTGACCACCCGACTCTAATTCAACCCTAATTGAACAATGTACTATTTTCCCTTGTCGAGGTTCGTTTAGGCTTTTCAATCGGTTCTCGCGTGGGAAAAATGATGGCCGAAAAAGCTCTCAATAGTTAAATTAAACCTCCCGTATATTCTCAAAAAGGAATATACGGGAGGTTTAATTTAATAATGTTCAAATAGTGAATGACAGGGCACAATACACTGCGTTATCAGCGTAACTGCCGCGAGATAAAGCCGGAAAGAGTAGACTGGTAACTATATATGCCCAGACCCTCACAGGCCTGCCGGAACACCTCAAACCCTGCACCATCAGGTGAACGTTGAGACTAAAACCCGGGCCGCTGAGGGCCAAGCCCTCGTCACGTGTGGAGGTTAGATGCACGAGAACGACAAGTACCCGGGAGTGCCCGAACGCATCCAGCTCATGGATGAAAACGGCACCGTACACGAACACCCCACCTACAGCCGGTACATCGAAGACGTCAACGCAGACACCCTGCGCGAGGCATACCGCCTCATGTACACCACCCGCCGATTCGACGACGAGGCAACCGCCCTGCAGCGCCAGGGTCAGCTCGCCCTCTGGGTGCCCAGCCGAGGCCAGGAAGCCGCACAGGTCGGCTCCGCACTCGCCTACGCACCCAACGACTACATCTTCCCCTCCTACCGCGAGCACGCCGTCGCCTTGACGCGTGGCGTGGACTTCCGCGACCTGATCACCATCTTCCGCGGCTCCACCACCCACGGCTGGGACATGAAGGCACACAACTTCCACACCTACACCAAGGTGCTTGCGGCCCAGACCCTGCACGCAGTCGGCTACGCCATGGGCCTGAACTTCGACGCCGATATCGAGGCTGAAACCGGCACCCGCCGCACCGGTCAGGGCCAGGCAACCGACCCCACCGAGGACACCCAGAAGCCCGCCGTGGCGGTCTACTTCGGTGATGGCTCCTCCACCGAGGGTGACGCACACGAATCCATGGTTTTCGCCGCCTCCTATAACGCGCCGGTGCTCTTCTTCGTGCAGAACAACCGCTGGGCTATCTCCGTGCCCTTCGAGGTGCAGTCCCGCGTTCCGGTGTCCACCCGCGCCGCAGGCTACGGCTTCGAGGGTATTCGCGTTGACGGCAACGACGTTCTCGCCGTACTGGCTGCAACCCGCTACGCCATGGAAAAGATTCGCGCCGGCGAAGGCCCCGTGCTGATTGAGGCTGAAACCTACCGCCTCGGCCCGCACACCACCGCGGATGACCCCACCAAGTACCGCACCGATGCCGACCTGGAAGGTCCCCTGCGCCGCGACCCCATGCTTCGCCTGGAGAAGCACCTGCGCGAGCAGGGCTACGCCGATGATGCCTTCTTCGAAGAGGTTGCAGAATCTGCGCAGCAGGTCGCGAACGGCGTGCGTGAGGCAGTGCTGAACTCTGAGGTTGCCGACTTTGAGTATTTCTTCGACCGCGTCTACGTGCAGGAACACCAGCAGGTGGAAGACGACCGCGAGTTCTACCGTAACTACGTTGCAGGCTTTGAAGAGGAGTAAGCATGAGCGAGAAAATTGAACGTTTGACCCTCGCCAAGGCGATTACCCGCGGCCTGGAAGACGCCATGGAAGCCGACCGCACCGTCGTCATGCTCGGTGAGGATATCGGCAAGCTCGGTGGTGTGTACCGTGTGACCGAGGGCCTGCAGGCGCGCTTCGGTAACCGCCGGGTCATGGATGCGCCCCTGGGTGAGTCCGGCATTATCGGCACCTCCATCGGTATGGCGCTGCGCGGCTACCGCCCCGTGCCGGAGATCCAGTTCGACGGCTTCGTGTTCCCCGCATACAACCAGATCACGAGCCAGCTGGCGAAGATTCACAACCGCACCGATAAGCAGTACACGGTGCCGGTGACTATCCGCATTCCGTACGGTGGCGTGATTGGTTCGGTGGAGCACCACTCCGAGTCCCCGGAAGCACTGTTCGCCCACACGGCGGGCCTGCGTATTGTGACTCCCTCGACTCCGCACGAGGCGTACTGGATGACCCGCAAGGCGATTGAGTGCCCGGATCCGGTCATTATTTTTGAGCCGAAGCGCCGTTACTGGCTCAAGGGCGAAGTGGACTTTAGCGATACTTCCTTTGATCCGTTCAGCGCCCAGGTGGTGCGTGAGGGTACGGATGCGACCATCGTTGCGTACGGTCCGCTGGTTCCGGTTGCTCTGGCTGCTGCGGAGGCTGCCGTGGAGGATGGCCGCTCGATTGAGGTCATTGACCTGCGCTCGATTTCGCCGCTGGATGTGCCGACCGTTGCTGCTTCGGTGGCGAAGACTGGCCGCCTGATTGTCGCGCACGAGGCGCCGACCTTCGGCGGTATGGGTGGCGAGCTGGCTGCGGCGATTACGGAGCGTTGCTTCTACAGCCTGCAGGCGCCAGTGATTCGCGTGGGTGGCTACTACATGCCGTACCCGATTTCCCGTGTTGAGGAAGAGTACGTGCCCGATATTGACCGTATTCTTGAGGCGGTTGACCGCGCTTTTGACTACTAGGCATTCCCTGATCTGACGTATCAGCGTGTTGCGCTATGGCGGGTTGCGAACCCGCACAGAATATTCCATATAGGGTATATACCCTAGTGAGAGGTAAAAATGTCCCAGATTTTCCCGCTCCCTGATGTGGGTGAAGGCCTGACCGAAGCAGAAATCCTCAGCTGGAAGGTAGCGGTCGGCACCGAGGTCGCCATCAACGACGTCCTCGTCGAAATTGAAACCGCGAAGAGCGTTGTGGAACTTCCCTCGCCCTTCGCCGGCACCGTCGAGGCGCTGCTCGTTGCCGAAGGCGAAACCGTTGAGGTGGGCACCCCGATCATCAGCATCTCCGGCGGCGACAACGCACCCGCCACCCCGGCGGCACCCGCCGCGGCAGAGGCTGAGTCCGGCACCGCACTGGTCGGCTCCGGCCCCAAGGCGGACGCTGTGAAGCGTCGCGCCCGCAAGCGCCCCGCCTCCGCATCCCAGCCCGCACAGGCTGCTGCGGCACCGGTCGCACCGGCTGTTCAGGCACCCGTGGCGCACACCCCCGCCGACTCTGCGAACCGCAACCAGGGCCTGCTGAGCGAGCTGGCTGAGCGCGCCTCCCGTTTTGTGGAGAACACCCCGCTGAACTCGGTGGTGCAGCGTCTGGCGCCCGAGCCCGCAGCAGCTCCCGCACCGACTTTGGCTCCCGAGCAGGTTCCGCACCGCCCGACCCTCGCGCCGCCTCCGGTGCGTCTTGCCGCAAAGGAGCTGGGTGTTGATCTGGCGAACGTGACCGCTACCGGTGCGCGCGGCCAGGTGACCAAGCAGGACCTCATGAACTATGTGGCGCATCTGAGCGATGTGCAGCATAGCGGCGCCGGCCAGCCCTTCTGGCAGCCCGCAACCACCCCCGGTGACCGCATTGAGCGCATCCCGGTGCGTGGTGTGCGTAAGGCGACCGCGAAGGCAATGGTAGCTTCGGCATTTAGCGCCCCGCACGTGTCCATCTTCGTGGATGTTGATGCCTCCCGCACCATGGAGTTCGTGAAGCGTTTGAAGAAGTCTCGCCACTTTGAGGGCGTGAAGGTTACCCCGCTGCTGGTGCTTGCTGCCGCGGTCATTTGGGCTGCTGAGCGTAACCCGCAGGTCAATGCGACCTGGACCGATAGCGAAATCCAGATTAAGCACTTCGTGAACCTGGGTATTGCTGCGGCAACCCCGCGCGGCCTGATGGTCCCGAACATTAAGGACGCTCAGGAGCTGTCCCTGCGTGAGCTGGCGGTTGCGCTGAACAACCTGACTACTCGCGCCCGTGAGGGTAAGACTCAGCCCGCTGAGATGGCGAACGGTACCCTGACCATTACGAATATTGGTTCGCTGGGCATTGATACGGGTACCCCGATTATTAATCCCGGTGAGGTGGCAATCGTTGCCTTCGGTACGATCAAGCAGAAGCCGTGGGTTGTTGATGGTGAGGTTATTCCTCGCTGGGTGACGACCCTGGGTGGCTCGTTCGACCACCGTGTGGTGGATGGCGACCTGTCGGCTCGTTTTATGGCTGATGTGGCTGCGATTCTTGAGGAGCCTGCCTTGCTGCTGGATCACTAGGCGGCATGTTTTAGCTAGTCAGCGTCGTATTGCTGGGTAGCTGAGGCTGTTGAGGATACAGATATTTAGATGCAGAAAACCTCCGGTACCTTTCGTAAGGTACCGGAGGTTTTCTGTACGGTTTATTCCTATCGCAACGAGGCGCGGGCGCTGAGAAGCCTAGGCGTCCAGAAGCCTAGGCGTCCTCGCGTGCCACCTGGTCACTCGGGTACTTGTCCACTCGGCGGTGGTACAGGCGTCCGCACAGACCGCCGAGGATAGCGCCGAGGAAGCTCAACGCCAGAACCAGCAGAACCGCCAGCAGGCCGTTCGCGAAGTCGCCCCCCATCAGCTTCTGCAGGGACAGGTGCGCGACACTGTTCTGGAACAGCTGAGGCGCGAGGAAGGTCGCCAGGGACCCGATGATGAGCACCATAATCTGCCAGAGCCATACGGCAATGCCCTGCTTCGCACCGGCGAATCGTGCCATGCGTCCCGCCGCGTAACCGCCCACCAGGTAGGCGAAGAAGATGAGCACACCCAACGCCACCGCGACCGGCACAGCGTTCGATGCGCCGCTGAACAGACGGGAGACCACCGTGGCGTAGTCGATGGACTCGCTCTGACCGGTCAGGGTCAGCCACGACTGGATAGCCCACAGGCCACCGTCCATGAGGGAGATGGTAATCAGCCAGCCGAGCAGACCGGGCAACAGGTGCATGCGGGAGTAGCGGCTCTTCTGCATGGACAGTGCGGTTGCGGCGGTGAGGATGGGTTCCGAACCAGCCGCACCGGCATCACCTGCGGGGGTGGGGATGACGAAGTGGTCATCTGCCGCGGGGGCAGCCTGCGGGGCGTTCGATGCCGCATGGGCGTTGCCGGGTGCGGGCACCTCGTAGCTTGCAGCGGTGGCAGGTGCGGTAGTGGGGGCGCCACCGCCGCGTACGTTGTCCGTGCTGGGGGCTGCAGGCTTGTCGAGCCAGCTGAGGTTGTCATCTCCGGGTTCGCCGAAGTGAGCGCCGGATTCTGCGCCTTGAGAAGTGGCGCTGGGGGAGAGGATCGGCTGGGTTGCGGTAGCCGCCTGGGTGAGGGGGCGGGTCGCATCCTGCGAGGACTGTGCGGAGGACTGCGCCGAAGAGCTCGACTCGCGCGCCTTTTCGTGGGCGCGGCGTGCCGCGTTCAGCTCCTCATCGGTCAGGACCACGGTGGGGTCGTCGGAGGAGAATGCCGCCTCCCACAGGTCACTTTCGGTGGGGGAGGACGCTGCGGCAGCCGGACGCTGCTGCGGGGTGTTGTTCTGTGCGTTCATTAAGTCCTTTGGATCTAATCCTGGGGTCGTGGTGTGCGGGTTGCCTTAGAGCGCGCGGTCAGCGTAGAAGGCGCGTGCTTCTTCCATAGCTTCTGCGGAGAAGGTGTGCGGGTGCGCGGGGCGCTCGTTCTCGCCCAGGGTACGAATGACGCGGCCGGGGTTGCCCACCACGAGGGAGTTAGCGGGGACGTCCTTGGTGACGACGGTGCCTGCGCCGATGACGGAGTTCTTGCCGATGGTCACGCCGCCCAGGATGATAGCTCCGCTACCGATCCAGACGTTGTCTTCAACGGTGATGGGTGCGCCTGCTTCCCAGTAGTCGGCGCGGTCGCCGGGGTGGAGCGGGTGGGTGGGGGTCATGAACTGTACGTTGCTGCCAACCAGTACGGTGGAGCCGATGCGGATCGGGCAGACGTCCAGGAAGACGGTGCCGAAGTTGAAGAAGGAGCCGTTACCGATGTAGGTGTTCACGCCGTAGTCGAAGCGTGCGCCGGGGCGGATGTGGGCGTGTTCGCCCAGGTGGCCGAGGTGTTCACGGTAGACGTGCATTGCCTGCGCCTGCTCGCCGCGTGCGTAGTGTTCTTCGGCGAGGACGGTTGCAGCGTAGATGCGCTTGAACTGTGCGGCGCATTCGGCGTCGGGCATGTAGACGGAACCGTTGGTCATGCGGTTGAAGGTCTCGCCGGTGGGGCGCTGCGGGATGTGCATTAGTGGGCTCCTCCCAGAAGGTAAGCAAGTGCGATGATGGCCATTCCGAACAGGATGACGACTCCGCCGGCGATAGCGAATCGTTTGGAAATTTCGCGGAGGAGCTTCTTGAACTGCTCGTCAGTGATGTCTTGCTGTCGTTTACTCATGCTTTAAGTATCCCAGAGTTGCTTGGATTTACCTGAGTGTTTCGGTGTTTATTGCGGTATCCGGGGTGGGCGTGCGGCGTGATTTTCAACGTGGAAAGACGCGCCGCTGAGTTGAAGCGTGAGGGCGTGGGAAGGCACAATCAATGCATGACTGAGGCTCAGAAGAACACGAACCTGCAGGATGCGGCGGCACCTGCATCCCCCGCTGGCGCATCTGCTGGCGCGCATCCGTTGGCGCATCGCCCCTGGTTGAAGAATTATTCTTCGTGGACCGCCCGCGATATTGAGCTGCCCGAAACCTCGCTGAGCCACCTCATTGACGAGGCGGTTCGCACCGTACCCCACAAGGTGGCGCTGGAGTTCTTTGGCGCGACTACGACCTACGCTGAGTTGGGCGATCAGATTGAGCGTGCGGCGGAGGGTCTGCGTGTGGCGGGCGTGCAGCCGGGTGACCGTGTGGCGCTGATTTTGCCGAACTGCCCTCAGCATATTGCGGCGTTTTACGCGATTCTGCGCCTGGGCGCGATTGTGGTGGAGCATAACCCTCTATACACGGGCGCGGAGTTGCGCCACATGTTTGAGGACCACGGCGCGAAGGTCGCGATTGTGTGGGATAAGATTGCCTCGCATATTACGGGTCTTCCGGCGGATATCCGCCCGAACCATATTTATTCGGTGAACATGATTTCGGCGATGCCCGCGCTGATGCGTACCGCGCTGAAGCTGCCGTTGAAGAGCGCGCGTGCTTCGCGTGAGAAGCTGACCGGTCCTGCGCCGGGTACGGTGTCGTGGGCTCAGCTGGTGAAGAGCGAGCGTATTGACCCGTCGCATCGCCGCCCGACCGCGCACGATATTGCGCTGCTGCAGTACACCTCGGGTACGACCGGCCTGCCGAAGGGCGTGATGCTCACGCACCGCAACCTGGAGTCTAACGGCCGCATGGGTGAGGCATGGATTAACCCGGGCGATGACGAGGTGATTTACTCGGTCCTGCCGCTCTTCCACGCGTACGGCATGACCCTGGGCGTGACGATTGCGGCGCTGTGCCGTGCCCGCCTGGTGCTGTTCCCGACCGTGGACATGGACCTGATTTTGAAGGCGATGAAGAAGACCCGTCCGACGATTCTTCCTGCGGTTCCGCCGGTGTACCGCCGCCTGATGGATGAGGCGAAGAAGCGCGGCGTGTCCCTGGAGGGTATCCGCTACGCGGTGTCGGGCGCGATGAACCTGCCGCCCGAACTGGTGGCCGAGTGGGAGGAAGCCTCCGGCGGTTTCATGGTGGAGGGCTACGGCCTGACCGAGTGTGCCCCGCTGGTCTCCTGCAACCCGCTGAACGACACCCGCCGCGCCGGCTCAATCGGTGTGCCCTTCCCCTCGACTGATATTCGCGTGGTGGATCCGGAGACGGGTGCGGATGTGCCTCTCGGCGAGGAGGGTGAGCTGTGGGTCAGCGGTCCCCAGCGCTTCATGGGTTATTGGAAGCGTGAAGACGAGACCGCGAAGACCATCACCCCCGACGGCTGGTTGCGCACGGGTGATATTGTGCGCCTGGACGAGGACTTCTTCATCCAGATTGTGGACCGCATCAAGGAGGTCATTATCACCGGCGGCTTCAATGTCTCCCCGACCGAGGTGGAGGTCGCCCTCAAGCAGCACGATACGGTTGCGGATGCGGCGGTGGTCGGTATTCCGCTGCCCGGCGGCGGCGAGATGGTCGTGGCCGCGGTGGTTCCCGCCCCCGGCCGGGTGGTGGAGGAGCACACCCTGCGCGAACACTGCTACTCGAAGGTGACTCGCTATAAGGTGCCGCGCCGCATCGTGGTCGTGGACGACCTGCCGCGTTCGATGCTCGGCAAGGTGCTGCGCCGTAAGGTGCGGGAGCAGCTGATTGCCTCGGGCGATTTTGAGCAGTAGCGTCGGTTGGTTTGCCGCCCGCCCGTAACGGGCGGGTACGATAAGCGCCGACTCGGGTTTTAGGCCCGGGCCGGCGCTTTGCGTTGACGCAGACGGACGGCTGGTGGGGGAGCGGAATTGGCAAATAATCATCGTGTGACGAAATATGACGAAATATGACGAGCTTGACGTTCTGTGTCTCATGATTGACCCTTAACTTCCGCCGCCGCCCCTGTGCGTGCTGTAATTGTCCCATCATCATTCGCATCGGCTTGTCGGCGCTCTATGCCCGTACCCGGTGAAGCACGTCATCATTCAACAGAAAGATTCATAGCCGTGAAGAAGTTTGCCGCTGCTCTTGCAGTCGTCCCCATGATTTTCAGCATGGCCGCTTGCGGTTCCACCTCGAACTCCTCCACCTCGAAGAAGGTCACCATCGGTGTGGTTGGCTCTGAGAAGTTCAACAAGACCCTGAAGGAAGAAGCTAAGAAGCAGGGTATCGACATTGAGTTCAAGGAGTTTAGCGCTTACACCGAGCCGAACCCCGCACTGGACGCCGGTGACATCGACATGAACCGCTTCCAGCACATCGCGTACCTGTCCAACTACAACGTGAGCGCTAACAAGGACCTGCAGATTGTCGGCCCGACCGTCATCTACCCGATGGCTCTGTTCTCCAAGAAGCACTCCAAGTTGGCTGACATCCCCCAGGGTGGCGAGATCGTTATCCCGAACGACACCGTGAACGAAGCACGCGCGCTGAAGCTGCTGAAGACCAACGGTCTGGTTACCTTCAAGAACGCTGATGTTGACGCACCCACCATCGACGACGTGGACACCGCTAACTCCAAGGTGAAGGTCACCCCCGTTGACGCAACCCAGACCGTGGTTGGCATGGAGTCTGCTGACGGCGCAGTCGTCAACAACGACTTCCTCAAGGATGCAGGCCTGAAGCCCGCAGACGCCCTGGCGCAGGACGACCCCAAGACCGACCCCTCCGCTATCAAGTACGTGAACCTCTTCGTTGCTCAGAAGGACAAGGCTGACGACGAGACCTACAAGAAGATTGTCGAACTCTTCCACTCTAAGGCCGTCATGGACGTTGTCCAGGAAGAGACCCGCGGCACCGCTGTTGAGGTCAACGTGAGCACCGACGAACTGCGTCAGTCCCTGGCTAACGAAGAAGCCAAGCTGCGCGCTAAGAAGTAATCTTCTGAATACACGCCTCCTCTAGGCATACGCAAAGGCGGTAAGTCTAAGCACCCGATGCGGGTCACGACAGGCTTACCGTCCTTTGCGTACCGGCGTTAAGGCCCTTTAACGCCCCAACCACGACATATAACGGATACAAATTTATGAGTGAACTGGTACAGAGCTTCGGTGACAGCACCGAGCCCATGGTGGTTCTGGACGGAGTCTCCAAGGTCTTCGGCAGCGGCACCAAGGCAGTAACCGCTGTCGACAACGTCTCCCTTACGATTAACCGCGGTGAAATCTTTGCAATTATCGGCTACTCCGGCGCCGGTAAGTCCACCCTCGTCCGCCTCATTAACGGTCTGGAAACCACCACCAGCGGCACCCTGACCGTTGGCGGTTTTGAGATTTCCGGTAAGCGTGACTCCGAACTGCGTGAAGCACGCACCAACATCGGCATGATCTTCCAGCAGTTCAACCTCATGAACTCCCGCACCGTGCTCGGTAACGTTGAGTTCCCGCTGAAGATTGCTGGCTGGTCTAAGAAGGACCGCCGCGCTCGCGCCCTGGAAATGCTCGAGTTCGTGGGTCTTGCCGACCGTGCAGATCACTACCCGAACCAGCTCTCTGGCGGTCAGAAGCAGCGTGTGGGCATTGCGCGTGCGCTCGCCACTAACCCGGCTCTGCTACTGGCTGATGAGTCGACCAGCGCGCTGGATCCTGAAACCACCCATGAAGTGCTTGCACTGCTGAAGAAGGTCAACCGTGAACTGGGTGTGACCGTTGTGGTCATTACCCACGAGATGGACGTGGTCTCCGCTATCGCTGACCGTGTGGCAGTGATGGAGTCTGGCCGCGTGGTGGAGCAGGGTAACGTCTACGATGTCTTCTCCAACCCGCAGACCGACGTGGCAAAGCTGTTTGTTGCGACCACCGTCAAGCTCGCCCCCACCGGCAAGGAAGCGGCTGAGCTGCGCGCAAACCACAAGGGTTACCTCATCAACGTTGAAATCGTGGAGGGTAACCAGGAGCTCGGTAAGGTGCTGTCCTACCTGGGTGCCCGTAACGTCCGCTTCAACATTGTGGGTGGCGGTATTGAGACTCTGCAGGGTAAGGCGTACGGTACCCTCACCCTGGAACTCCTCGGCGAAATCACCAGCATTGATGCCGCCGTTGCTGAACTGAAGACCGTTGCCCGCGTGCAGGAGGTGCGCTAAATGTTTGCTACTACTCTTCCGCTGGCTGCGTCTAAGACGGACTGGTCCGAGTTCCTGCCCGAGAAGCTGCTCCCGGCTATCGGCGATACGTTCTACATGGTGTCTATCACCATGGTGTGCGCCGGTCTGGTTGGTCTGATTGTGGGTGCTCTGCTGTACACCACCCGTGAGGGCAACATCTTCCAGAACCGCTTTGTGTACACGGTCCTGAACATTCTGGTGAACGTGATTCGCCCGATTCCGTTCATTATTTTGATTGCGGCACTGGGCCCGCTGACGAGCGCCGTGGTGGGTACCCGCCTGGGCGTGAATGCGGCGGTCTTCGCGATGAGCTTCGGTGCTGCATTCGCTATTGCCCGTATCGTGGAGCAGAACATGGTCTCCATTGACCCGGGCGTGATTGAGGCGGCGCGTGCGATGGGCGCTTCGAAGCTGACCATCCTGTTCACCGTGATGATTCCGGAGGCGCTTGGCCCGCTGATCCTCGGTTACACCTTCCTCGTCATTGGCGTGGTGGATATGTCCGCTATGGCCGGTTACGTGGGTGCTGGCGGTCTGGGTAAGATCGCGATTGTGGACGGCTACCAGCGCTTCAACGATGAGATCACCTGGGCTGTTGTGGCGATTATTATCGTCCTGGTTCAGCTGGTTCAGTTCATCGGTAACTTCCTGGCGAAGAAGGTTATGCGCCGATAAGCTCGTGCCCCTTGTAGGCCTTGTAGGTACTGTAGGTACGGCTGATACAGCATAGAAGACCTCCGGTCTGCTCCTTGAGGAGCGGGCCGGGGGTCTTTCCTCGTACCGGGTCTTTCTTGATGCTGCTACGAGGGCGGCGGGTGCAGCTTAGCCCTGCGCCGCCTCCGACTGCTGTGCCGCCTCAAGTTTGGCGATCCAGGTGCGCACCAGCGAAAAAAGCATACGCACGTAGGAAAGAAGAAGAGAGGTGGGTGAAAGCAGCAGGGGAAGTGAAGACTGTTTACCGCTGTATCTGCGATAAGAACCTAGAAATGTTTAAGGCAGAGGAGCATCTGAAGCGCATTAAGACGACTTAGGATGCAAGTTTGCTGAGGAGAGAGAACAGGCTGGGAGCTTTAGCAGCTAAATACTATAGTTTGTAGTGGTGCAAATTATTATTGAATCGTTACTAAAATAATCTTGACTCCCATTTTGCTAATTGATATCATAAAAGTGTTCCGGTTCACATCAAGCTAGAGATATCATCAACAGCTAGAGAAGGACAGGCAATGAAAAATTTTAGTAAGTCAATCGTAAGTTGTATTTCTGCGACTGTGGCGATAGGTATATCTGGGGTGGTGAGCTATCCTGCTCACGCAGAATCCACTGCTCCACAGAGCGTCTCATCTGTTTCACCTACTTTAGGTAGCTTTTCTACAAACTCAAACGAAACGGGGTATACCACCGCTGAAAGCAAAAATTGAATAAATATCTGAGGTGATTAAGTTGGTCGACACTAGATACATACCGATACCTGAATTATGTTTCGCAGGTTATTCTTTCTATTATTTTACATCTTCGCATGATGTAATGTTTTATAATGTTGCCGGTATTTTAATTCTTTGTGGATTTGTTGTGTACTCTGCATATCGTGCAAATAAGAACTACGTACAACCTGCGGCATCCTTCATAAAATCCGTATTTTTTATGTTGGCTGTGGTAATTTTACAAGTGTATTGGCTTGACCCTTTGGCTCAGGTTGTAGTTCTACTTATGAGTATCCTGTACGCTTTTGTTTTCTATAAGCAACAGCCGAAATAAGCATCCTTGGAGTTCTAAAACACCTAGCATCACGAGAACCTGCCAATGTTCAGGTTCTCGTGATGTTTTGTATTGGTACCGTTTAGTGAGACTTGGGAAAAGTAGTACTCCGCGAAAGTGCTGATGAGGTCAAAGGGCTACAAGAGCGGGTGCTAGAGAGGCAGCTGATAAACATAGAAGACCCCCGGTCTGCTCCTTGAAGAGCGGGCCGGGGGTCTTTCTTCATACCGGGGGAGGGGGTGCTAATTACTTAGCCCTGCGTTGCTTCAGACTGCTGTGCCGCCTCAAGCTTGGCGATCCAGGTGCGTGCCGCCTCCCAGAGCTGCGGGTCATTGAACGAATCGAAGCGCCCAAAACCGGCCGGTGCCTTTGCCGGGTCGGTGCCTTCCGGAACGTAAATCATGACCTTTGTACCGGCGTCACGTGCCGCCTGCGCGCCCGCGGGGGAGTCCTCGAACGCCAGCGCCTCGTGGCCCTCAAAGCCGAGGCGACGTGCCGCCTCCAGGTACATGTCCGGGGCGGGCTTGCCGGTGGGAACGTCGTTGCTGCTGACCCAGGTGCGCACCAGCGGGGCGTAACCGTAGCTTTCCATTTTCAGAGTCAGAATGTTCGCGGTGGAGTTCGACGCCACCGCAACCGGCATGTGCTCGCTCAGGAAGCCCAGGAACTTCTGCGCACCCTCAATCAGGTCCACGCCGGAGCTGATGACCTCGTGCTCGGTGGTGAGCAGATCCTTCATCACGCGTTCATGGTGCTCGGCGTACTCTGCGGAGGCGGTGTCCGGCTTCCGACCGTTCTGCGCCTCGTAGGAGAGCAGGGCAAGCTCCTCGGCGACATCGGCTGCCGCCAGGCCGGTGAGGCGATGCTCCACCTCTTCGGTGAAGGGAACAGACCAGCGGGCGAAAAGCTCACGCTGCACATCGTTCCAGACGGTCTCGGAGTCGAGGAGGATGCCGTCGCAGTCGAAGATTGCGCAGC
Source organism: Rothia mucilaginosa (assembly GCF_019334805.1). Lineage (NCBI taxonomy): Bacteria > Bacillati > Actinomycetota > Actinomycetes > Micrococcales > Micrococcaceae > Rothia > Rothia mucilaginosa. The sequence continues at coordinate 1,415,629 of NZ_CP079822.1, forward strand.
GGGGGAACCAATCGGAGGGTACGGTGTGTTCAAACATAATGTCAGTCTCTCACAGGGTTTTAGGCTATGGAAGTGGTGGCCCGGTGCGTGAGAAAACATGCGGGGTTGCGCCTCGCCCGCAGAACGGAAAACCACATGAAGAAACCCTCCCGCCGCATCCAGAACGGACGCAACGGGAGGGCAGAAGCTAAAACAGCTTAGAGAGCGGACACCGGCTTATGGGTCACCTGACGCATAAACGGAATGGTCGCCAACAGGCCCACATAGACCAGTGCCAGACCCAGCGCAATAGCGCCGAAGGTCATACCGAACATCTTCGTCAGAATCTCACCGGAAAGACCCTGCGCCGCAATCAACGCCGTCAGCGGCAGACCCAGCAGCGCAGAAACCACGCTAATGAGCACCAGCGGACCGAAAACCACGGTAAGGCGCGAAGCCTGCAACATCCTCGTGGGGGTACCCATCATATTCAGCGAAGAGTACAGGGAACCACGCTCGTAAATGGCGGCACTCTGGTTCAACACTGCGGAGAGAGTGACCAGCAGGTACGAGAAGAACAGCATGAGCAGCATGCCCTGGAACATGTCCGACATGATGGTCATGAAGGGGCCGGCGGCGGGGCCTACCTCCTTCGCCGTTTTGTTCATCTCACCCGCCAGAATCAGGATGGGGCCGAAGAAGGTCACCAAGAAGGTCGACAGTGCCACACCCGAAACCTGACGCCACGCCCCGCGCGGGGACTCCAGCACCGCACGGTAACCGAGCAGAACCGATGCCTTCTGGGTCATACGCACACGAATCTTTGCGTACGCCCACACCAGGAAAGTACCGATCAGGTCGATAGCAACCATCATCAGCAGACCCGGCAGAGCAATGAAAATCGCTAGGTTCTTCATGGCGCTATCGGCACCGCCGTCCTGGAAGGGTGAGAACATGCTAAAACCCTTCGAGGTCGAAGCCAGAATCATCACGGCAATGACCAGAACAACACCGATACCCAGAGCAATGTAACCGGCGGAACCAGCCTTCGCGCGGGTACGCACACCCAGCGGGCTGATGCTGACCTTCGCCAGACCGAAGAGGGAGCTGAGGGCCGCCAGAACCATACAGCCCAGGAAGCAGTAGAAAATCACGCTCACCGGCAGGAGCATATTCTCAGCACCCAGCGGAACGTTCATGAAGTGCAGGGCGCCGAACGGGAAAATCAGCACCAGGTAAAGCAGCAGACCGATGATGAAACCCACAAGAGAGTACACCAGCGCGTCCGCCACCGACAGACCCACAATCAGGGTCGTGGAGGCACCAATCAGACGCAGGGACGCCAGACGCTCATCACGGCGGCGGGCACTCAAACGAGCAGCCGAAGCGCCCAGGGTAAAGAGGGGAACAATCAGCACCAGAGCGGCAACCCACGCCAGACCCATGTAGAGCTTCTGAATGCCCATCAGGTTGATCATTTCGTGGTCAACGTTGGCGTGCTCAAGCCACGTACTCAGCGCCTGAACACCACCGGCAACCGTCAAAAACAGTGCCGAGGAGGCGGCAAAAGCCAGCACGGGAAGAATCGCCTGCGAACTCCATAGGGTTCGCTTGGCGAGTAGAGCATAGATTTGCATTATGCACCTGCCTGAGACTGAGCGCCGAAGCTCTGAGCATGGTTCTGGGAAGCGGGAACACCGCCCTGGTTATTGCGCTGATCGCTCACAATCTGGCCGTCCTGCAGGTACACCACGCGGGAGCATGCCGCCGCCACGTTCGGGTCGTGAGTCACCACCAGCAGAGTCTTACCCTGCTGCGGAATCATGGTCAGCAGCAGAGCCATCACCTCACGCGCGGTCTTCGAATCCAGCGCGCCGGTCGGCTCATCCGCGAAAGTCACGGGGGCACCGTTCACCTGGGAACGGGCAATCGCCACACGCTGAGCCTGACCACCGGACATCTCACCCATACGGCGGTCCAACATCTGCCCCAAACCCAAACGGTTCAGCAGATCAGCCGAAATGGAACGCGCCTGCTGGCGGGGAACACCGGCAATCATCGCTGCGAGGGAGACGTTCTCCTCCGCGGTCAGCTCGGGAACCAGCAGACCCTGCTGGAACACGAAACCAAACGAGTTAGCGCGCAGGGAGGTGCGCTCACGCTCGCTGAGGGACTCCACCGCCACCTGACCGGTCGGGCCATTGAACAGCACAGAACCGGCATCGAGCTTGATAATGCCCGAGAGCGCATGCAACAGGGTGGTCTTACCGGAACCGGAAGGACCCATAATCGCCACGGACTCGCCGGGGAAAATATCCAGGCTCACGTTACGCAGCACCGGGTTATTGCCGTACGACTTGTGCAGGTTACGGGCAGAAATAATCGCGCCGCGCGCGAAGGGCGCCTGCTGCATCTGCTGAGGTGCCTGCGCCGGGTAGCCCTGCGGCTGACCCTGATAGTAGCCCTGCTGGCCGGGCTGACCGGGCTGAGCGGAATACTGACCGGCAGGCTGCGCCGCCTGCGGAGGGGTCATTGAATACGGGTTCTGAGCCTGGAACTGCGGGTTCTGGGATTGAGGATTCTGCGTCATGACAACCTTCATTGGGTATGAACTAACGGAAGTACTCTTCTATCATCTCAGCTTCTTGGTGGCTCACCCCTCCGTCTGGGGGCTGAAAAATATGGGAAAACCCTGAAAAAATTCGCCCGACCGGGCGCTCAACCACCCCGCAGCTCATACCGCGGTATGAGTGCGCTTCATGAGAGAATACGCCTCTTGCCCCCTTGAACTGCGCGGGGGCAATGCCATACTAGAAGGATGACCGACGCACAGAACACCCCCATCATCACTCCGGTACCCGACCCCGAGGCAGGAACCCGCATCATCTTCCTACGCCACGGCCAGACCGACTGGAACATTGACCACCGCTTCCAAGGCGGCACCGACATCCCCCTCAACGACACTGGCAGGGAGCAGGTCCGCACCGCTATCGGTGCCCTGCAGCAGGCGGCAACTGAGGGCACCACCGTGGATGCTATCGTCTCCTCGCCCCTCTCCCGCGCCGTAGAAAGCGCCGAAATCGTAGCTGAAGGCCTGGGCGTACCCTACCGCGGTGCCGTTGACGGCTTCCAGGAACGTTCCTTTGGCGACCTGGAGGGCCAGATCGCTACCCCCGAGCTGATTCTCGCCTCCCGCCAGTCCAATAATGCTTTCAACGTGGAACCGAAGAAGGACTTCCTCGCCCGCTCCCTCGCGGCGCTGAACCGCGTCCGCCGCGAATATGAGGGCCAGACCGTTGTGGTCGCCGCGCACGGCATGCTGATTGCCATGGTCGTGACCGCCTTGGTCGCTGAGCGCCACCCCGAACTGCTCAACGAGGACGGCATCTACCCGATTCCGGTGAACGCCTCCCTGACCGAGGTGCCCCTGCAGTATCTGGACGACGCAATCGACCGTCTGCTCGTACAGCACCTGGAGCCCGAGCTGGGCCCCGAAGAGGTCCCGGCGGGTGCCGAGAATACGACCCTCACCCTGATCCGTCACGGCCAGACCGACTGGAATAAGGCGAACCTGATGCAGGGCATCACCGACATTCCGCTCAATGACACCGGCCGCGAGCAGGCACGCACCACCGGCAAGAAGCTTGCCGACATGGGTCTGGAATTCACCGTGCTGGTGTCCTCGCCGCTGTCCCGCGCCCACGAGACGGCGCAGCTGGTCGGTGAGCACTTCGACCTGCAGGTGCACAAGACCTACCCCGAGCTGGTGGAACGCGCCTACGGTGCCGGTGAGGGCCTGGACATTCCCGCCCCCGAACGCCGCGCCCCGGAACGCTACTACCCGAACGTGGAATCCGAGCGTGACGTGTACATTCGTGCGGTGCGTACCCTGCGCAATATCGTGCGTGAACTCTCTGAAGCCTCGGGCGATCAGAAGATTATTGCCGTCAGCCACGGCAGCTTTATCCGCCGCGCTCTCTCCGCAGCAGCCGGTGAAGAGTGGACCGTGACCGTGCCGAACGCCGAACCGCTCACGATTGACGTGCCGGGCCTGTTCGCGTGGGACTCGACCAAGCAGTTCGACGAGGCGGGTCGCCTTGTTTGGTAAAGCACAGTTTGGTAAAGGACAACCCGGTAGCGGTCACTCCGGCGCTCGCGTGTGGCGGCTGATTCTCTGGCCCGTCACGGCGCTGTACTGTGCGACGGTGGCGAGTATCGTGTTCGCCCCCGTGCACGTGGACGATAACGAGATGGGCGGCCGCCTGGCGCAGCTGCTGGATACCGGCCACGCCGAGGGCTGGCTGCCTGCGTTCATCACCTATTCGAGCATCGAGCAGCTTTCGAACGTCATCATGTTCATTCCGGGCGGTTTTCTTTTCGCCCTGCTGCTCAAGCCGAAGGCTCGCCCGCACGTGCTGTACTCGGGATTTTTGGTCAGCGCCTGCATTGAGATGATTCAGAGTTTCATGCCTGATCGCACCGGCGACCCGGTGGATGTGCTGATGAACGGTTCGGGTGCTCTGCTGGGCGCGGCGGGTGCCTTGGGTGTGCATCGTTGGCGTCGCGTGCGTCGCGAACGCAAGGGCAAGTAAACGAGCACCCAAATAAGCGCGCATTAATTGCATATGTTCTGCTGGTGGAGGCGCTGGTTTCGAGGATTTTCGGAGCCGGCGCCTCCACTTTTTGCCCTGTGAGGGCGCCGTGTAGGTGTTGGACACTGTGGGAATGGTGAGGGAGCGGGAAAACCCAACAGTTCATTAGGTCAAACAGACATAAACAGGCAACAGCTCGCAAATAGGTGTGGTTTCGGTAGGGAACATTCGGGTAATATTCCGGCAAATACAGCGTTTTATATTGACTTGCCCACAAAAACCCACATAAAATCAAGTATTACCCTCAAGTGTTTTGCTGGCTCATTGAAGCCATGTCTCTCATGGCCATAAAAGCCGAGCAGAACGCAGAAAAGAACGCACAGATTTTCTCCCACTAGCCCAAAGGAACACCAGAGTTATGTTCGCAGAAGAACGCCGTGCCGAAATTGCAAAGCTTGTTGCCTCCGCACGTCGTGTCAACGGCGCTGACCTTGCACGTCGTTACGATGTGACCATGGAGACCGTGCGTCGTGACCTCGCCGCACTGGAAGAGGCAGGTAAGCTCCGCCGTGTTCACGGTGGTGCTGTCACCATTGAGCAGTCCACCTCCCTGGAGTCCTCCATCTCCTCCCGACAGGGCATGAACACCCCCGAGAAGCGCCGTATCGCCACCAAGGCATACCAGATGCTGCGCGACTCCGAGGCAGGCTCCATCGTCCTGGACGCAGGCTCCACCATCGAGATTCTCGCCGACCACATCGGCGCCGAGAACTTCAGCCTCAAGACCGGCAACGACCGCATCATCATCACCCACGCACTGCACATTGCAGTCAAGCTCGCCGAAGCCGAGGGTGTCACCCTTGAACTGGTTGGCGGCCAGCTGCGCAAGATGACCTGGGCTGCTGTTGGTGCACGCGCCGCAGAGCACTTCGGTACCATGCGCCCCGATATTGCTTTCATCGGTGCCAACGGCATTGAAGCCCACTTCGGCATCTCCACCCCCGGCATGAACGAAGCTATCGTCAAGACCGCAATTTGCAAGGCAGCCCGCCGCGTGGTCTTGCTTTGTGACTCCGCGAAGTTCGGTCAGGAATCTCTGGTCCGCTTCGCTGGATTTGAGGATATTGACACCCTCATTACCGATCGTGAGCCCGAAGGTGCCCTCCGTCAGGCACTTGAGGCCGCAAACGTTGAGATTGTGATTGCCTAATGATTATTACTCTGACTGCAAACCCCAGCCTGGACCGCACCATTGAACTCGGCGCGCCCCTGGCCCACGGTGCCGTGCAGCGTGCTGTCGGCGCCGTACAGGATCCCGGTGGCAAGGGCGTGAATATTTCGCGCGCCCTGCAGGTTTCCGGTGTGCCGACCCTCGCCATTGTGCCCGGTGAGGCCACCGACCCGGTGCTGACCGCACTGCAGGCTGTGGATGTCGAGTTCGCTAACCTGCCCACCGGTGAGCCGATTCGCTCGAACATCACCGTGGTTGACCCGGACGGCACCACCACCAAGCTGAATGCCCCCGGCACCGTTTTTGACGCTGAACTGCGTCAGAAGCTGGACGAGCTGGTGGTTGAGCGTTCCAAGGGTGCCGACTGGGTGGTTCTGGCTGGTTCCCTGCCTCCGGGTCTGGAGCCGACCTACTACTCCGAGCTGGTGGCGGCACTGCGCGCCTCCGGCTACGACGGCAAAATCGCTATCGATACCTCTGAGGCGCCGCTGATTGCGACCGTCGCCGGTGAGCATAAGCCCACCCTGATTAAGCCCAACTCGGAGGAGCTGGCTCAGCTGACCGGTAGCGACAACTGGGAGGAGCTGGAGGCCAGCCCCGAGCTGACCGCCCGTACCGCCCAGAAGCTGCTCGGCGACGGCATTGAATATGTGCTTGCCACCCTCGGTGGCGGCGGTGCCGTGCTGGTCACTGAGCAGGGTATCTGGCACGCTGTGCACGAGCCGATTCAGGTTCGTAGCACTGTGGGTGCCGGTGACTCCTCGCTGTCCGGTTTCTTGATTGCTCACACTCGTGGTGAGGATGCCCCCGGTTGCCTAGTTCAGGCGGTAGCTCACGGTTCGGCTGCTGCTGCTCTGCCCGGTACCCGTATGCCTTCGCTGGAGCAGACCACTCCTGAGAAGGTCACTGTTCGTCAGCTACAGCTCTAATTCGGACTGTTTTCGCACCTCCAGATTTTATTCTCAGAAGGGAATATAAGCTGGGGTGCTAGCCAAACAGCCACACGTACATACGAACACAACACACACTGCACACACCTTGAACTCATACAGGGGAGAAACTTGGCACCCCGCCAAGCCTCTTCCCGCCCCAACACATACCCGAGGAGGGAATATGTCTGATCTGATCACCGCAGATCTCGTCCTGCTGGACGAGAACCTCGGCGAGACCCGATTCGACGTAATTGCCAAGCTCGCCCAGGCAGTCGTAAATGCCGGACGCGCTACCGACTTCGAGCAGCTCTACGCGGCTGCCGAGGCACGTGAATCCAAGACCGACACCGGTATCCCCGGCGGTATTGCGATTCCTCACTGCCGTAGCGCTGCTGTCACCGAGCCGACCCTGGCGATGGCACGCCCCAACCCGGCAGTTTCCTTCGGCGCTAAGGACGGCCCCGCCGACCTGATTTTCTTCATTGCTGCACCGGATGGCGCTGACCAGGCTCACCTGAAGTTGCTCTCCACTCTGGCACGTTCCCTGATGAAGAAGAGCTTCACCGCATCCTTGCGCGAAGCCTCCTCGGCTGAAGAGATTGTTGAACTGGTCAACGGTGCGCTCGGCGTGGGTGAGAAGAAGGCAGAGGCTAAGCCCGCCGAGGCTGCCGCTGCTGCTCCGGCTACTACCCCGGCTGCTGCTGAGAAGGAAGCACCCGCCGCTTCGGCTCCGGTGAAGAAGATTGTTGCTGTGACCGCGTGCCCCACCGGTATCGCTCACACCTACATGGCTGCGGACGCCCTCAAGTACGCTGCTGAAGAGCTCGGCTACGACCTGAAGGTTGAGACTCAGGGCTCCTCGGGTAATGAGAAGCTGACCCAGGCTGATATTGACGCCGCAGACGCCGTGATTTTCGCGGTGTCCGTGAACGTGCGTGAGCGTAACCGCTTCGTGGGTAAGCCCTTTGTCGAGTCTCCCGTCAAGCGCGGTATTGACGAGCCTAAGGAAATGATTGCGGAGGCTCTGGCTGAGGCTGAGAACCCCAACGGTGCACGCGTTGCCGCTGCCGCATCCAGCGGTGAGGACAGCGCAGGCGCTACCGAAGGCGCTTGGGGCTCGCGCATCTACAAGGCTGTGATGACCGGTATCTCCTACATGATTCCGTTCGTTGCCGCCGGCGGTATTCTGGTCGCCCTGGGCTTCGTTTTCGAGGCAATTACGGTGCCGAACCTTGGCGATGTGAACACCAAGGCGATTCTCGACTCGGCAACCCTGTTCAATCTCGGTGACGTGCACTGGACCCTGTACCTGGGTGCTGTTCTGCAGACCATCGGTGGTTTCGGTCTGAGCCTGATGGTTCCGGCTCTTGCCGCGTACATTGCGTACGGTTTGGCTCAGCGTCCCGGTATTGCTCCGGGCTTCATCGCCGGTTCGGTGGCTCTTGCGGTAAACGCGGGCTTCCTTGGCGGTATTGTTGGCGGTATTCTCGCCGGTCTGATTGCGTACGCTCTGGGTACCCTGAAGCTGCCCCGCTGGCTTGGCTCGATGATGCCCGTGGTCATCACCCCGCTGGTGACTTCTCTGGTTGCCGGCCTGGCAATGTACCTGCTGCTCGGTGCGCCCCTGGCTTGGGTTATGACCACCCTGCAGGATTGGCTGACCTCCATGTCTGGCGGTTCCGCTCTGCTGCTGGGTCTGATCCTGGGCGCCATGATGGCTTCTGACCTGGGTGGCCCCATCAACAAGGCTGCTTACCTCTTCGCAACTGCTGGCCTGTCCTCGGGTGCGACCGTGAACCAGGAAATCATGGCTGCCGTCATTATTTCCGGTATGGTTCCGCCGCTGGCTATGGCTCTGGCAACCACCCTGCGTCCCAAGCTGTTCAACGAGAACGAGCGTGAGAACGGTAAGGCTGCGTGGCTGCTGGGTGCATCCTTCATCTCTGAGGGTGCTATTCCCTTCGCTTCGGCTGACCCGGCTCGCGTGATTCCTTCGACCATTGTTGGTGGCGCTATTGCCGGTGCAATCTCCATGGGTGCGCACGTGGCTTCCCCGGCTCCGCACGGTGGTATTTGGATTATTGGTCTGGCGCAGAACCCGTTGATGTTCCTGGCGGCTGTTGTTGCCGGTACCGTTGTTTCTGCGCTGCTGTACGTGGTGCTGAAGTCCCTGGGTGCCCGCTCTAAGGCATCCGCATAAAGGCCGTATAACCTCACCTTCATTTGATCGTCTGTTTGCAGGCGTGAGCGTGAAAAAACACGTTACACTGTAGACAAACCACAGATAGGACATGAATTTATGACTACCTACAAGGGCGTCGGCGTATACGCCGGCCGCGTTATTGGCCCCGTTCTTCAGATGCCTAAGCCCATCGAGGAACCCAAGGACGGTCTGCGTCTGAGCGGTGAGACCGCTGAGGCTGCAGCGCAGCGCATCAAGGACGCTTCGGTCCGCGTGAAGGAAGACCTGCTCGCTCGTGCAGAGCACGCTAGCCGTGACGGCAAGGCTGTTCTGAAGTCTACCTCTCAGATGGCTACCGACCGTGCACTCATCAAGAGCGCTATTAAGCTGGTTGAGACTCAGGAGATGGCTCCCGAGCGCGCTATCTGGGAGGCTGCAACCTCCTTCGCAGACCAGATGGCTGCCCTGGGTGGCTACATGGCTGAGCGCGTCACCGACATCCACGACGTGCGTGCCCGCATTGTTGCTGAGCTGACCGACCAGCAGGCTCCCGGCATCCCCGTTTCTGATGAGCCGTTCATCCTGGCCGCTATTGACCTGGCACCGGCTGACACCGCGACCTTGGACCCCGAGAAGGTTATCGCTCTGATTACCTCTGACGGTGGCCCCCAGGCACACACCGCTATTCTGGCTCGCGGTCTGGGTCTGCCCGCTATTGTGGCGGCTAAGGGCGTGACCGAGATTGCTGACGGCACCGTCGTCTACGTGGACTCCAACGAAGGCATCGTTGACACCGAGCCCACCGACGCTGACCGTGAGGCAGCAATCAAGTACGCAAACCGTAAGCCTGTCGCTGACTTTGACGGTCAGGGTGTGCTGGCTGACGGCACCCGCGTTGAGCTGTACGCAAACGTTGGTGACGGCAAGTCCGCTGAGAAGGCTGCAAGCCTGAAGGCTGAGGGTGTTGGCCTGTTGCGCACCGAGTTCGGCTTCCTGGGCCACGACTCTGAGCCTTCTATCGAGACTCAGGCTAAGACCTACAAGTCCGTGTTTGACGCATTCCCCGGCAAGCACATTGTGGTTCGTACCCTGGACGCTGGCGCTGACAAGCCCCTGCCGTTCCTGAACGTGAACCCCGAGGAGAACCCCGCACTGGGTGTTCGCGGTTTCCGTACTGACTGGACCGTTCCGGGCGTTCTGACCCGCCAGCTGGAGGCTATTAAGGCTGCTTCGGAGAACTCCGACGCGGACATCTGGGTTATGGCTCCGATGATTTCGACCACCTCCGAGGCACGCAACTTCGCGAACATGCTCAAGGAGATCGGCCTGCCCGTTCACGGTGTGATGGTTGAAACCCCCGCAGCTGTGATGAACGCTGAGGCTATCCTGGGCGAGGTCGACTTCGTGTCCATCGGCACCAACGACCTGACCCAGTACACCATGGCAGCTGACCGTCTGCTGGGTGACCTGGCGCACCTGAACAACCCCTGGCAGCCTGCAGTGCTGAAGATGATCAAGATGACTGTTGAGGGTGCTCAGCGTGCATCGGTCACCGCGGGTAAGAAGAAGTACGTGAGCGTCTGTGGTGAGGCTGCGGCTGACCCGGCTCTGGCTGTTGTTCTGATTGGTCTGGGTGTTGACACCCTGTCCATGAACGCTGGCGCTATCCCCGCTGTGGCTGCGGTTCTGAAGTCTGTGACCAAGGAGAAGGCACAGCAGATTGCGGCTATCGCTCTGCAGCAGATTTCTTCTGCTGAGGCGAAGGAGAGCGCACGCAAGGCTCTGCCGATTCTGGATGAGCTGGGCCTCTAAGCCTTAAACGATTCCGGGGTTGCCTGCCGCCCCTTGATAGGGTGCGCTAGGCGGCGCTCGGGTTCGTGAAAATGCCGGGTGCGGAGTTTTATTTCTGCATCCGGCATTTTTGTACTTGTTAGCGTACGGCTGAACGGTACAATTTATAGAGTAAGGGCGGGTCCTGAAGCGCCCCGTTCATTTAGAATAGGGACTGATATATTTTTGGTTCCTTGATCAAAGGAGAAACATAATGGCAGAGCGCGAAGCCACTATTGCAAGCCGTGTTGGCCTGCACGCACGTCCGGCAGCTATCTTCGCTGAGGCAGCTGGCGACCTCCCCGTTGAGGTGACCATCGCTGCTAAGGGTGAGCCCGCAGATGAGGCTATGGACGCTGCATCGATTCTGTCCCTGATGTCCCTGGGTGCAAAGCACGGCGACGTTGTTGTCCTGCGCGCTGAGGGCGAAGGTGCTGAAGAGGCTCTTGACTCGCTGGTTAAGATCCTCGAGACCGACCACGACGCTGAGTAATTGACTTTCGCCTCTGAAGTGACCCTGAGCGGTGCGCTTCGGATGCTGTGAAGGCTACAGCCTTAAAGCGTGAATATCCCGTCACTTCGGTGGCGGGATATTTTTTGTTATGAATAATTCATTTTTTATTGAGGCGTGAGTGGGGGGAGATAGGGGATATTTCTCTGCAAATCTTAATGTATATATAACCTTTATTTTTCCTCGAAAATAGCTCTAGAAATATCTCCCAAAATATCTTCTGTGCAGTAATGACCTGGATTTCTCTTCATATCAATGAAGCCTTCTGCCGTAAGTGCCGCAGAGCGCTTTTTGCTCACAAAATCACCGGGCAGAAAAGTGATATTTCTGCTCTCCAGTGCTACCGCAGAATCGTGCCCTTGTTAGACTAAATAGGCACTGTCTATCTGGGAGGGACATTGGCAGAATCGAGGAACACCCCCGCGACCCCCACATCGCGGGAAGCTTCGCATGCAGACGAAGCGAACACTGCCGCAATGGAAGGAAGCGAGCAGAACACCACCGCGGGCTACATCGCCGGTAAACGCGGTTTTCCCCTGGTTTCACTAGACCAGGTCACCGACGAGAAATTGCGCCGCGTGCTGGCTCAGCATGCTACCTCCGCGACAAGCCAGGAGAGCACCGTCGCTGCAGAAGCTGTCAGCGATGTACTGCAGGAGGCCGCAGCGGATATGGGCATCACCGCGCAGGAGCCGGTTGAGCCCACATGCGACCCCGAACTGACCCCTAACGGCCACGGCGCGCGTACCGTCATTGACCCCTCCCTCGTGCCTGATTATGAGCTGGACGCGTACCGTGAGGACCCGAACCCCGTCACCTCCAGCAATATGGTGACCGAGGAGGCGCTGACCCGACCCTCCCAGCCGGTGCCCATGACCGGTATGATTCCGCAGGTGCCGAACTCTCACGCAGCCCGACGCTTCGGTGCGGATCCTGCCGCAATGCCGAAGACCGGGCCCGTCTCGATGCCCACCACCTCCGTACCGCTGGTTGATAGGGGCGCTCAGGGCCTCCACGGGCGCGGTAGCGGCGGCCGTTGGGGTTCGCGTCGCCTCCGCTCCTTCGTGCGCACTGAGGAGGCGGCACCCGCCGCCCCGCGTGGTGCCCAGCGCATCGCTCAGCGCCAGTTTGTGCCGACTATCCGCACTGACGAGCATGAGCGTCGTGAAGCGTTCCGCCGTGAGAAGGAGTACGCCCGCGATACCCTGAACTTCACTCTGCGCCTGGCTGAGGCGATGTTCCACTACGGTGCGGACGCCATGGATGTGGACTCGGCGATTATTGCGGTCTCTTCGGCGTACGGGCTGGACTCGGTGGAAGTCGATATTACGAACCAGTCGGTGACCATCAACTACACCTCAGACCCCGATATTTACATGGAGTCCCGTATCGCCAAGCGCAATGCGAACGCAGACGAGCGTTTCACTCACACCCTGGTGCGTGTGGTGCGTTCCTCCACTGAGAACTATGAGGCGCTTTCTGAGGTGTACGGCCTGATCTATAAGATCACTCGTGGCGGCATGACCCTGGAAATCGCCGATTTGAAGCTGAGCCAGATTACGCACCGACCCAAGCCGTTTCCGCCTCTGGTGGTGTGGGCGGCGAATTTGGCGTGTGCTGGAACCCTGACGGCGGCGCTGGGGGCGAGCTTTGCGACGGCGTTGAGCGCGGTGATTATTTTTATCCCCGTGTACTTGCTGATTCAGTGGTTGAGTTCGATTGGTATTCCGGCGTTCTTCCGTATGGCCGCTAGTGCGGGTCTGATGACCTTCTTGGCGATTTGGCTGGGCGGTGAAGGGTCCATTCTTTCGGTGCTGCAGCGTCAGGGTGAGCCGATTTCGGCGCCTCTGGTGGTTGCTGCGGGCATGATTATGTTCTTGCCGACTCCGCGTCTGGTGGGTGCCGTGCAGGATGCGATTAACGGCTTCCCTGTGACGGCTGTGGGTCGTTTCGTGTCGACGGGTATGAGCTTCTTGGGTCTGGTGGTCGGCATTGCGACTGCGGTGAGTGCGATCAATATTTTCAATGGCCCGACCCTGGATATTGAGCAGCTACGTTTTGAACCGACGACTCCGCTGGTGGCGTCTTTCTTCTTCCTTGTGGCGATTGCAACCTTTGCAATTACCTTGCAGACGAAGCTGGTGAAGGTCGGTTGGCTGATGGTCATTACGGGCTGCGGTTTGGCGGCGTATTACGGCTATGAGTTGCTTGCCGGTCCGAGTGCTGGTCGCGGTCCGACGGCGTGTGCGGCGGTTGTGATTGGTGCGTTGAGCACGTATTTTGCGTACCGTCTGCATGTGCCTCAGGCGATTTTCTCGATTCCTGCGATTACGTTCTTGCTGCCGGGTCTGTCGTTCTTCCGCGGCATGTATCTGCTGACGGTTGAGACGGATGTGATTCTGGGTATGCAGAATATGATTACGGCGGTTTCGATTGTGGTGGCGATGGCTTCGGGTGTTGCTCTGGGTAATTACACAATGCAGTATGCACTGCAGCATTTTACGACTCCGCGGAATGTGGAACCGGCAGATTCTTAGCCCTCCTTCAAGGGTATATAGCCAATATTGCATATATTGGATGTAGGGAAGGGGCGGTAGCTTGCGAGTTCACCTCACAAGCTACCGCCCCTTCGCTATACCCATTGAGCCAGCTCCCACACCGGCTCTTGTACTGCGCCTAGCGAGCCGTTCTAGCGAACCGTCCAATCCACCGGCTCCGCACCCTGCTGTACCAGCAAAGAATTCACGGTCGAAAACGGGCGCGAACCAAAGAAACCACGACGAGCAGACAGCGGCGAAGGATGCGCCGACTCCACGCTCGGGTACGGCTGCAGCATGGGTGCGCACTTGCGTGCATCCGCGCCCCACAGCAGACCCACCAGCGGCTGGTTGCGCGCCACCAGTGCACGGATAGCGCACTCGGTAATCTCCTCCCAACCCTTGCCGCGGTGCGAACCCGCATCAGACTCACGCACCGTCAAAACCCTGTTGAGCAGCATGACGCCCTCATCAGCCCAACAGGACAGGTCGCCGTGATCAGCCGGGGCGATACCCAGATCGTCCTGCAGCTCCTTGTAAATATTGTTCAGCGAACGAGGCAGCGGCATACCGCGGTGTACCGAGAACGACAGGCCCATCGCATTACCCGGGGTGGGGTAGGGGTCCTGACCAATAATGAGGACCTTCACCCGACTCATCGGGCGGCGGAACGCATTGAAAATATCGGCGGCAGGCGGGAACGTGCGGTACCCCGCCGCGTGCTCCTCACGCAGAAAAGCGCCCATGGCGTGAATCTGCTCTTCGACGGGGGCGAGTGCTGCCGCCCAATCCTCGCTCATAATGTTGCTGAGGGGCTGGTTCATGAATCTCCTCGGGGAATCTCCTGGTGCTGATGCGACCCGGACGGTGACGGGGCCGGGTGCGGGATGAATACTTCTCCTCTAGACTGAGGTTCTCTTCTAGACTGAGGCTCTCCTCTAGGCTAGGGTTCTCTTCTAGGCTGGGTTTCTCTTCTAGACTAGGGGATGACGAATACACACGCTAGGAGACGCCAGCCGCAGCGGGCGAGCTACAGACAGGAGGGAACGTGTCAGAACAGGAACGCGCTGAAACCGCACAGAGCCAGCCAGAAGCACAGAGCCAATTAGAAGCGCAGAGCCAGGCGGAAATAGAAAACCAGCCGGAAGCCCAGAGCCAACCCGGCGGGCTGACCCCGGTGGAGCGCCGCATCCTTGAGGTGGAGCGCCGCCGCTTCAAGCACCAGGGTTCCAAGGAGAAGGCGATTATCGCCGCCGGTTTCACCCCGATTGCCTACTATCAGCGCCTGAATGTGATGCTCGATGATGAGCGGGTACGCGCCGCAGCGCCGCAGATGATCGACGTTCTGCGCGCCCGCCGAGACGCTGACTAGGGGCTCGAATTGCGGGAGCCGTGCGAGCCTTCCAACTCCTGCATCCAACCCCGCACACCTTAGGTTCAACCAGAGATTGAACACTGTGCGGTGTCCGTCTCTTTCACAGCCGGTTGCGGGGCGTTCACATTGGTTCTCGCTAATTGAGCCGGTACTCTAGGTACTAGAACACCAAGACCGCACCTTCTGCAGCCGCGCCCGCGTGCCAGGCAGGGAGGCACGGTACCAGCCGGTAAACAGAGACCCGTGAAATGAGGATAAATGAGCTACCCCCGCGACGAATTTGATGAGGTAGACGAAAATACCGCCCGCCGCGGAACCTACCGCGCGGTCAATGCTGACCCGGCAAAGAGCCCCAAGGGCGCCATTCCCCTGGTAGCTGCAGGCGTAGTTGGTCTGCTCATCGGCGGCGCAATGTACGTGTACGCGCCGCGCACCGCCTCTCCGCAGTATTCGGCGTCCACCGCGAAGAGTAGCTCCGCCCCCGCAAGCGCCTCGGCGTCCTCTGCCCCGGCTAAGGCTTCCGCCTCGGCAAGTGCTACGAAGACTGGTCTGGCTGAGTCCATCTCTGTGGCGGTCTACAATGCGGCGGCTCCGGCGGGTAGCGCATCCGGTGCGGCGGCACTGCTGACCGGTTACACCATCAGCGAGACGGCAAACTACACGGGTGCGGCACCGGCAACCAGCGTGGTCTACTACGCTGAGGGCTACCAGTCGCAGGCGCAGAGTATCGCCTCGAAGCTGGGTATTACTCAGGTGCGTCAGGCAACCTCCGATGTGCAGATGGGCAACCACGAGGTCATCGTGATTCTGTCCTCGGATTACACCCCCTCCGCTACTGCAGCGGAATAGGTTCGGGCGGTTGCCCCAGTGAATCTAAGTCCGCGAATCTAAGCCCGTGCTAAGTCCGCGAATCTAAGCCCGTGCCCACTGTTTCTGCCATAACGACTTCTGCTCAACCCCATCCGCGCAATTCCACTGATGCGCCGGGTGGGGTTGATGCTTTTAACACCCCTCACGCGCCCCCGGTAGGCACACCGGTAACGCCCCTTTTGGCGGGCTTAATGAGTGCAGATTAAGCACTGGGCGATTAACCCTTCAACCTTGGGCTTAAACGTTTGCTCCATGCCGGTGCGGGTGCCACAATTGATGTAGCGTTCGGGTGCTTTATGCCCTACTCTGCCCGCGCCTCCGTAACCGGGGTGTTGTGGAGGGGCAGCCACCCGATTTTAGATGTACCGCACCCGCAAGGGTGGAGGAAGAAATCCGATCGTCCAGGAGGACACTTATGGCAAAGCTCATTGCTTTTGACGAAGAGGCACGCCGCGGCCTTGAGCGCGGTTTGAACACCCTCGCCGATGCAGTGAAGGTGACCCTCGGCCCCCGCGGCCGCAACGTTGTGCTGGAGAAGGCGTGGGGCGCCCCCACCATCACCAACGACGGTGTCTCGATCGCGAAGGAAATCGAGCTGGAGGATCCGTACGAGAAGATTGGTGCGGAGCTCGTCAAGGAAGTTGCTAAGAAGACTGACGACATCGCAGGTGACGGTACCACCACCGCTACCGTTCTGGCTCAGGCGCTGGTTCGCGAGGGCCTGCGCAACGTGGCTGCTGGCGCTGACCCGCTGAGCCTCAAGCGCGGCATTGAGAAGGCTGTTGAGGCTGTGACCGAGGCTCTGCTCTCCTCCGCGAAGGAAGTTGAGACCGAGGAAGAGATTGCCGCAACCGCATCTATTTCCGCTGGCGACGCCGAGATCGGCAAGCTCATTGCTGAGGCAATGGAGAAGGTCGGCAAGGAAGGCGTCATCACCGTTGAGGACTCCAACACTTTCGGTCTGCACCTGGAACTGACTGAGGGTATGCGCTTCGACAAGGGCTTCCTGTCCGGTTACTTCGTGACCGACCCGGAGCGTCAGGAAGCAGTCCTGGAGGACCCCTACATCCTGGTTGTGAACCAGAAGATTTCGAACGTGAAGGACCTCGTCCCCGTCCTGGAGAAGGTCATGCAGTCCGGCAAGCCGCTGCTGATTGTTGCTGAGGACGTTGAGGGTGAGGCTCTGGCTCTGCTGGTGCTGAACAAGATGCGCGGCTCCATCAAGTCTGTGGCTGTGAAGGCTCCGGGCTTCGGTGACCGCCGTAAGGCTCAGATGGCTGATATCGCTATCTTGACCGGTGGCCAGGTCATTACCGAAGAGGTTGGCCTGTCCCTGGACGCAGCAACCCTGGATATGCTCGGTTCCGCTCGCAAGGTCGTTGTGACCAAGGACGAGACCACCATCATCGAGGGTGCAGGCGATGCAGCAGCTATCGAGGGTCGCGTGGCTCAGATTCGCGCAGAGATCGCTAACTCTGACTCCGACTACGACCGTGAGAAGTTGCAGGAGCGCCTGGCTAAGCTTGCCGGTGGCGTAGCCGTGCTGAAGGCTGGTGCCGCAACCGAGGTTGAGCTGAAGGAACGCAAGCACCGCATTGAGGATGCTGTGCGTAACGCTAAGGCTGCTGTTGAGGAGGGTATCGTCCCCGGTGGTGGCGTTGCTCTGATTCAGGCTGGCGTGAAGGTCTTCGACAAGCTGGAGCTGACCGGCGATGAGGCAACTGGCGCGAACATTGTGCGCGTGGCTATTGACGCACCGCTGAAGCAGATCGCTGCTAACGCTGGCCTGGAGCCGGGCGTTGTGGTTGACCGCGTTCGTTCCCTGCCTGCTGGTACCGGCCTGAACGCCGCAACCGGTGAGTACGAGGACCTGATGGCTGCTGGTATTGCTGACCCGGTGAAGGTGACCCGTTCGGCTCTGCAGAACGCTGCGTCTATTGCTGGCCTGTTCCTGACCACTGAGGCTGTTGTTGCGAACAAGCCGGAGCCCGCTGGCGCGGCTGCTCCCGGTGCGGACGGCATGGCAGGCATGATGTAGTAGAAATTTATCCCTGATGGGGTAAATTTCTACGGAATCCGTGGCACGCGAAGCGTGACACGGTGGTGACCTAACGCTGGTGCCCAAACCGGCGCAGGTCCACGCATCCGTATGAGGCGGGGGCGGCTACCCATGAAGGGTGGCCGCCCCCGCTTTTGTGTGCCCATGCGTCCTGTCCCGCCGATGGAGGCGGTAGAATGGCTCCTTATGGAATGCGCCTATTTTCGTGATGACCTCTGCTCCTCCTGCCCCAGCATTGAGACCGCCTACACCGCGCAGGTGCAGGCGAAGCAGGAGCACGCCCGCGCCCTGCTTGCCGCCCACCCTCAGCTGCAGTGGCTGGACCCGGTGACCAGCGCGGAGGCGGGCTTCCGCAACAAGGCGAAGCTCGTGGTGGGCGGTTCGGCGAAGAACCCGACCCTCGGCATTGTGGATTACCGTACGGGCGCCTCCACTGATCTTGGCGAATGCCCGCTCTATATGGAGCCGATTCAGGCTGCTATTCCGGTGCTGCGTGAGCTGATCCAGCGCGCGGACCTGACCCCCTATGACATTCCGAATCGTCGCGGTGAGCTGAAGAATATTCTGGTGACGGCTTCGGCGGCGGGTGAACTGATGGTGCGTTTCGTGTTGCGTTCGAAGAAGCTGCTGGTGCCGATTCGCCGCCAGATGGACTGGCTGCAGGAGCAGCTGCCGAACCTGGCGGTGCTGTCGGTGAACCTGCTGCGTGAACCGGTGGCGCGCGTTGAGGGTGATGAGGAGATTATTCTCTCGGAGCGTCAGACCCTGCCGATGCAGGTGAATGACCTGACCCTGCATTTGCGTCCGCAGAGCTTCTTCCAGACGAACACGAAGGTTGCTGAGGCGATGTATGCGCAGGGCCGCGAGTGGGTGCGTGAGGTGGCTCCGCGCTCGCTGTGGGACCTGTACTGCGGTGTGGGTGGTTTTGCTCTGCATGCCGCGTCGGTGATGGACGGCGGCTCGGTGACGGGCATTGAGATTAGTGCGGAGGCGGTCGCTTCGGCGCAGCGCACGGTCGCTGAGTACGGTCTGGAGGGCGTGAGTTTTTCGGCTCAGGACGCGCCGGAGTTCGCGGTGTCTTCGGGCACGGTGCCGCAGATGCTGGTGGTGAACCCGCCGCGCCGCGGTATTGGTGAGAGCCTGTGCGCGTGGATTGAGGGTTCGGGTATTGACCGTGTGGTGTATTCGAGCTGTAATGCGGTGACTTTGGCGAAGGACCTGGAGCGCATGCCCTCGTATGCGCCGGTGCAGGGCCGCGTGCTGGATATGTTCCCGCATACGGACCACTATGAGGTCATGGTGCTGCTGCAGAGGCAGTAGGATAATTATACTGTTTGTAAATAGAGCTTACATATAGAGTGATTATGTCAGATTATTTATATTTGAACCAAGGGGTAGATAATAAATGTTTATTAATATTTTTAGGCAAATAGTAGTATTTTTCCCGGCTGTGATTTTTTTGAATATTTCTCATCTTGGAGAAATCCTTTTTATGAATATTCAGGAAATGCTTGGTGCTCGGCTGGAGTTAAAATTAATTTCACTCGCATTTATATACTTATTTTTGTTGACAATTTATCTCTTTTTGTATGAGATTATTCTTGGTTTGCTGGATACTTCAATTATTCTTATCTTAAGTAGAATTGGGCCCTGGTTAGTTAAAAGGGAGTGTATTCGACAAGCAATGTTTGTCGTTAGACTTGAATATAGGTGGTCTAGGCTTCGTGGGTTTTTAAATCTGGGGAAAATTATCCGTGTTTCAGTTGAAGAAAATGATGTATGGAAAGGGTTGAATAAGGGAAATGTGCTCCGTAGTATAGCGAATATATTGAAATTTTTAACTGGTTTCCCTGTCGTTCTTTCGGTTTTGCTTTCCTCTTTTTCTCTGCACTTATTTAAAGTGGACGAACCTTCTTTGAAAAAGATTCCAAATGTAGTGTCTCAATTGCTGGAAGCTAAGATTGATTTCCTGGATATATTTTCAAGATTACCTCTGATGGTTGCGTTAGTGTCCTTAGCTCCAACAGTATTTTTCTTTTATTTCTATGGCCATAAGCGAGATGTTCGGAAGGTTATTGAGGCGGAAGAGTCTGAGTATCTAGAAGAAGTGGTTACCTTGTATAGAGAATTAATGCTGTGGCTTGAAAAGAGTTTATATGATATATCAATAAATTATGGGCACGCGATAAGGAATCAAAAATTAATTATTGAATCGGGGTTAAAGGGAGAAATATCTAATTATAGCGAGTTGGAGAGTGCATGTCATCATACTGTACTGAAAGCCCGTGATTATAATTTTATGAACCTTTCAGGACTTGAGGATTTTGTTGCTGATATCAATAGGCTAATGGATGAAAAGGTGGAATCTGTTGCCCGAGAGATGGCTTTGAAAAACTATTCTATTTGGTCTCTGTACTGGAGATTATATTCTCTGAAGGATTTAGATCGGGCGAACAACCTTTTCTATACCCAAGATGGAGTGGTTAGCTATGTATCAAATAACCTAGGAATCTTGCGGGAAAGTACTGATAGGATGTTAGAAGAAGACCGAAAGGAAAGATTCTTATTATTTGCAATGAGCATGTATAGAAATCTTAAGATGTTATATGCTCTAAAACGTGGAAGTGAAGCCTTGAGAAAGTACCTTTATTCAACAAGAACTGAACGGATTCTTGTGCAGATTTTTCTGCCCAAGAAATAGGTATCTCTCTGTAGTTAAGAATTGCTCTAAACCTCTAAACAATGTCGATAAGCATAAATGAGCGGTGGCGTCTCGGACGGTTGTGTCCGAGGCGCCACCGCCTTTTTCGCACCTATTGTCAGGGGGGTAGCGCTCTGCCGTTAGCCCTGCGCCGCGAGAATACCCGCCACGTACGCCGCCTGACCTACGTGCTGCGCCGCATCGTCAATCATGCTGACCAGGCGCACACCGCGAGTCACCGCCGGAGTCCACGAACGGTCAATAATCTCGCTCAAATCAGCCTCGCTCAGCGTCTGCGCGTAGTCGGCGAGCGCCTCGCCGGTTGCCACAAGGTACTCCACCAACAGGGCAGAATCTTCAACCACGATGGAGCGTGCCTGCTCGGCGGTGTGGCCATAACCCATGGTGTCGCCGAGCTCGCCCAGATTAAAACGTTCCCGGAACCCTCGAGTCTCCCAGACCTGCTGCTGACCGCTGAGGGCGGAGAGTTGCATGTCCATCTGTCGTCCGGCGTGCCAGAGGAGCCAGGCGATAGAGTTCGGGTGCCCGCCCGGATGTGCGTTCAACGCCTCCGCTGATAACCCCTTGACGGCTACGGCAGCTTCGATGCCGGGGCGGCTGGCGGCGTCACGCAGAATATCGTGGGTTTTCATGGAATCCTCCTGATTGTGCTGGCTTCTCCTAGGTTGGCTTCTCATAGAGAGCGGGGTAGTTTCAGTCTACGCCCGCACGGGTTGAGGGGTGGCTGTAGGGGCGGCGAGAGTGGCTTTGTGTTGATGGCGCACCTCTCAGATATAAAACTTGACGACGTAAGTTTCTGCTGTCATAGTTGTACTTGTACCCAATACGGATACAACTAAGATATGCGGCAAACACCCAGGAGGGGACATGGACACCAAATTCTCGGTAGCACTACACGTCCTAACGATGATTAGCGAAAGCGAAAAAACGCTCAGCTCCGAAGACCTTGCGCGCAGCGTCGGCACCAACGCCAGCTACATCCGCAAAATCATCACCTTCCTCAAAAAGGCAGATATCCTCAGCTCCCAGCGCGGCAAACCCGGCTACCAGCTCACCCGCCCGGCAGAGAATATTAGCCTCCTCGACATTTACCTCGCCGTCCAGGAAACCCGCAGCATCAACCTCTTCCACACGCACCACAACGCGAACGAAGAATGCCCGGTCGGCGCCCACATCCTCCAGGCGGTCAACCCCATCTTCGAGGAAACTCAAACCAAGCTGGCTCAAGACCTCGCGCAGCGAAGCCTGCGCAACGTCATCACGAACCTCTACACCGCGGCAGGAAAAACCCCTCCCGCATAACCGGCTCAAACACGGTTAAACCCGGCACCAGAACTTACCGAATAACACCACACCCGAAAGGACACCTCATGAAGGCAACACAGATCGTTTCTTACAACAAGAACAACATCGCCCTCACCGTCACCGACGTACCCGCACCCCGCCCCGGCGCACAGCAGGTACTCGTCAAGGTCAGCACCGCAGGCGTCAACCCCCTCGACAACATGATTTCCCGCGGTGAAGTCAAGCTCATCACCCCCTACGCACTGCCCCAAATCGCAGGCAACGAAATCGTCGGCCGCGTAGAAGCCCTCGGCGAAGGCGTCACCTCCTTCACCGTCGGCGAGCGCGTCTTTGCCCGCCTGCCGCTGAACAGCATCGGCGCTTTCGCAGAATACGTAGCCGTGGACGCGGACGCGCTGGCTCGCGTACCCGAATACCTCAGCGACGAGGAAGCGGCGGGTGTTCCCCTGACCGCCCTGACCGTCATGCAGGCATTCGACCTGATGGGTGCTCAGCCCGGCAAGACCATCTTCATCTCCGGCGGTACCGGCGGTGTGGGTGCTATGGCAATTCCCCTGGCAAAGGCAAAGGGTCTGACCGTCATCACGAACGGTAGCGCCTCCGGTAAGGAGCGCGTGCTGGGTCTTGGTGCTGACCGCTTCATCGACTATAAGACCGAAAACTACGCTGAAACCCTCAGCGGTATCGACTACGTGCTCGACACCCTCGGCGGCGACGAAACTGAAAAGCAGATGAGCATCATGGCGCCCGGCGGTCAGCTCGTCTCCCTGCGAGGCATGCCCAACAAGGCATTCGCACAGCGCATGGGCATGCCCCTCTGGAAGCAGCTGCTCT
The DNA here is from genome assembly GCF_019334805.1 of Rothia mucilaginosa. NCBI lineage: Bacteria > Bacillati > Actinomycetota > Actinomycetes > Micrococcales > Micrococcaceae > Rothia > Rothia mucilaginosa. Next base: position 1,438,588 of record NZ_CP079822.1, read on the forward strand.
TTGGCGCGGCAGGTCGCACCATGGACCGCAAGGCGCAGAAGTACGGCGTGACCTACCACTTCATCTTCGTTGAATCCAACGGCGCGCAGCTGCAGCAGGTCGCTGACATCTTTGCTGAGCGTCAGATTAAGCCCTCCATCGATACTGTCTTCCCCTTCGAAGACGTCAACGCAGCCCTGGACAAGGTAGCTAACGGCCGCTCCAACGGCAAGACCGTCATCTCCTTTACCGCATAAGCGCCTCACTCAACGAAAAGAACAACCGTGTCTTACCTCGAAACCCCCACCCGCTACATCACCGTTAACAACCAGAAGATTGCCTACCGAGAACTCGGCGAAGGCAACTCAGACATTCCGCTGGTCATGCTCGTGCACCTCGCCGCCACTATGGACGACTGGGACCCCAAGCTGCTTGACCTGCTCGCTGAGCGCCAGCACGTAATCGTGATGGACCTACCCGGCGTGGGTTCCAGCGAAGGCTCTGTTGCAACCACCATCCCCGGTATGGCTCACCAGGCAGCAGAAATTATTCCGGCCCTCGGCTACCAGAAGGTCAACCTGCTGGGCCTGTCCATGGGCGGCATGATCGCTCAGGAAGTTGTACGCGCCTACCCGACCCTCATCAACCGCCTGGTTCTGGTCGGTACCGGCCCGCGCGGTGGTGCTGGAATCGATGCCGTCACCGGAACCACCTTCGGCTACATGGCGCGTGCAGCCCGCGAGAAGATTAGCCCCAAGCGCTACATCTTCTACACCCACGACGCACAGGGCGGCATTGAGGCGCAGCGCGTGCTGGACCGTATGGGTGCCCGCACCGAGGCGCACCGCGGTGCCCCGATGAAAGTTGTCGGCTTCCTGCGTCAGCTGGTGGCTATCCGCCGCTGGGGCAAGCAGCCGCAGGACGATATGGCATACATTGCCCAGCCCACCCTCATCGTCAACGGTGAAACTGACATGATGGTGCCCAGCGTCAACTCCTACGATATGCACCGCAAGGTTGCCCAGAGTGAGCTGAAGATGTACCGCCGTTCCGGTCACGGTGCTCTCTTCCAGTACGCAGATGAGTTCGCTGAGGACCTGCTGAAGTTCCTGAGCTAGCCCTCCCTATATGAAGCCCCTACCGTCCTGTGCAGTGTGTTCTGTGCAGTGCGGTGGGGGCTTTGCTCATGCCTTAGCGGTGGTTGGGGCATGAATTGGGGTGGGGAGAAAAATGTGGCGCACAGGAATAATGCTCATTTCTTTGCGTTGAATTCTGTGAAGACATCATCATCTAAATTTCACAGGAGAATAGTATGACCACCCCCGCTCAGCTGCACTTTGACATGGTCGTCATCGGCTTCGGCAAGGGCGGCAAGACCCTCGCCGGCGCATACGCCAAGACCGGCAAGAACGTTGCCCTCATCGAACAGTCCACCGGCATGTACGGTGGCACCTGCATTAACATCGGTTGCGTACCCACCAAGGCGCTCGTACACCGCGCCGACGAGTTCCGTGCCAGCGGTGAGCGCAGCCTTGACGAAGCAAACGTCGCCTACGAATCCGCCGTGGTCTTCCGTGACAAGCTGACCGGCATGATGCGCGCCAAGAACCGCGAGATCCTGCTGTCCAACGAGACCGCCAAGCTCATTGACGGTCACGCACGTTTCATCTCCGACACCGAGGTTGAGGTCACCGCGGGCGAAGACGTCCTGCGCGTTACCGCCGACTACTTCATCGTCAACACCGGTGCCGTGTCGGTGATCCCGCCGATTGAGGGTATCCGCGAATCTGAGCGTGTGCTCACCTCCACCGAGCTGCAGAAGCTCACCCCGCGCCCCAAGCGCCTGGGCATTATCGGTGGCGGCCCCATCGGTGTTGAGTTTGCCGGTATTTTCTCCTCCTACGGCACTGAGGTGACCATTCTTGACGGTGCCCCCGCCCTCTTCGGCCGCTATGACGAGGACGTTGCCCAGGTTGCCCGCGAGATTATCGCAGACCAGGACATTACCGCTCATGCCGGCGTGCGCGTGCAGTCCTTCAAGGACGGCGCTGACTCGGTGACCGTGACCTACCTCGACTCCGAGGGCGCTACTCGGCAGCTGGAGGTGGACTACGTGATGGTTGCGACCGGCCGCAAGCCCGCCACCGAGGGTCTGGGCCTGGAGAACACCAGCATCGAAACCAACGACCGCGGTGCAATTGTCGTGGATGAGCACCTGCGCAGCACCGTGCCGAACATTTTCGCGCTCGGTGACGTGAACGGCGGCCCGCAGTTCACCTACATCTCCATGGATGACTACCGCGTGGTGCTCTCCCAGCTGGTTGGTGACGGTTCCCGCTCCACTAAGGACCGCAAGGCTGTGGCTTCGACTATTTACATGAACCCGCCGCTGTCCTCCGTGGGCCTGACTGAGCGTGAGGCAATCGAGGCTGGCCACAAGGTGAAGGTCGCTTCGAAGCCGGTTGCCGCGGTTGCCGCGATGCCGCGTGCGAAGACCCAGGAGAACCCGCGCGGCATCATGAAGTTCGTGATTGACGCGCAGACCGACCAGATTCTGGGCGCCCAGCTGCTGGTCATCGAGTCCATGGAGGTTATTAACCTGGTGGCTCTGGCGATGCGCCACGGCATTACCGCTTCGCAGCTGCGCGATGAGATTTACACTCACCCCTCGATCACTGAGGGTCTGAATGAGGTTCTTGCCGTCGCGGCGCCCGTGAACTAGTTGAACTAGAATCGCGTCTGGATTCGTGGTTCGTATAGCGTTTCTGCTTGTCTGAGTGCTTCCCTGCCCGTTCCGCCCGTTGCGCTGTCAACGGGGGTGCGGGTGGGGAAGCATTTTTATTAAAGTTCAGATGTACCTTGTAGCTAAGCATGCCCTAAGATGGTTATGAGATAAGCGCAAGCTCACTGTGTGGGTGGTTGGTGCGAGGGGGCTCGGAGGAGAGTACCCACTCGCCGCTATGCCCGCCACGGTGCACCGCCTGCGCCGCGCATACAACCCATAGGCACAAACCGGGAGAATCATGGCACTGCCCAAAATCAAGCCCTACACCTACGTTGACCGTGAACACAGCAATCGCGTGAGCTGGCCTGTGGACCCCTCCCGAGCTGTACTGCTTGTGCACGACATGCAGGTGCACTTCGTTCAGGCTTTCGAAGGCGCTGACCTGGGGGAGGGTAACGCCAACCCGGACGCCCAGATTAATGTCGCTATTCGGAACCTGCGCCGCCTCATTGACGCCGCCCACGCCGCCGGTATTCCCGTCTACTACACCGCGCAGCCGCCGCGCCAGAACCCCGAAGACCGCCGCCTGCTCATCGACTTCTGGGGCGACGGCCTGCAGAATGACGAATCCGCCCGCGTGCTCGACGCACTTGCACCCACCGACCGCGACACCGTGCTGACCAAGTGGCGCTACTCCGCGTTCGTGCGCAGCCCCTTCGAGGACCTGCTCAAGGAATCCGGCCGCGACCAGCTCATTATCGGCGGCGTGTACGCGCACATTGGTTGCCTGACCACCGCCCTGGAGGCGTTCATGCGTGACATTCAGCCGTTTATGGTTGCCGATGCGCTCGCCGACTTCTCGGAGGAGGAGCACCGCCTGGCGTGCGAGTACGCTTCGGGTCGTTGCGCCCGCGTGCTGAACACCGCCGATGTGCTCGCCGACCTGCAGACCGCTGAGAGTGCTGAGACCGCTGAGGAGGCGCGCGCATGAGCTGGGTGATTGTGACCGGCGCGAATGGCGGTATTGGTGAGGCAACCGTCCACCAGCTCATTAAGAACGGTTATTCGGTATTTGCTGCTGACCTTGCGGAGCAGCCCATTGCCTCCTTCGGTACCTACGGGGACGCTATCTTCCGCTACCGCGCCGTAGACGTCACGAGTGAAGAGTCCGTCACCGCCCTCGCCAATGCTGTGGCGGCGCTCGAGGAACCCATCACCGGCGCGGTGCTCGCCGCGGGCATCGCCCACAGCCAGCCGCTCCTGGAAACCAGCTTCGACACCTGGAAGCGCCTGCACGCGGTCAACTCCGACGGCGTGTTCCTGTGCCTGCGCGAATTCGCGCGCATCATGATTGACCAGCAGGAAACCGACCCGACTAACAGCCGCTCCCTGGTGACGGTCGCCTCCAACGCGGCGCGTGTGCCCCGCGCGGAGTTCGGTGCCTACGGTGCGTCGAAGGCGTCGGCGGCGCGTGTGAGTTCCAGCTTCGGTCTGCAGCTTGCCGCGCACGGTATTCGCGTGAACTCGGTCTGCCCCGGCACCACCCGAACCCCCATGGTGACTGACGCCTGGGAGGGCGAGGACCGCTCCGCCCTGCCGGTTGCCGGCAACCCGGAGACCTTCCGCCTGGGCATTCCGCTACGCCGTATTGCCGATCCGGCGGATATTGCCTCGGTGAATGCTTTCCTCATTTCTGAGGCGGCACGCCACATCACCATGCAGGAGATTGTCGCTGACGGCGGTGCGACCCTCTAACGGCACTGATGTGACTGCAATATACCCGCGCCCGCAATGTACTCTAGGTATTTCCGGCGCGAACCCACACACCACTGATAGAAGTACGATGACGAACCTTCCCGACTTTATCTTTGCCACCGGCACCCGCGTTCTGCGCGCATCCGGTGCGATGACCCCTGTCACCTTCGATAATGCCCTGGACGAGGCGAAACGTGCCGGTAGCGCCGTCGTGGGTCTGATTCCTTTTGACCCTGATATGCCCGCTTACCTCTTCGTGCCCGAACGCCTGGAGGAGCAGCAGGTGCCGGTCCCCGAGCAGACCGTGGCGCTTGCCGAGCCGGTGTCGGTCACCGGCCGGCAGAACGACCGGTTCCGTGCCGCCGTTGCGACCGCCGTGGAGCGTATGAAGGCGGGCGAGCTGAGCAAAATTGTGCTCTCGCGCGTGCTCACCGCCCGCTACGCCCCCGGCGCCCTGGACCTGGAGGCGCTGTACAACAATCTGCGCGCCCAGCAGCGTTCCGCCTTCAACTTTGCGGTGCGACTGCCCGACGGCGAGCGCGGCATGAGCGGAAGCTACCTGATGGGTGCCTCCCCGGAGCTGGTGTTCCGCGCCGAGGGCCGCGCCTTCAAGACCCACCCGCTTGCCGGTAGCGCCCCGCGTATTGCCGAGCCCGGTAGCGCCGAGGACGAGGCGATTCGTGACCGCCTGTTCGCCTCGCCGAAGGACCGCCACGAGCACGCCTACGTCATCAACGATATTGCCGAGCGCCTGGCACCCATTGCCGAGGAGCTGAACGTGCCGCAGGTGCCCTCGCTGCTGCAGACCCCGCAGCTGTGGCACCTGGCGACCCCCATCGACGGCGTGCTGAAGGAGGGGCTGACCTGCCTGGACGGTGCCCGCGCGATTCACCCGACCCCCGCGATTTGCGGTGCCCCCACTGAGAAGGCGCTGGAGCTGATTCGCCAGCTGGAGTCTTTTGAGCGCCGCTACTTTGGCGGCCTGGTCGGCTACATGGATGCCGAGGGTAACGGCGAGTGGGCGCTGGTGCTACGCTGTGCCCAGGTCAGCCCGGACGAGGCGGTGCTGTACGCGGGTGCGGGTATTGTGGCTGAGTCCGACCCGGAGCTGGAGCACACGGAGACCGGCACGAAGCTCGGTAGCTTTGGCCGCGCCCTGGGCGTGGATACCCTGGGCGAAGATACCCCTTAGGTTCTGCCACGAACGCCTTGACGAGGCAGAATACGACGACTGAATACGATGACTGAATAAAACGACGGAACGCGCTCGCTGGCATGGCGGGCGCGTTCTGTCGTTGTATGAGTTGGTAGGGGATTGAGCGCGACTAATCGGTGAGCAGGCGCTTGAGCTCCAGGGGAGTAGCCACCGGCAGAAGCTCGACCTCAACCTGCACGGGCTCACCCTGGGCTGGCTCACTATGGGCAGGGTTCTCCACTGCCAGGGCGATGAGCATCTTCTGCGCGTGCTCGGGGTTCTCCGCATCGGGCAGCGCCACGGGCACCCACTGCAGGCTAAAGCTACGCTCGATAGCCTCGCCGCCGCCCTGAGGCATGGGTGCGCTAAAGGACGCGCTGGTGGTCAAGATGTTCTGAGTCAGTACGCGCAGGGCGGTCGGCTCGGGGGTGCTACCGTCCAGAAGGTCGCCCGGGACCTCCTCGTTCATGGCAAGTTCGAGCGCATCCAGCAGTTCCTCGGTGAGCTGCACCCGAACCAGGGACGGCACTACGCTCAGACCGTGACCGGTCGCCTTGAGCACCGCCTCCTTAGCGGTCCACAGCGCCACCGAGAGCAGGTGCAGTACGGGTGCGGGGCGTTCCTGCGCCACCCGCTCGTAGAACGTACGTTCTTCATTAGAGAGTGCCAGACGCGCAAAACCGGAGAACAGGCGCGCATCCAGGGTCTCAACATCCACGCCGAGCACCGCCGAGGAATTACGACTAAACGCGCCCACCACCAGCGGATTCACCTGCGACATATTGAAATTTACGCCCGCAATACGCGGCTTACCATGCTTCTTACCGCTGGTGCACAGGGTGCAGGAACGATCCACCTCAATCTCAGAAGCGGCACTGGACGGCACATCCAGACGAGCCGCCGCCATGGCACGCATGAGCGCCTGAGTGCTCAGGTAGCTGACCGCCGCCGTGGAGGTCGGCAACTGCGCCGCATGCTGCTGCTCAGCAAGCCCCAGGTAGCTCAACCAGCTAAAACGCAGGGAGCCGTACATCGTGCGGGTGGGAAGAGCGAAAATCTGCACGCGCTCGCTCGGACGGGGGCGCTCCGGGTGCTGTGCGCTGGGTGTTTCGGGGGCAGAATAGCTCATAGGTTTAGTGTACCCGCCCGGCATTACGGCAAATGGCGCTACAAGTCTGCTTGAGGTTGTCCACAGCCGTGACCGCGCGCTACACACCCTCGCCGCCGGTGCGGTAAAGTCATCACAGACATCATTACGGACAGCCGCCCGCACGATAGAGCGGCGGCGCAGAAAGAAGGCACCGTGAACAGCACGCAAGAGATCATTGCCGCCGCAGACGGCTCGGCGCTGGGCAACCCCGGACCGGCGGGCTGGGCATGGTATATCGACGACGACCACTGGGCGAGCGGCGGCTGGGCGCACGGCACCAACAATATGGGTGAGCTCAAGGCCGTCCTGGACCTGTTCGAGGCGACCGCATCCCGCCCGGAGGCGAAGCTGCGCGTGTACTGCGATAGCCAGTACGTCATTAACTCGCTGACCAAGTGGATGCCCGGCTGGAAGAAGAAGGGCTGGAAGAAGTCCGACGGCAAGCCCGTGCTCAACCGCGACCTGCTGGAGGCGCTGGATCAGGCGCTGACCGGCCGCGACTACGAGTTTATTTGGGTGAAGGGCCACGCGGGTCACGAGCTCAACGAGAAGGCGGATTCCCTGGCGAATGGTGCCGCGCGCGCCTATCAGGAGGGCCGCGAACCTGCGCACGGCCCCGGCTTCGGCGCGTCTGCTGAACCTGCGGCTGCGGCTGTGGAGCCTGTGGCTGTTGAAGCGCCGATTGTGAACGCTCCGGCTGCAGAACCTGCCCTCTTGGACGCTGCCCTCCCTGAGGTTGCGCTCTCTGAGCCGGCGCCCTCCGAGTCTTCCGCGGATGCCCACCTGCCCGTACAGGAATTCACCGCAGCCGAGATTGAGAACGCCCAGCGCGGCGTGGAGAGCCTGCGCCTGTCCGGTCTGCTGCGCCCCGCCTCCGCGGTGAACGCCCCCGACCCGGAGGCGGTCCGCACCCGCAAGGAACAGCTGGCGCTCGCGGCAGAGCGTGCCGCCGAGCGTGACGCAAAGGCACTGGCGCGCCAGCAGGAGACCGCTCAGCAGGCATCCAATGCCGCGCAGACGGAAGAAGAGGATGACTTGACCGGCCTGGAAGAATTCGCGGGTCTGGACCCGAACGATGTTGACCCGGCGGAACTGCTGGGTGAGACGGAAGAACACGCAGAAGAGCAGACGGTAGAGCCCGCCGCGGCGCCCGCACAGACCGTAGAGTCCGCTCAGGTTGAGGCACCCGTGGAGGAAGCGCCCGCTTCTGCTCCCGCGCGCACCGCTCCCGCCGCGCCTGCTCCGAACCCCGCTGTCCTGAACCCTGAGGAAGCCTCCGCCGCAGAACAGCTGCTCGAAAGCCGCGGCTCCGCCATGGAAGCAGCGCAGCTGGAATCCATGCTGCACGAGCGACTGGTGTGGGTGACCGCCACCGGCAAGTCGGTGTCCCGCTCCTCGGTGCTGCAGTACCGTGAACGCGCCTTCACCCAGCAGGGTGCCCCGCTCAAGCAGGGCGTGCAGGTGCTGGATTCTTCTAGCGTGCTGGTCATGGCGGCGGTTGCCACCGCGCGCGGCCGCGTGAGCCGTTCAAGTATCTGGCATTACGACGCTGAGCGCGGCCTGTGGCGTTTGCGTTTCCGCCAGGAGACCCCCGCCTCCTAAAGCTGAGCTCCTAACGCTCAGCTCCTAAGGATTGGGCTCTTGAGCCCAAAGATTTCCGTGCAATAAAACCCCGCCGCATCCTCAATTGCGAGGATGCGCCGGGGTTTTCTCAATAAATGTTCGCCGCCTTCTGGCGAATCTGGCGGGCGGTGTGCCGTGCGGCCGGACCTTTTAGCCGCCCGGTCTACCGCCTGCCTGCGGGTGGGCTTCTGGGCTTATTGCCCTGCCCCCTTAGCCGACGAACATGGAGGCGTTAGCCTGCTCGGTGTCTGCGTAGTTCACACCTGCGCGGGTGAGTGCCTCGTTGATCTGGGTGATGGATGCTTCGACCTGGCGCTGGGTTGCGTGCCACTGGTCCAGTACGCCCTGGAAGTTAGCGGATGCAGAGCCGGTCCAGGAGCTCTGCAGATCGTGCAGGGATGCGGTCATACCGTTGACGTCTGCGGTGATGGATGCGACGTAGGATCGTGCCTGTGCGCTCTTGGCTGCGATGACTTCGGAATCGACATTGAACTGTGCCATGGTTTTTCTCCTTTGAGATATGTGAGATGGGTGGGGCGGTTGCCCCGTGGTGGTGCTTGGGGTTTGGATCTCTGGAAGGGTTGAGTTCCTGACCGGAAGCTTGTTATCACTATATATTTCAAAATGCATCAAATGAGCTAAAAAATGATTATTTGGTAAATCTGTGGATAAACCCGCCAGATTCGCTCCAGCATCTCGAAAAAATCGAAAGCCCTCCCGAAAATGACGCCGCCATGACGCACGCTAGATTGCCCCCGCTGTTCTTGAGCCGCCCAGCTTCTCCTCACTCGCGCTCTCCTCACTCGCACCGCCGCGAGTTATCGCCCCGCCGCGATATAGTCCCGCCTCCAGGGCACAGCAAAACCCCCGAACCGTAGAACACTCAAGTTCCACAATCCGGGGGTTTATGCGTCCGTGTTATTTCATCAGCTGATCGTCCGAGACAGGCGGCGGATAGAACGGCAAAGAAATCACGAAGGTAGCACCGCCACCATCGGTCTCTTCAATATGAATCCTGCCCTCGTGCTGCTCAATAATCGCAGCCACAATGGACAGGCCCAGACCCGTACCACCAGTCTCACGCGAACGTGAAGTATCGGTGCGGTAGAAACGCTCGAAGACGCGCTCGCGGTCCTCGCCGTGAATACCGGGGCCGTGGTCGCGCACCTCCAGCACGGACAGCGGGAAACCGGGAACCTCTTCGCGCACGCCCACCGCAATCTCCAGGGGAGAGCCGTCGGGGGTGTAGCGCATGGCATTGGTCAGCAGGTTCGCCACGACCTGACGCAGGCGGGACTCGTCACCGAGCACGGTTGCGGAGGTCGGCGCCACCTCTTCGTTCAGGCCCACCAGGGACACCGCACGATCGGGTGCCGTAGCGTAGGCGTCGTTACTAGCGTCCACCGCCAGGTTGAACAGGTCGAAGGGTGCCAGCTTGGATTCGCGGCGCTCATCAATACGCGCCAGGGTCAGCAGGTCTTCCACGAGCTGACCCATACGCTTGGACTCCGATTCGATACGGCTCATCGCGGTAGCGACAGCCTCATCGGTTGGTAGCGCGCCCTGACGGTACAGCTCCGAGTAGCCTCGAATACTGACCAGCGGGGTGCGTAGCTCATGTGAAGCGTCACCCACGAATCGGCGCATTTTCGCCTCGCTCTTCTCGCGGGCTTTGAAGAGCATTTCAATCTGGGTGAGCATCGTGTTCAGCGAAACCGCGAGGTTACCAATCTCATTGCTCGGGTTGTAGTCCTCAATACGCTGAGAGAGGTCACCGGCAGCGATCTTGGCGGCGGTCTGCTCCACGCGAGCCAGCGGCTCGAAGGTGCGGGTCACAATCACCCAGGTCATCGCAATCGCGGAGGCGAGAGTCGCCAAACCAAACGCGAAGGTCAGCACGCCCACGAGGGCGACCACCTGGTTTGTTTGCTTCAGCGGCATGGCAATGATGAGGGAGGCCGCCTCCGGCAAACCTGAAGAGTCGTTGGCTTCAATGGGTACGGCGAGCACACGCCAATCGGAGGAACTACCCACCGAGTTGACGGTGACCGCCTCCTCGTTTTGCTTGCGAACCTTCTCTTCGGTCCAGCCCTGCAGCGCCGGCTCGCTGAACTGTTCGCTGTCCTCGGACTTGAGCGAGTACAGTACGTTGCCGTCCTTATCGAGCAGGTACAGGCGGTAGGTGCTCAGGGATTGTTCCTGATTGCCGGAGGGGCGCACGGTTGCCAGCTGCACGAGTGAGGGGGCGCTGTTCTTCATCTCTTCATCCAGCTGGTGCACCATCTGGGCGCGCAGAGCGGAAATCGCCACCAGGCTCGTCACCGCAATGGAGAGGGCGATGAGCAAGGAGGTGATGAGCACCAGCTGGGTGCGAAGGGAGAGAGACTGGGGGATCCGGTCGAGGGGTTTGAGTGCCACGTTAGCCTCGAGAACCGCGAATCATGTAGCCCACACCGCGCTTGGTGTGGATGAGCGGCTCGTGGTTCTCGCGGTTGTTGTCAATCTTGCGGCGCAGGTAGGAAATGTAGGACTCGACGATGGAGGAGTCGCCGTTGAAGTCGTACTCCCACACGTGGTCGAGAATCTGCGCCTTGGACAGCACGCGGTTGGCGTTGAGCATCAGGTAGTGCAGCAGGTTGAACTCGGTGGGGGAGAGGTCAATCTCCTCGTCACCGAGGAACACTTCGTGGGTGTCCACGTTCAGGCTGAGGGCGTCAACGCGCAGTACGGCGTCATCCTCTTCCTGGACGCTGCGGCTACGGCGCAGAATAGCGCGGATGCGGGCGATCACCTCGTCGAGGGAGAAGGGCTTGGTAACGTAGTCGTCACCACCGGCACCCAGACCGGTCACCTTGTCCTCGGTGGCATCCTTTGCGGTCAGGAAGAGCACGGGGGTGGTGGTGCCGTTTTCGCGCAGGCGGCGGGTCACCTCGAAGCCGTCCATACCGGGCATCATGACGTCCAGGACAATGAGGTCGGGGTTTTCGGCGTGCGCCTTTTCGAGGGCTTCGCGGCCGTTGCCGGCGGTAACTACTTCAAAACCGGCGAAACGCAGGGAGGTGGCGAGCAATTCAAGAATGTTGAACTCGTCATCGACGACTAGGAGTTTTGCTTCAGCAGACATACTCTATCTTTCTCTCTGAATGGCAGGCTGTACTTGATAAGTGAATGATGTGTGTGAGCTTGCGGCTCAAATCTTTATGCCTTGTTGCGGCGCATGACCGACAGGATGAGTGCGGCCATGAGTGCGATAAAGGCGACGGGTAGGAGGACCAGCGGAATCTGGCTCATGAGGGCGGGCGGCGTTGCCCCAACCCATTTCATCACGAGCATGGCAACTCCGGTGAGCAGACAGAGCAGGGCGAGAATCGCGCCGCCTGCACCGAGCCAGCGGATGGCTCCGGCGTAGGGCAGGGGTGCAGGGATCTGCTCTGCAGTGTTGTGCTTATCCTGTGCGGGTTCATTACTCATGGATTTAACGGTATCAGCTCACACACAGCTGTTCGTGGGCGAAGCCCCAGATTTAGCGGTTTGAGACCCAAATTCACAGCGTATGTGAAGCTTGGGGTGGGCGCCGCAATGTTTGCGCACGCGAGATGCTTTAATAGGGGTATGTCTGAACAGGTTATTGAACTGCTTCCCGAAACTACGCCCGCTACTGACGCGCCCGCAGAGTCCGTTGTGCCTTCTGCCGCGCCTGAGAGCACCGACGAGGGTAGCGCTGTACCTGCTGAGACTCAGCCCTCCGTGAACGCTGAGGAGACTGAGGCGGCTGATACGCCCGCTGAGGAATCTGCCTCCGAGGAATCTGCTGCCGAAGAAACCGCACAGAACGAAGACTCCACCCCCGACCCCTTCACCCCGCTGGATGAAGAGGTGGGCGCCCCCTCCCTGGGTGTTCCGCACAAGCTGCGCCGCACCTCCAAGGTGGATGAGATTCTTGCCGCCGCAAAGGATGTGGCTTTGCAGGGTGTTCAGGAAATCGCCCCGGCACACGCTATCGGCCTGGTGCACCACGTGCGCGCCGAGGAAGAGCGTCTGAGCACTCACCTTTTCGAGTGCACCCTGCCCGGTTACCGCGGCTGGTTCTGGTTCGCGACCCTCTCGCGTGCGCCTCGTTCCCGCGTGGCAACGATCTGCGAGGTGGGTCTGTTGCCCGGCGACGACGCGCTGATCGCGCCGGATTGGGTGCCGTGGGCTGACCGCGTTCGCCCGGAGGACCTGCAGGAGAACGCAGAGTCTGCTGAAGCCATTGAGGCAGAGGAATCTGCTGAGTCCGGTGAGCCTGCAGAGAACAAAACCGCAGAGAACGAATCTGCTGTGGAAGAAATTGCAGAGGCTGAGTCCGCAGAGTAGAGCCTACTATTCACTCCTCTTAATAAGGGGCGGGTTAGCAAAATGCATATATAAGGTGTTGTATTGAGTCGTCCAACGGTTATTGTTGGGCGACTCAATGACTTAAGCCGTGGCAAAAGCCGCTGAAAAAGTACATAATAGAATATTGAATTAAGTAACGACTTAGGCAGTGCTATCTAAGCACTGTTGCGGTGATAGCTGGGAGAGATATATGACAGACCTCATCGATACCACAGAGATGTATTTGCGCACCATCCTCGAACTGGAGGAAGAGGGCATCGTCCCCATGCGTGCGCGCATCGCTGAACGACTCGAGCACTCCGGCCCGACCGTTTCCCAGACCGTGGCACGCATGGAGAAGCACGGCCTGCTCACCGTTGAGCCGGATCGCCACCTCGAACTGACTGAGGAAGGCCGCCACAAGGCGGTCGAGGTCATGCGTAAGCACCGCCTGGCTGAGCGCCTGCTCTCCGACATTATTGGCCTGGAGCTTGAGTACGTGCACGAAGAGGCATGCCGCTGGGAGCACGTCATGAGTGACAAGGTGGAGAAGCGCATCCTGGAGATGCTCAAGGACCCCAAGTTCTCCCCGTACGGTAACGCTATCCCCGGCCTGGAGGCCCTGGGCCACACTAGCGAGAAGAACGACGAGCGCACCGTGCCCATGTCCCTGGCTGCACGCGACTCCGGTCCCGAGGATCGTTTCACCATTTCTCGCTTCCCCGAGTCCATTCAGACTGACGTTGAGCTGCTGAAGCTGCTGGCTGACGCAGGTATTGTCTACGGCGCTTCGGTGTCCGTGGTTGCTGGCCAGAACGATGACGTGATTGTTCACGCCGATGGTGAAGAGGACACCCTCTCCCTGGATATGGACGTGGCAAACGCAATTGTGGTCAAGCGCGGTGGCAGCCTCTAAGCTCCAATTTTGAGAGTCTACTAACCCGCTTCACGCTTTAAACGGTGGTACCGCCTTCTTACTTGAGGAGGCGGTACCACCGTTTTTTGTGCCGTTGACTCCCCGGGATCCGGCACTGTCTTAGATAGTGGACGATTTTGATTAATAATCGGTGGAAAACGCCATATATAAGGGAAGAATCGGGCAAAAGCGGAGGAATGAGGCGTATTCGGGCTGCACAAGGTGGATTAAGCGGTGTGTATCAGTGGTGCAGGCTGCCCTCACGTGAGCGAGCATATACTCCTCCCTCAACTTTTTGGCAACTGCGCTAGAGTGCATTTTTCGTGTTTTTCGCTTAGATCTGAGGTTGAAGCTGAGCGAAACGCCGGGTTCTGAGCGAATTATGGGAGCAAAACCTTAAGAGACGAGGCTCATTCTTAAGAGTTTTGAACCCTGTCCTTAAGGGGTGATGGTGCATTAAAAGCGAATGTGCATCCTTGTGAAATGCCTAGTCAAGCGCCTTAATCTGCTTAAGTTCCCGAAAATAAGCGGGGGGCTAGTCAGTCCAGTCCACTCCATTCCGCCGGGGGTGAAAGCCCGGAATTTAAGGCTGAAAGAGGTGACAACTGGGAGTTTTCTGTGTATTCTCTTTTCTGTGCCCAAATCCTAATCGTAAGAGGGCACCGTCGAAGCGGTTCCGCTGAGTTCTGCCAACGCTTCGATGAACGTCTACCCAATATGGCAGAAGCGGGGGACCCAATCCCCAAGCTGGGATACGGCTTCTCAATCGAGAAGCCTCGGGGCTAAGTCACTTCGGTGGCCGAGCGAATCCATGCTCGAGTCCGACAGCTCACCTCGTCAGGCAATGGAGGAATTATCAATGGTTAAGAAGATCGTACGTACCGCAGGTGCAACCCTCGCAGCAGGCGCAATCCTGCTCGGCTCGACCGTTCCCGCGAACGCATTTGCACAGATCCCCGCTGCTGCTGATCTGTCCTACGACTACACCAACTACGAGTTCGACTACACCAGCTACAACACCCCCGCAACCACCTACGTTGCACCCCAGGCTCAGGCACAGCAGACCTACGTTGCTCCCGCAGCAACCGAGGCACCCGCTGCTCCCGCAGTTGAGACCTCCTACGTAGCACCCCAGGCTGAGGCACAGCAGGCTTACGTTGCAGCTCCTGCACCCGCAGCTTCCTCCGCTTCCACCGGTAACGCATCCCGCGACGCAATCGTTGCAACCGCAATGAGCGGCCTGGGCGGCGCATACGTTTGGGGCGGCAAGACCTTCGGTGCATGGGACTGCTCCGGCTTCACCTCCTGGGTTTTCGCTCAGCACGGTATCAAGCTGACCGCTTTCACCTACGCAATGAAGAACGAGCTGCGCCCGACCGCTAACCCCCAGCCCGGCGACATCGTCTTCCAGAACGGCTACAGCCACGTTGGTATCTACCTGGGCGACGGCAAGATGATCTCCGCTCTGAACCCCACCAACGGTACCCTGGTGCACCCCACCTCCTGGATGTCCGTTGACGGCTACTACACCGCTCTCTAAGCCTTAGCGCATAAGAGCTGGGTCTAGCCCAAAATACTTCAAAAAGGCGCCTACCCCGCACGCGGGTGGGCGCCTTTTGTGTACCCGAGATTTGTGTACCCGAGAGATTCCATGAAAATACCGCCGAGAGCGCACCTTAGTGTGGGTGCATTCTCGGCGGTATGTGTTTTAGGTGTATGCGGCTAGGATGCCAGAGTCTGCAGAAGCCTCTGCGGGTCCTGCTCCCACTCGCTGAGCTCAGCACGTAGATTAGCCTGTGCGGGCTCCTCCCAGAGCGTGAGGGCCTCTTCGGAGAGGAAGATGCGCTCGCGACCCAGGACCGAACGCAGGAAGGTCGTACGACCGGTACGGAACGCCTCATCGTCAAAATGGGAGTACTCGCTACGCACTCCGTGCAGGTAGCGGCGATAGCGTACCGAATCAGCCGCCAGGATTGCCATATCGGCGTCAAGGAAGAACTCAATATCCGTTACCTCGTAGCCCGCCGGTAGTTCGGCGGACTCGGGTAGCTCGTGGGTTGCCGTGGCACGCACTAGAAGGCGCGCCATCTGCAGCTCGTCCGTACTCAGTAGACCTGCGGCAACCAGCGGCTCCAGGGAGGTGCCCGCCAGCTGCTCGCTGCTGCGTTCATCCTCACCCGGCGCGCCCTCGTAGACTGCGTCGTGGAACCACGCCGCCAGAATCAACGCCAGGGGAGTAGAACCTGCCTGCGCGCGATGTGCGTAGAGGCGGTCCAGGTCGGTGAGCATCTGCGAAAGGTGCCCGCTGTGGTGGTAGGCGCGGTGCGGTTGCTCCCACGCCTGCAGCAGGCTCTCACCCAGTTCAGCCACCTGCGCCGTGAGTTGAGCCCGCAGCTCGGCAGGAACCTCCATGCGCTTGAGGCGGGGTGTAAACGCTGCCTCCCAGGCGCGAAGCAGACGCGGGCGAATCTTCTCGGGGCGCTCCTTTAGGGGAATCCGCAGACCGCTCGCAATGAGCGTGCGAGTCAGCTGCGCGCCGCTGAGCTCCTTCGCGCCCGCCCGTACTAGATCCTCGTAGAGGTGCGCCGGAACGTCGTAGTGGTCGCGGTCGAAGGCACGCTCACTGATGCCCGCCGCTGCGGCGAACTCGTGTAGTTCCGTCAGGGACACATCGGAGATGAGATGTGAGAAGACGGTGCCGTGTGCGGGCCAGGTGGGCGGGTCAATGTAGATGCTCATTCGTACATTGTAGGAGCGGTTCTGCCGCCGGATGCGGGTGTCTTCGGGTGGTGAACACGGGTCGGTGAACGCTGGCTGGGACCGGGGGTGGGCACGGTGCGATTACCGGTGGATGCGGGCGGCTTGTCGTGGGCTGTGCCGACCTGCGGTGCGGGGTGCTTTATACTGGATAGGTACGCCCTCGTAGCTCAGGGGATAGAGCACTTCTCTCCTAAAGAAGGTGTCGGACGTTCGAATCGTCTCGGGGGCACACAGAACCGGCATTAACCCCGGTACGAGAAACCGCCCGTCGCTTGCATTAGCAGGCGCGGGCGGTTTTCTTATCTTTGCTCGAATGAGAGGGCGGCGGATGACCGAACGGGTGGGAGCCGCGGAGCAAATGCGGTAGCATGGAATATCGAACGTGTATTCTAGGCAGCGAGGTAGATGATGAGCGACAAGCCCGAACAGCAGAAGCAGCCCTTCACCGAACAGGACGGCCTGTTCGCCGCCGAACTCGTCACCCCCGCAGCACCGGTAGACCCTGCACCAGTGGACGAGCCGCCCTTCGACCCCTACTACGACGTACCCCCTGCCGAGGACGACTACTACGCCCCTGCCATGGACGCCCCAATGATGGAGGCGCCCGCACAGGACGTACCCGTCGCCCTGCCCACCGGCATGCCCGCCTACGGTGCCCCTGCTACCAGCGCGCCCGTTCCTGAACCCGATGCACCCGCAGCCTTCGCCGCAGACCCGCTCGGCGACTTCATGCCGCCCGCCTACCGAGTCGGCGGCTACGGTGAGGACTTCGATCCCGCCGACCCCTACGGCGAACGGGCCCACAGCCTCAACGCTGTGAACCCCGCCTCCCTCACCGCAGGGCTCAACGAACGCCAGGAAGAAGCCGTGCTGCACTCCGGCTCGCCCCTGCTCATCGTCGCGGGCGCCGGCTCCGGCAAGACCCGCGTGCTCACCCACCGCATCACCTACTTGCTCGCAACCCACCGCGCGACCCCCGGCCAGATTCTCGCCATCACCTTCACCAACAAGGCTGCCGCCGAAATGCGTGAACGTATTGAGGCGCTGGTCGGCCCGCGCGCCAAGCACATGTGGATTTCTACTTTCCACAGCTTCTGCGTGCGCGTGCTACGCCGTGAGGCCGCCGCCCTGGGTCTGAAGTCCACCTTCACCATCTACGATTCGACCGACTCGCAGCGTCTGCTGAGCCTCATCATTAAAGAGCTCAACCTGGACACCAAGAAGTTCACCGCCAAGGCCGTGGGCAACCGCATCTCCGCGCTGAAGAACGAGCTGGTCAGCGCCGAAGCGTACGCATCCCGCGTGGCGAGCGATAACCCGTACGAGAAGACCATCTCGCAGATTTACACCGTCTACACGCAGCGTCTGCGCGCCGCCAACTCCCTCGACTTTGACGACCTGATTGGCCGCACCGTCTTCTTGCTCAAGAAGTTCCCCGAAATCGCGAACTACTACCGCCGCAAGTTCCGCCACATCCTCGTGGACGAGTACCAGGACACCAACCACGCCCAGTACCAGCTGGTGCGTGAACTGGTCGGCGCCCACACGAAGGCACCGGCTGACCGCGGCCCCTACCCGGACACCGTGCCCCCTGCCGAGCTGACCGTGGTGGGTGACTCCGACCAGTCCATCTACGCCTTCCGCGGCGCGGATATCCGCAATATTACGGACTTTGAGAAGGACTACCCGAACGCCCACACTATCCTGCTGGAACAGAACTACCGTTCCACGCAGAACATCCTCTCCGCGGCGAACGCGGTCATTGAACGCAACCCCGACCGTCGCCCCAAGAAGCTGTGGACCGCCTCCGGCGCGGGTGCGAAGATTATCGGTTACGTTGCCGAATCCGAGCACGCCGAGGCACGCTACATCACCCGCGAAATTGACCGTCTTGCCGATGAGCACGGCGTGCAACCCGGTGACGTCGCAATCTTCTACCGCACCAACGCGCAGTCCCGAACCCTCGAGGACATGCTCATGCGTGCCGGCCTGCCCTACCGCGTGGTCGGTGGTACCCGCTTCTACGAGCGTAAGGAAATCAAGGACGCCCTGGCGTACCTGCGCGCCCTGAGCAACCCCGATGACGACGTGAACGTGCGCCGCATCCTCAACGAACCCAAACGCGGTATCGGTGCCAAGTCTGAGTCCGTGGTGGCGGAGTACGCGAGTGCGAACCGTATCTCCTTCTACGCCGCCGCACGCCAGGCAGCCGACATCCCCGGCCTGGGGGCCGCCGCGGTCAAGAAGTACGCCGAGTTCGTGCGCCTCATGGACGACCTGGCGCAGATTGCCCGCACCGAACCGGCCGCAACCTGCCTGGAAGCGGTCCTGGAGCAGACCGGGTACCTGGCGGCCCTGCGTGCCTCCAAGGACATTCAGGACGAATCGCGCGTGGAAAACCTCTCCGAGCTGCTCGACGCCATGGTCGAGTTCGAGACCGAGAACCCCGGCGCCGACCTGGAGCAGTTCCTCGAACACGTGGCCCTGGTCGCCGACGCCGACTCAATCCCGAACCGTCCCGCCAGCGCGGAGGGTGAGAACGCCTCCGCCGCACAGATTGCCGCCGAAGCCGCCGAGGCGAAGGCGCAGGGCATGGTCACCCTCATGACCCTGCACACCGCCAAGGGCCTGGAGTTCCCCGTGGTGTTCCTGACCGGCATGGAGCACGGCCTGTTCCCGCATCAGCGTGCCCTGACCGACGAGAAGGAAATGAGCGAGGAACGCCGCCTGGCGTACGTGGGTCTGACCCGCGCCATGGAACGCCTGTACCTGACCCGCTCGGAAACCCGCACCATGTGGGGTAAGAGCCAGTTCAACCCGCCCTCGCCCTTCCTGGAGGAAATCCCGGAGGAGCTCATCGAGTGGAAGCGCACCGCCGGTTTCTCGGGCTTTGGTGCCTCCGGTATGGGCGCGTATGGCGCTCGCGGTGGCAGCTCCTACGGTAGTTCCTATGGTGGCGGCTATTCGGGCGGTTCTCGTTCCGGCTACGGTTCCGGTGGCTACTCGGGGGGCTACTCGGGCGGCTATGGCTCGGGTGGTTACAGCTCCGGTGGCTCGCGCGGCTCATACGATCCCTACGAGTCTCGCCCCGCACGCCGCTCCGAGCCGTCCACCGCGGATATTAACGGCTCGGCAAGCTACGGGCTGGCGGCGGCCACCTCGAAGGTGACGAACCGTTCCCGCGTGCACCAGAGCAAGGAAATCCCGACTCTGGCGGTCGGCGATACCGTGCGCCACACCAAGTTTGGTGAGGGTCGCGTGCTCGCCGTTGAGGGTAGCGGCGATAAGACCGTGGCGAAGGTCCGTTTCGGTTCGGAAGAGAAGCGTCTGCTGCTGCGTTACGCGCCGCTGGAGAAGGTGAGCTAACGCGTCAGGCGTGCGAACCTCACAACGCCTATGGAGGGGCGGGTACTTGAGGGTGCCCGCCCCTCTTTTGTGCGCTGTACCGGGCGTGTTGTCCGCCTGCTGAGAAGGTGGCCGGGGCTTTGCAGAGCACGGCGGTAAACGCCGCATTTTCGCCGGTATTTCGCGGCGGATGGGGGAGTGGCAGCTCCAGTTAGTTACCCGGTGCACACCCTTTGGGTGGAACATACCCAAAATATTTGTGAGCTGAGTCGCTAAAATCTCAGATTTGGGGCTCTGTGAGTGCGAGCTCACGCCGAATCCGATAGAGTAGAGACGAGAGAAATTCCCCGCGTCAATGATGCGTGTGCGCCGGGTGCGAGAGATACCTATCGCACGTACCGGACACACAGGGGAAGACACCTCTAATGACCAGGCCGAGTGCACCAGTACTCGGCACCACTTCGAAGAAGAAGGACACCTGTGGACCTTTTCGAATACCAGGCGCGCGAGCTCTTCGCAAAGCACGGTGTACCCGTGCTCAAGGGCATTGTTGCGACCACCCCTGAAGAAGCAAAGGCAGCAGCTGAGGAAATTGGCGGCCTGACCGTCATTAAGGCTCAGGTTAAGACCGGCGGCCGCGGTAAGGCTGGCGGCGTTAAGCTCGCAAAGTCCCCCGAAGAAGCTTACGAGCACGCTAAGGCAATTCTCGGCATGGACATCAAGGGCCACACCGTTCACCGCGTGCTGGTCGCTGACGGCGCAGACATCGCCGAAGAATACTACTTCTCCCTCCTGCTGGACCGTGCAAACCGCTCCTACCTGGCAATGTGCTCGGTAGAAGGCGGTATGGAAATTGAGCAGCTCGCTGCTGAGCGCCCCGAGGCACTGGCAAAGATCGAGGTTGACCCGCTGGTTGGCCTGGACCAGGCTAAGGCTGAGGAAATTGCTAAGGCAGCAGGTTTCTCCGCAGAACTGCAGGAGAAGGTTGTTCCCGTTCTCGTTAAGCTGGGCGAAGTCTACACCAAGGAAGACGCAACCCTGGTTGAGGTTAACCCCCTCGTTCTGACCCCCGAGGGCACCGTCCTCGCCCTGGACGGCAAGGTCTCCCTGGACGACAACGCAGAATTCCGCCAGCCCGAGCACGAGGCTCTCGTGGACAAGTCCGCTGAGAACCCGCTGGAAGCTAAGGCAAAGCAGTTCGACCTGAACTACGTGAAGCTGGACGGCGAGGTCGGCATCGTTGGTAACGGTGCAGGTCTGGTTATGTCCACCCTGGACGTCGTTGCATACGCTGGTGAGAACCACGGCAACGTCAAGCCCGCAAACTTCCTTGATATTGGTGGCGGCGCGTCCGCTGAGGTTATGGCTGCCGGCCTGGAAATCATTCTGGGCGACGAGCAGGTCAAGAGCGTTTTCGTGAACGTCTTCGGCGGCATCACCGCATGTGACGCAGTGGCAGACGGCATTGTGAAGGCTCTGGAGATTTTGGGCGACGCAGCAACCAAGCCCCTGGTTGTGCGCCTGGACGGCAACAACGTTGCTGAGGGTCGCCGCATCCTCTCCGAGGCGAACCACCCGCTGGTTGTTCTGGCTGAGACCATGGACTCCGGCGCTGACAAGGCAGCAGAGCTCGCTCACAAGGCGTAATCGCCAGCAAAGGATTTCAAGGAAGTAATATGTCTATCTTTGTGAACAAGGACTCCAAGGTCATCGTTCAGGGCATCACCGGTGGCGAGGGTACCAAGCACACCGCACGCATGCTCGCAGCAGGCACCAACATTGTGGGCGGCGTGAACGCTCGCAAGGCTGGCACCACCGTCACCCACAAGGCGAAGGACGGCTCCGACATCGAGCTGAACGTGTTCGGTTCCGTAGCTGAGGCTATGGAGAAGACCGGCGCGAACGTCTCCATCGTCTTCGTTCCCCCGGCCTTCACCAAGGCAGCAGTTCTCGAGGCTATCGAGGCTAAGATCGGTCTCGTCGTCGTCATCACCGAGGGCGTTCCGGTTCAGGACTCCGCAGAGTTCTGGGCAGCTGCTAAGGCATCCGTGGACGAGAACGGCAAGCAGATCACCCGCATCATCGGCCCCAACTGCCCCGGCATCATCTCCCCCGAGGAGTGCCTGGTCGGTATTATCCCGGCGAACATCACCGGCAAGGGCAAGATTGGTCTGGTTTCCAAGTCCGGTACCCTGACCTACCAGCTGATGTACGAACTGTCCGACATTGGTTTCACCACCGCTATCGGTATTGGTGGCGACCCCATCATCGGCACCACCCACATCGACGCTCTGGAAGCTTTCGAAGCTGACCCCGAGACCGAAGCAATCGTCATGATTGGTGAGATCGGTGGTGACGCTGAGGAGCGTGCTGCAGAGTACATCAAGGCAAACGTGACCAAGCCCGTCGTTGGTTACATTGCAGGCTTCACCGCTCCTGAGGGTAAGACCATGGGCCACGCAGGCGCTATTGTCTCCGGTTCCTCCGGTACCGCTCAGGCGAAGAAGGAAGCTCTGGAAGCAGCAGGCGTGAAGGTCGGTAAGACCCCCTCCGAGGCTGCAAACCTGATGCGCGAAATCTTCGCAGCGAAGTAAACAGCATAAATAATGCGGCAGATGCCGGTAGTCCATGAGGCTACCGGCATCTCTGCTTCTAACAGCGAGTTCACCAGGGACAGCACGCCGGAAAATACTGGAGGCGCCGGGGGAGCGTACCGGGGGAATGCGCTGGGGGAATGTACCGGGGAAAAGAGAGCAGTTAGAGCCGCTCCACCTGTTGAATAGCAGAGCATTGTGAGGGTGCTTTTGAGGCGTTTGCACCCGGACAATAGAGCTTGCGGCAGAAAGTAAGATTGTGCACATCTGCCCTACAAACGTGCAGATATAACCTTAACCTTTGTATACTGGAGTGCATTGAGCCTAGTCAGAACCATTCTTGACGGCTCCAAGAAACACCACCACTCACAGGAGATCACCACACTCATGACCCAGCCCATCTCTCGCCGCACCATCGCCAAGGCAGGCGTCTGGTCTGCACCCGTCGTCGCAGCCTCCGCAGCAGTGCCCGCCTACGCAGCATCCAAGGAAACCCCCGGCGTACAGTACGGCGTGTACGTCAGCGTGCAGAACAACGGCGGCTACGTCGGCTACGCATCCTCCAACAACACCGGCACCATCAACCCGGCAACCCCCGAGGCACACTTCACCGCCTCCGGCACCCCCGACTCCGACATCAACTGGGACGACGCAACCTCCAAGCCCAAGAGCGCAACCTACGTCAACGGTGAAGGTAAGTTCACCCCCGTCACCAACTCCCAGACCGGCGCAAACGGCGCATACATGTCCTCCAGCGGCTTCTGGTGGTCCGTACCGACCAAGGACACCGCAACCGGCACCGGCTACATCCCCGGCAGCAGCGTCACCCTCGCAGCTGGCGCAACCTTCGTGACCGAGGTTGAGTACACCGTCGCCGCCAGCGCACAGTCGCTCCTTAAGTTCGGTAAGATCAACGGCCAGGCATGGGCCCCCTCCGGTCGCAAGCTGACCGGTAAGACCACCGAACTGGTAGCCTCCGCAGGCCAGGCAAAGTACCTGTCCGTCGCACAGACCGCTGGCACCTGGACCGCAGAAGTACCGACCATCACCCAGAACTCCGACGGCACCTACACCTTCAAGGGTCGTATCGTCTACACCACCAGCAAGGCGTACACCATGAAGCAGTCCGGCACCAAGTACTACAGCCAGACTAACTTCATGCCGGCGCAGCTGCGCTTCCCGGCAAACGACGGCTGGGTTTCGTACAAGCAGACGTCCAGCGTGCAGGTCGCTAACCTGACCTACTCCGGCAACGGCGCGACCGGTTCTGAGAGCGTTTCCGGTCAGGCCACCACCGCGGAGATTCACCCGTAATAGGGCTCAGCCCGTAGTAGGGTAACCCCTCATGCAGGGTACGGACGTATAGAAAACCCCCGGCGTGTGATTTTAAATCACCCGCCGGGGGTTTCTTTGCGCTCAAGCTACGGCACATGCAAGAGCGGCTATATACACTTGGGAGAGCTTATTAGGGGTGTTGTAACTAGCCGACCGTCGTGCCGAACGCCAGACCCAGCAGGTAGGTCACAAACGCCGCACCGAAACCAATCAGAATCTGACGGATACCGCGCTTGAGCGGGGAAGCACCCGATAGCAGACCCACCACGCCGCCGGTGAAGCCCAAAGCCGCACCCACAAACAGCAGGGACAGCACCATCGCGAACACACCCGAGAAACCGAAAATATAGGGCAGAATCGGAACCAACGCACCCGAAGCGAAGAACGCGAACGACGCAGCGGCGGCACCAATATCGGTACCCAAAGCCACGTTCTCCTCACGGTCCTCATCCTCGCGGTGAGACAGCGAGGGGTCGCAATCGCAATCCAGGTAGCCGAAACGCTCCATCGCACGGTGGTGCGCCGCCTCCGGCTCCATGCCCCGGGCACGGTAAATCAGTTCCAGCTCGTTCGAATCCAAATCCAAATCGTGCGCAACACGCAGGGTTACCTGGGTCGGCTGGGAGGCATCCAGCAGCTCGCGCTGAGAACGCACCGACACGAACTCACCCGCCGCCATCGACAGCGCACCCGCCAACAGGCCCGCAATACCCGACAGCAGAACCATCGAGCTGGACGCGCCCGAGGCGGTAATACCCATAGTCAGCGCCAGATTCGAGACCAATCCGTCGTTAGCGCCAAAGACCGCCGCACGGAAATTGCCCGAAAGCTTCTCGCGACCATTAGTCGCCAGGGCACGAATAATTTCCTCGTGAATCGCCTCGTCAGCCGCCATTTCCTCGGTGGCGTCCGGGTCCTCAGCGTAGGGGGAGCGGGACTCGGCGCGCTGAGCCATCGCAAGAATAAACACCGAACCGAAGTTCTTCGCCAAGAACTGCAGTAGCTGCGATTGCAGGGAGGGGCGCACGTGCACATTCGCGTGCTCGCCGAGCATGTCACGCCAATGCTGCTGGTGACGCTTCTCCGCCTCAGCAACCTGCAGCAGGATTTCGCGGTCGGTACCTTCGGCACGGCGAGCCAGGTAGCGGTAGATGCGCGCCTCCGACTCCTCATCGGCAAGGTAGCGGCGCCAACGCTTAATCTGCGCGGGGGAGGGGGAGGTGACGGCGCTATGGCGGGTGGCCTGCGGAGCCTCGGTAGCGGTGTTTTCCGGCTGAAGTTCCTCAGTTTCTTCGCCGTGCTCGTGCTGGGTGCTCTTGTGCTGGGCGTGCGTGCTCATAGTTCCCTTTCCACGGGTGCCGTGCGCGCAGGGCTGGATCCCTGCGCCTGATGATGCGTTCATGTCTGTGTGCTCTGTCATGAACAGTGAACCACTCTAGAGCACTCTGAACAGAAAATCTAGGACGGCCTAACCCGATAATAATGTTCGCCTCAACGTACTCTAGAGTACCCCGCGGGCGAGGCGAAACGTCGGGAAAAAGCACCGAAACAGCACAGAAACCGGGCGGGTGTACCCTCCACAAAGGAGAGCGCACCCGCCCGGTTTATGACTCTAAAATTAGTGTCTTTAGAACGCTGGCTTAGATGTTGCCTTCGCCGTTTTCCAGGAATGCGCGGATGAACCACTGGAACTTCTCCAGCTCAGCGGTCTGACCGATCAGCAGGTCCTCGGTGACGGGGTCGGACTCGCCGGCGAATGCAATCGCCTTGCGGTGAGCCTCAATCACGCGAGTGTAGACGTCGTTCAGAGCGCGCAGGTGGTCAGCAACGCGTGCGCGGCCGACGGGGTAGTCCTCAACGGTGCGCTGTGCGACCAGTGCGCCAGCCAGACCGTTGGGGGTTGCACCCAGGGTTGCCATACGCTCTGCGATAGCGTCAACGAAATCGCGGACGGTGTCGACCTGGGGGTCAATCATTTCGTGAACGGCGATGAAGCCGGGGCCGGTCACGTTCCAGTGAGCGTGCTTCAGCAGCAGGTGCAGGTCGTTCAGGTCGTGCAGACGTGCCTGGAGAACCTCGGAAATGCCCTTGCCTTCTTCGATGGTCAGGCCGGGTGCGGTGTAGTTTGCGAATGCCATGATGGTCTCCCTTCATAATGCTGTGATGCTTGTGGTTCGGTGGGGTTTGCATCCCCGCCGAATCGTTATTATGAGTAAATCATTTTAAGAAACCAGTGTCAAGTTTATTTTGAGTAATTCGTAATAAATCGTCATTTGCGTGTTGCACCGCGCTCGAAAACCCTCGCGCCCAGGCATGCACAAAGGGGCGGGACGCGCGGTATCTCGTATCGCGCATCCCACCCTTTACGGTGAAGCGTATTCAGTTTTCTGCAGAGCTTTCTCTACAGAACTTTCTCTGCAAGGCATCCAGCGTGCGAGCCACGCAGCTACGCCAGCGCGCGAACCGCCTCCAGGGTCAGCTCCTCATGCTTGAGGCGCACGGTGCCCAGCCCCTCCGGAACCTCCAGCTCGCCCGGCACAACAATGACGCGCATACCCGCTGCGGTCGCACTGCGCACACCGGAGGGGGAATCCTCAAGAGCCACGCACTGAGTCGGATCAACACCCAGGCGCTCCGCCGCCAAAAGATAAGGCTGCGGGTCCGGCTTGGGGTGGGTGGTCTCATCATTACCAATAACCACCGAGAATGTACCCTCGGGTGCCGCATTTGCGGTGCGGCGAGCCACGGAGGTGGTCGCATTCGTGACGACTGCCGCCGGGATCTGCGCCTCGCGAACCTCCGAGAGGAAACGCTCAATGCCGGGCAGGAACTCGACCGGCTGCTGCGCCAGAGTCTCGTGCACCTTCGCCACCAGCAGGTTGTTAATCTCCTCGTCCGGCAGGTTCACGCCGCGCTCGCGCAGGTGATCCAGGGTGAACTGCATCGATAGGCCCAGGCAATCGAGGGTGTCCTGCTCGGTCCAGGTACCTCCAAATTCTGCGGCGAGAGCAACCTTGGCGGCAGCCCATACGGGTTCGGTATCGACGAGGGTTCCGTCGTGGTCGAAGAGAATGGCGGCGGGGAAGGTGTTCGTAGTCGTCATGCTTTTAAGCCTACCGGTTTATTTCTGGGGCGAGCGTAGGACGGCGTCCCCAATCGTCACCAAAAAATCTGTACCCGCGTTCTGGGGGTTCTTGGCGATAGCGAGCAGCGCATCGGCAACGTCCTCACGGGCAATCGTCGGGATGCCTGCAGTTCGCTCAACTTTCGCCATGTCATATATCTTCACTCCGCCCCTGCCGGGCTTATCGGTCAGCCTGCCCGGATGCGCACGCGAAATATACGGCTGATACTCGGTGACCAGGGCGTCCGCCTTAACCTTGTCGGTGAAAATGCCGCGCATGATGACCTTGCACACCAGGCGCATGGGGAGTGAGGCGGTCTGTACCGTATCGCCCACGCCGTAGGCGCTCATCAGAATGCAGTGCTTCACGCCTGCGCCCGTGACCGCCTGCATGATGAGAGGTAGACGCTCCTGCATGAACGTGGAGGAGAGAAATTCTCGCACCGTGGCTTTCTGCCCCAGGATGCTAACCATCACGTCCTGCCCGGAGGATGCTGCGGCAAGCCGCTCGGCATCGTCCAGGGTTCCCGGAATAATGGTGAGATTTTGATGCGCCCCCAAAAGAGACAGTGCCTTATCGGGGCTGCGCACGTAGGCGGTGACCGCGTGCCCGTCCTCTAGGGCTTTGCGTGTGAAGAGATGGCCGGTGCGGCCGGTTGCGCCTAGAACCAGTATTTTCATGTGGGTCCCCATCGTGTCTGTGATTGTTGTGGGAACTCGCAAGTGCCCAGCCTCGCAAGTACCCAGTGTGGTCACTATAACAATAGGGCTTTGGGTGGGGTTTATGGCTGTGGTTTTTAGCAGAGGTTTTGGTTTGAGCTTGGGTTTCCGCCTCTTTATTCGCGTGAAGAGCCTCTTGGTCGTTGTCGAAAATTTATTCTTAAAATCTTGATTAACCCCTTGCGCAAAATAATTGAGTGTAGTAGACTCAAGTTATGTAATGCAGGGGCACATAGGATAAGCTCCCTCGAAACACGAAAGGAACGTCATGGAGAACAAGTTCACGACCAAGAGTCAAGAAGTTATCTCGGCGGCAAATACTAACGCTCAAACCGCCGGTAACCCCACTATTGAAACCGCGCACATCCTCAAGGCCCTCATGGACCAGCGCGAAGGCGTCGCTGTAGCAGTCCTCAAGGCTGCAGGCCTGGATGTAGACGCTATCTCTGAGGCGGCATCCGCCGAAATCAAGAAGCTGCCGAAGGCATCCGGCGCTTCCGTGCAGAACGCCTCCCTCAGCCGTGCCGCACTCTCTGCTCTGCAGGCGGCA
Source organism: Rothia mucilaginosa (assembly GCF_019334805.1). NCBI lineage: Bacteria > Bacillati > Actinomycetota > Actinomycetes > Micrococcales > Micrococcaceae > Rothia > Rothia mucilaginosa. Next base: position 1,466,715 of record NZ_CP079822.1, read on the forward strand.
CAGACCCGCGCTCAGGGTTTCGGGGACACCTACGTCTCCACCGAAATGATTCTGCTGGGCATTGCCAGCGGAACCGATAGCACTGCTGAAGCAATGCATAAGCTCGGCGCTACCGCAGAGCTCATCGCACAGACCATCCCCACCGTCCGAGGAGACCGCACCGTGGATACCCCCGACCCCGAAGGCACCTTCCAGGCGCTCGAAAAGTACGGCACCGACCTGACCGCCATTGCCCGCGCGGGCAAGCTTGACCCGGTCATCGGCCGTGACTCTGAGATTCGCCGAGTCGTGCAGGTGCTCTCCCGCCGCACCAAGAACAACCCCGTTCTGATCGGTGAGCCCGGCGTCGGTAAGACCGCCGTCGTGGAAGGCCTGGCACAGCGCATGGTTTCTGGCGACGTGCCCGAATCCCTGCGCGGCAAGACCCTCATCAGCCTGGACCTGGGCTCCATGGTCGCAGGTGCAAAGTACCGCGGTGAATTCGAGGAGCGTCTGAAGGCAGTCCTCGAAGAAATCAAGAAGTCCGAGGGTCAGATCGTGACCTTCATCGACGAGATTCACACCGTCGTCGGTGCTGGCGCATCCGAAGGCTCCATGGATGCAGGCAACATGCTCAAGCCCATGCTTGCCCGTGGTGAGCTGCGCCTGATCGGTGCTACCACCCTGGATGAGTACCGCGAGAACATCGAGAAGGACCCCGCCCTGGAGCGCCGCTTCCAGCAGGTGTACGTGGGCGAGCCCAGTGTCGATGACACCATCGGTATTTTGCGCGGTCTGAAGGAACGCTACGAGGCGCACCACAAGGTGCAGATCGCTGACTCCGCACTGGTCGCTGCAGCAACCCTGTCTAACCGCTACATTCCCTCCCGTCAGCTGCCGGACAAGGCAATTGACCTGATTGACGAGGCAGCATCCCGCCTGCGCATGGAAATTGACTCCGCACCGGAGGAAATCGACCAGCTGCGCCGCGCCGTGGATCGCCTCACCATGGAGGAGCTGGCACTTGCCGACGAGACCGATCCCGCATCGGTTGAGCGTCTGGAGGCGCTGCGCAAGGACATGGCAGACAAGAAGGAACAGCTTGACGCCCTCAACGCCCGTTGGGAAGCGGAGAAGGCAAACCTGAACCGCGTGGGTGACATCAAGACCCAGATTGACGAGCTACGTTCCCGCGCAGAGGTTGCACAGCGTGAAGGTAACCTCGCTGAGGCATCCCGCCTGCTCTACGGTGAGATTCCCGCCAAGCAGGCTGAGCTGGAAGAAGCACAGCGCGCCGAGGACAACGCCAAGAACGAATCCATGGTCTCCGAAGAGGTCACCGCGGACGATATCGCCGAGGTGATTTCCTCCTGGACCGGCATTCCCGCAGGCCGCATGCTGCAGGGTGAGTCCGAGAAGCTGCTCGAAATGGAGAAGCGCATCGGTGCCCGCCTCATTGGCCAGGAAGCCGCAGTGGTCGCTGTCTCTGACGCTGTACGCCGTGCCCGCGCCGGTATTTCCGACCCGAACCGCCCGATTGGTTCCTTCCTGTTCCTGGGCCCGACCGGTGTTGGTAAGACCGAGCTGGCTAAGGCACTGGCTGAGTTCCAGTTCGATGACGAGCACGCCCTGGTTCGTATCGACATGAGTGAATACTCCGAGAAGCACACCGTTTCTCGCCTGGTCGGTGCCCCTCCCGGATACGTCGGCCACGAAGAGGGCGGTCAGCTGACCGAGGCTGTACGCCGTCGCCCCTACTCGGTGGTCCTGCTCGACGAGGTCGAGAAGGCACACCCCGAGGTCTTCGACATCCTGCTGCAGGTACTCGATGACGGCCGCCTGACCGACGGCCAGGGCCGCACCGTGGACTTCCGCAACGTCATCCTGATCCTGACCTCGAACCTCGGTTCGCAGTACCTGGTCAACCAGGACCTGCCCTTCGACGAGCGCTCCGAGAAGGCGCTGGAGGTTGTGCACCAGGCATTCCGCCCCGAGTTCCTGAACCGACTGGACGACATCATCATGTTCCAGCCCCTGTCGGCTGAGAACCTGGGTCAGATTGTGGGCCTGCAGATCAAGAGCATGGCTAAGCGTCTGGAGGACCGCCGCCTCATCCTGAACGTCACCCCCGCCGCCCTGGAGTGGCTGGGTAAGACCGGCTACGACCCGGCGTTCGGTGCCCGCCCGCTGCGCCGCCTGGTTCAGCGCGAGATTGGTGACCGTCTGGCTCGCGGTATCCTCTCCGGTGCTATTCACGACGGTGACACCGTGACCGTGGATGTGAACCCGGACGTTGCCAGCGATGGTCTGTCGGTGACCTCCGAGCGTGAGCAGAAGGCTGAGAACTAAACCGGCTAGATTGGAAAACCCGGTCAGCTGGGTAGTTCCGACGAGCTGGGCAGACTTAGCCTGTGGCTGAGTTTGCACGTTCGAAACCATAAGAAATAGGCTGTGGGGTACCCTCGAATGGGGGTACCCCACAGCCGTTTAACGCGTTAGAACCGCGCTGAACCGCACTAGTACACAGAGCACTAATACACAGAGCATTGAGGAGAAGAATGGACCGCTGGACTGACCACCAGAACTTCGCCGCCGCCGGTGAGCAGCGCGAAGAAATCGCCTCCGTGCACCGTGCCGCGATCCGCTCGATTCAGCGCGTTGTCTCTGAGAACGCCACCCCGCACGACGAAGAATACGCCTCCGCGGGTATTGCCGAGCTACTCAAGGCCGGTAAGGTCCTCGTGCTCACCGGCGCGGGCGTGAGCACCGAATCCGGCATCCCCGACTACCGCGGCCCCGGCGGTTCCCTGCACGATCACCGCCCCATGACCTACCAGGAATTCCGCTACGATGACGCCGCCCGCCAGCGTTACTGGGCGCGCTCCTACGTGGGTTGGCGCCGCATGCGCCGCGCCGAACCGAACCGCGCCCACTATGCGCTCGCCGAGCTGGAGCAGCTGGGTGCCGTGAGCGGCGTGATTACGCAGAACGTGGATGGGCTGCACGCCCGCGCTGGAAGCTCTAATCTGCTGGCACTGCACGGCGACCTCTCCCGTATTGTGTGCCTGGACTGCGGGCAGGACGAGAACCGCGAAAGCCTGGATACGCGCCTGGATGCGGCGAACCCCGGCTACCTGGCGCGCCTAGAAGATGAAGAGCTGCGCGTGAACCCTGACGGTGACGTGGAGCTGGACGAGCACTATATCCGCGATTTTCAGATGGTGCCCTGCCTGGGGTGCGGTTCGACCCGCCTCAAGCCGGATGTGGTGTACTTTGGCGAATCCGTGCCCACCGAACGTAAGGCACGCAAGGACGCCATGCTCGCTGAATGTTCGGCGATGCTGGTGGTGGGGTCCTCGGTGGCGGTTATGAGCAGCTACAAGATTGTGCTGGAGGCTCTGCGCGCCGGCAAACCGGTCGCTGTCATTAACGGCGGTCCGGGTCGTGCGGATGCGAAAGCAACCTACCTGTGGCGCACCGGCGTGGGTGAGGCGCTGGAACTTATGCTCGACGCCGTTGACGTTTAAGGGTGCCGAGGCCGTTACACGGGTCTTGCACGGGTCTAAGCGGCGCTGTTTCTTCAGCGCATGCCGTTTCTTTGGCGAAATATTGCCGCGCGTGCACCGACCCAAGGTTAAGTGCACGAAAGTGCTATTTTGTGTTGCAAGTCATTGCAAATACCCCCTGGACAGGCGGATACATCCACCACGCGGGGATAAAATGATGGGATGGACATTCGACACACTATCACTCGCTTCGGTGCCACCGCCCTGATCGGTTGCGGTCTGGCGGTCACCGCAATCCCCGCAACTTTCGCTCAGAACGGTGAAGAGTCCGTTACCCACGTCTACTCCGACAAGGCAACCTCTCACATTTCTGAGGTCTGGTACAAGGGCGAAACCCTGAAGGTTACCGGCGAAGGCTTCCTGACCCAGGACGGCACCTCCGGTTCCATCATCGCTATCAAGCTGAACAAGGGCTCCGTCAAGATTGACGGCAAGGACTACCTGGAAGTTCAGGCTGATGAGAAGGGCAACTTCTCCGTTTCCATTCCCTGGCAGGATGACCTGGACGAGCGCATCTCCGTGGACGTCTACCTGCTCTCCGGCTCCCTGAAGGACAACGACACCGCTCGCGGCGGCAAGGCGGCTACCGTGAAGATCGAGGCTCGTTCCGTTCAGGAAGCAACCCCCTCCGCAACTGCATCTGCTTCTGTGAGCGCTTCCGCTTCGGCAACCGCTTCTGTGGTGGCTACCCCCTCCGCTACTGCTACCTCCTCTGCTTCTGTGGCGCCTTCCGCATCTGCTTCGGCTTCTGCCGCTGATGAGGTTGTTGCCTCCGTGGATGCTGAGATTAAGAACCGCGCTGATGAGAAAGCTTCCGCCACCGCGTCGGTGAGCCCCTCGGCTACCGCATCGGCTTCCGCTTCTGTGGTGGCGACCCCCTCCGCTTCGGCATCTGCTTCTGCCTCGGGTGCTGCTGATCAGCACGCATTCGTTGCGAACGATGCGAAGGATCAGCTGGGTGATTCTGCCTCCGCTACCGAGCAGGCGAGCGCTTCGGCTGAGAGCACTCGCTTTGCGAACTGTGCAGAGGTTGCGGCTGCTGGTCTGGCACCCATGCCCTCGAGTCACCCGGATTTCCGCAAGAAGTTCGACAACGATGGTAACGGCCTGGGCTGCGAGGTCATCAATAGCGAGGTGACTGACGGTTCCTCCTCCAGCATTTCTTCGGGTTCTTCTTCCCGCAACTCTGGCGGTCTGGATAACCTGGGCGGCAGCTCCTCCTCTTCGAGCAGCTACACTTCAAGCCGTGCTCAGCGCTCTTCCCTGGCTAACACCGGTGCTTCTAACGCCTTCACCATTGCCGGTATGGGTCTGGTAGCTCTGGGCCTGGGTGTTGCTGGCGTGTCTGCTGTGCGCAACCGCAAGAACTCCTAAAACTATTGCCACCGCCCCGTGCGGTGTGTGAGGGTCCCTTCCCCTGATGCTTTTGAGCGTTCGGGCGGAGGGGATTTTCGCGTTTAACGGGGTGGTTTTTGCTGTTGGGTTGTGCCGATGAGGTGGGGTATGTACTTGTTAGTTTCTTCAACGTTGGGTTGAGGCTTTAGAGGTGCACGGCGGTGTAAAAGGCTTATATAGTTCAACCATGCCTTCAATAAACCTTCAAGAAAAATATGTTTTGTGAGTCAGGTCATGGCAAATTAGCGTCTTGGGAGCCGGTATCCCAAGCTTCGCTCGTTAGAATGGGGGCATGAATATTCGAAACAACATCGCACGCATTGGTGCCACCGCCCTCATCGGCTGTGGCCTCGTTGCTACTTCCGTCCCCGCAACCTTCGCTGTTGAAGGTGCGCCTCAGGTTGTCCACACCTACGCAGACTCTGCACAGTTCATCGCCCCCGACGTATGGGTTGAGGGTCAGGGTCTGAACATTGGCGGCGAGGGCTTCAAGACCGCTGACGGCACTTCCGGTTCCGTCCTGGCACTGAAGCTGAACAAGGGTGCCGTCAAGATTGACGGCCAGGACTACCTGGAAATCCACGCTGACGCGGCTGGCAACTTCTCCGTTACCATCCCTTGGCAGGAAGAGCTGCACGGCAGCGTTTCCGTTGACATTTACCTGCTGTCCGGCTCCCTGAAGGACGGTGACGTTCCCCGCGGCGGTAAGGCAGCTACCGTGACCATTAAGGTTGCAGAGCAGCCCGCTCCCGCACCTAGCGAGGACCCGACCCCCGCTCCTTCTCAGGACCCGACTCCGACCCCCTCCGAGGACCCGACTCCGACCCCCTCCGAGGACTCGACCCCGGCTCCCACCCAGGACCCGACCACCGAGGCTCCCAAGCCTGCCGATGAGACCTCCGCACCCGCAGTTGAGGACGCTAAGGAAACCAAGCCTGCCGAAGAGCAGAAGTCTGAAGACCAGAAGTCTGACCAGGCTTCCGACTCCTCCGCAAAGGACGAGAAGACCTACAAGTACCAGAACTGTGCTGACGTGTGGGCAGACCGCGGCACCTCTATTCACAGGGGTGACCCGGACTTCCGCGATAAGTTCGACGCTGACGGTGACGATGAAGGTTGCGAAGAGCAGCCGAACTACGAGAACTCCAACAAGTCTGACAGCGTTTCGCTGAGCTCCGGCTCGAATGACAACCTGGGCTCCGGTTCTTCGAACGCATCCTCCAAGAGCTCTTCTTCCCTGGCTAAGACCGGTGCATCCGACGCGATGACCGCTGCTGGTCTGGGTCTGATTGCTCTGGGTGCTGGTGGCGCGACCATCGTGGCAACCCGTATGCGCAAGAAGGCATAATAGCGCCTAGTCGCTAAGTTTTTAGCTGCTTTTATGGGCTCCCTCCATATCGGAGGGAGCCCATTTTTTGTGCTTTTTGAGGCTGTGGGGGATGCTGAGGGAGACGCGAAAAAGCACAAAATTACGGACAAATAGCGCTACTGACAAGGCTATTTATCAGAGACACATAACACTTATCTCTAAGTTAAGGTGAGCACAGGGTAAACACAGACTCGCACGGGAATCTAGATACTACCAAGAACGCACAGCCCAAAGCTGATGAACAGACAGCAAAAAGCACCGCGAACATCACGACACGATACCTGGAGCACCCAATGACTATTCTGACCATGGCGATCGCCGATGCCATAGCCATCGCAGCCCTCTGCACCCTCTACATGGTGCGGCACCGCAACCGCGAACTGATGATTTCCTACGCAGTCATCAACGCCGGCATCTTCACCGTCTCGGTGGCGCTGGTATCCGCCGGATCGAACGCATCCGCTATGGGTATGGGCCTCTTCGGTGTCCTGTCGATTATCCGATTGCGTTCCACCGCCCTGAGCCAGCGCGAGGTGGGTTACTACTTCGTAGCCCTCTCGGTCGGCATGATCGCAGGTGTGAACATCAGCCCGGCGTACATTGCCTTCGGCCTCATGGCGGCTCTCATCCTCCTGATCGCGGTCCTCGACTCGCGTAGTGCCCCGGTCTCTACCGATCAGACTCAGACCGTTACCGCCGATCGTGCGATCAGCGACGAGGAAGAGCTCAAAGCATACCTGAGCACTCGCCTGGGTTACACCGTCACCTCGGTCAGCGTTACCGAGCTGGACATGGTGAATAACCTGACCCGCGCCACCGTCACCTACCAGCCCAAGGAAACCCCCGAGGGTGGCACCCCCGCGGCAGTGGAGGCGGCTCAGCCCGTAGTAGCTCAGACGGTAGCATCGCAGGCTCCTGCGGCTTACCCGGCAGCACCTCAGGTTCCCACCGCCGAGGCGCACGCCACGCTGGATACTCGGATGGTACCCCTCCAGCGCACGCCGGTAGGCAAGTAAAACCAGCCGGTATCTAAGCCTCCGATTCACTCCAACCGCACAAACATCTCCGATACCCACGACACGCCGCCCCCAGCGCACAGCCCAATACGCGCCGGGCGGCACCCCAGAAGGACAAAGACCCATGACTAACGCAGCCGCAAACATCATCCCCGCAGAGTGGAAGAGCATCAGCCTCGAAGCCATGAACGAGAAGGCAGCCATGCAGACCCGCGTGGATCGCAAGTACATTGTCGACGCAGAAACCGCCGCCAAGGTACTCGCCACCCTCGACGCAGACGCCTCCGTCATGGAAATCAAGGGCCAGCGCGACTTCGCCTACGACTCGGTCTACTTCGACACCCCGCAGATGCAGAGCTACCACTCGGCAGCCTACAGCCGCGATGACACCTTCAAGATTCGTACCCGTAGCTACCTGGACTCGGAGCTGACCTTCCTGGAGGTCAAGACCGATGGTGAGCAGGATATAACCGTCAAGAAGCGTATCCCGTACACCTTCGAGATGCGCGATACGCTCACCGCGGAAGGCCACGAGTACATCACCGAAGCACTCGGCGACATCCTCGCGGGCCCGGTCGAGAAGCTGGAGGCGGTTCTGACCACCGGCTACCGCCGTACCACGGTCTTCCTGCCGCAGAGCGAGAAGAACCCGGTCGCATCCCGCATGACGGTAGACACCAACCTGACCTGGACCCCTCTGTCCGAGAACATCCTCATGGCGGGCGTGAACTACCGTAACTACCACGGCAACCTGGTCGGCACCACCTACGGCCTGCCGAATGCGGTCATCATCGAAACCAAGTCCGGCGTGGAGCCCTCCGTGGCAGACCAGCACCTCTGGGATGCGGGCATCACCCCCGCGAAGATCTCCAAGTTTGCAACCGGCATGGCGGCGCTGAACCCGCAGCTGGCAAGCAACAAGTGGGCAGAAACCCTGAAGAACTGGATGCACCTGGAACCGGTCAACGGCACCCGCCTCAACGTGGATGACATGACCGAAGAGGACTACCAGAAGCTGCTGACCGAGCATTTCGCAGCCGCCTAAAACGGCAACCCGCCTAAAACGGCAATTGGGGATGCGCGGGTAGGGTAGCGCACCTACCTTACCCGTACCCCAGCCCCTCATCTATAAACCCCCGAACCGAACACAATACCGGCTTTATTCGCCCCACACAGGCAATAACCGCTCTCACACATATTCACATTTCACATACGTCTTACCCCTGTGGCGCTGGCTCTACGCGAGTGGTCACCCAAACACAAAGGAAAACCCGTGAAAAAGAGCAATATGATTAAGAGCGCAACCTCCATTACCCTCTTGGCAGCCCTGGCGTTGACCGGCTGCTCGGCAGCCTCGACCTCGAATGCCAGCGCTACTGCCATTAGTGCAACCAGCACCTCCGCTTCGAACACTTCGGGCACCACGTCGAAGGTGGCAGACACCTTCTCCACCGACGTGAAGAGCGGCGCAAAGCTCGCCGAGGACACCCACTATTCCGCCAAGGATCTGACCTGGGACTCCTCCAGCGAAGTTACTATCAATCTTTCTAACCCGACCGCGACCGACGGCGTGACCGTCAGCGACGGCGTCATCACCATCACCAAGGCGGGCAACTACAAGCTCACCGGCACCTACGAGGGCCAGATCAAGGTTGAGGCTACCAGCGGCGACATGGTCCGCCTGATCCTGAACAACGCGACCATCACCAACTCCACCGGCGCGGCAATCAACATGGTTGAGGCGGACGAGGTCGTTATCTACACCGCCTCGGGTACCACCAACACCGTCTCTGACGGCTCCTCCTACTCGGATACCGCCAGCGGTAGTCCCGACGCAGCTATCTACTCCAAGAGCGACCTGACTCTGGCGGGCGAAGGCACCCTGAAGGTTGAAGGTAAGTACGAAGAGGGTATCCACACCACTGACGGCTTGGTCATTGCCTCCGGCACCCTGGAAGTGAACGCGGCAAACACCGGCATCAAGGGTAAGGATTACGTCGATATTCTGGACGGCACCATCACCGTGACCGCAAGCCAGGACGGTATCAAGGCAACCAACGACACCGACGGCAACCGCGGCTGGGTACGCCTGAGCGGCGGTACCGTGAACATCTCCGCAGGTGATGACGGTTTCAAGGCTGAGCGCGTGCTGGAAATCTCCGGCGGTACCCTGAACATTACCCAGTCGAACGAGGGTATTGAGGCGCAGTACATCAACATTCTGGACGGCACCGTGAACGTGACCAGCACCGATGACGGTATCAACGCCTCGTACAGCACCACGACCACTACTGACTCGACCAGTACCAAGTCGGCTTCGACCTCCACCACACAGGCCACCCAGAGCAAGCAAGCTGCACAGGGTAATGCTGCACAGGGCGGTCAGGCACCCAGCGGTAGCGCAGGTCAGGCCCCTGCAGGCGGCGGTCAGGCTCCCTCCGGTGCCATGGGTTCCGGTACCACGGGCCAGCCCCCGGCTGGCGGTGGCATGGGCGGTGGTGGCATGGGCGGTGGCGGCGGCACCTTCGAGGTCGTCGACGCAACCATCAACATCACCGGCGGTACCGTCACCGTGAATGCGAACGGCGACGGCATCGACTCTAACGGCACGGCAACGCTCTCCGGCGGCACCCTGATTGTGAACGGCCCCTTCACCGGTGGCAACGCCTCCCTAGACACCAACGGCGACCTGCTGCTCAACGGCGCGACCGTGACCGCGGGTAACGCCGGTGATATGTTCGAGGCTCCCTCCACCTCCTCCACCAGCGGCTACGTGAAGATCAGCAACGTATCGAACCTGAGCGCAGGCACCACCGTACAGGTGACTGACTCCTCCGGTAACGTGGTGGCAAACTACAAGGTGACGAACTCCAGCACCGCGCTGATCCTGGTCTCCAGCTCCAAGATCACCAAGGGTGAGAGCTACACCGTGTACACCACCACCGATAGCGTGGATGCATCCAGCACCACCCTGGCTTCTAACGCCACCTCGCTGGGCTCCTTTACCGCAAGCTAAGCGGCAGGAGTGCCCCTCAAGCTCCGTGCTGGATGTCATGACCGGCACGGTACCCTCTCTGACCCCGGTCTTGTGAGTGAGCCGGTAGGAGAGACACTCGCCCCGCATTGGTCGTAGCGATACGTCCGGTGCGGGGCACTGTGGTGTCTGGGGTATGGCATCTGGGGTAAAAAGCCGCGGGTGCAAAATAAAACGGTTGTTCCGGTGCGAAGAAGTGTCATGATACGCAAAATAGGTGACGTTCAGCGAGACATTCAGGGCTGAAACAGGGTACTCTATAGTGTAGTAAAGACTGTTGAACGATCCGAGAGCGATGCGCCGCGCGTGCTGTTCGCCTCGGACAGGATGAAAGAGGGGGTCACGCCATGGGGCGCGGCCGTCAGAAGGCTAAAGCAACAAGGCAGGCTCGGGAGATGAAGTACTTCAGCCCCGAGACCGACTACAGCGCACTCGAGCGCGAGCTCAGCAGCGCGAAGAAAACGAAGTCCTCCGATTCGTCCCGCCGTCGCTATGACGACGAGGACGACTACTCGGCATACGCAGAAAAGTACGCGTCCTACGAGGATGAGGCATAAAGAATACGCGGAATGATTCGGTGCATATCGACCGAGCGTATTTCATAGATGATGAACCGGCTTGAGGCCCCGCACGGGGTGCTCAGCCGGTTTTTTCGTGCCCGCAGTTTGTTTCGTGCCCCCCCAATTTGTTCATGCCTGCAGTTTGTGCGGATGCACCCGGATGTGAGCGCAAGGGTGGGCTGCCGGCGGGGGTCTTAACTATGTGGAGCACAAAGCCAATGCACATGTTTATACATAGATATGCATAGAGCCATCTGGTAATAGAGCGTAGTTGGTAATAAAAAAGCTTGAAATGAATAAGCATACATAGCTTCTGCACAGCTTAGTCATGCCTGGCACAGAGAATAGGCCGGCATTCTAGAGACATGAACAACGAACAGAACATGACTCAGAACATTGACCAGACCACCCAGACCGCGGCAGAACAAGCTAACGCAGCGCAAACCGCCGCAGAGCAGAAGCTAGCCAAGAAGAAGCTCACCCGTCGAATCTTCATCGGCGGCGGCATCGGCGCCCTCGCAGTAGTCGGAGGCGGCGCAGGCTGGGCGTACAACCGCTACCTGGCAGAGCACACCGAAATCGAAGACACCACCGCCTACGAGGCGGCAGCAGCTCAGGCGAACGCAAGCGCCTCCGGCTCCGCTACCGCAGACCCCACCGAACTGACCGGCGTGAAGGTCAACGGCCAGAGCCTCACCGCTAACGAAGGCTCGATCACCATCACCTCCAACACCACCGGTAGCGGCTCGGATGCGGTCGTCTCCTTCGTAGCAGACATCAAGCTCGACAACGCAACCCTGCTGCGAAGTGCCTTCGCCAACAACAAGTTCGGCCAGAACATCATCGACACCCCCTCGAACATTGCCTCCGAACACAACGGCATCTGGGCAATCAACGGCGACTACTACGGCTTCCGTACCACCGGCATCGTGATCCGAAACGGTGTTGTCTACCGTGACTCCGGCGCTCGCGAGGGTTTGGCCTTCTACCGCGACGGCTCCGTCAAGCTCTACGACGAAACCGCAACCAACGCCCAGACCCTCGTCAGCGAGGGCGTGTGGAACACCCTCTCCTTCGGCCCCGCACTGGTCAAGGACTCCGCAATCGTCGACGGCATCGACAGCGTCGAGGTGGATACCAACTTTGGTAACCACTCCATCCAGGGCAACCAGCCGCGAACCGGCGTGGGCGTGCTCGGCACCAACCACCTGGTCTTCATCGTGGTCGACGGCCGCTCCACCAACTACTCGCGCGGTGTGACCATGCCCGAGTTCGCCCAGATGTTCAAGGACCTCGGCTGCGTGACCGCTTACAACCTGGACGGTGGTGGCTCCTCCGCCATGGTCTTCAACAATCAGCTGGTCAACCGCCCCCAGGGTGGCACCAAGGAACGCGGCACCAGCGACATCCTCTACATTGCAGGGAGCGCATCGTGATTATCCTGATACCCGCCTACAAGCCGGACCAATCGCTGGTCCGCCTTGCCCGGGCCCTGCGCGAACAGGACCCTAACGCCGAAATCCTCGTCATTGACGACGGATCCGGCAGCACCTACGCACCAATCTTCACCGAACTGCGTATCGACGGCGTGACCGTGCAGAGCCACCCCGCCAATAGGGGCAAGGGTGCGGCACTGCGCACCGGCATCGCCTGGGCGCAAGCAAACCGCCCCGGCGAGGTCATCGTCACCGCCGACGCGGACGGCCAGCACCTACCTCGGGACATCTTCCGTGTGGGTGTGCGCACCGAAACCGCAGCGGCGGCAGGGCAGAAGAGCATTATCCTCGGCGTGCGTACCAAGCCCGACCCGAACGCCGGCGAAGAAGGCACCAGGGTGCCGCTACGTTCCAAGATTGGCAATAGCGCAACCGTAGGCTTCTTCGCCCTGGCGACCGGTGCCCGCGTGGCAGACACCCAGACCGGTCTGCGCGGCTTCACCCCGCAAATCCTGGACTGGTTGCTGCAGATTCCCGGCGATAAGTACGAGTACGAGTTCTCCATGCTGCTGCGCGCAACCCGCGCGGACGTGGAGCTGGTGCAGGTGCCCATCGTGAAGGTCTACGAGCCGGGCAACCCGACCAGCCACTTTAGGCCCCTGCAGGACTCGGCGCTCATCTACGCGCCCCTGCTTGCCTTCCTGGCTTCGTCTTTCCTGACCGGCTTCCTCGTGGATGCTATCGCCCTGTTCGTCCTGGTGGGCATGGGCGTTCCGCTACTGGCGGCCGTGGTCGGTGCCCGCATCATCTCGGCGCTGACGAACTTCACCGTCAACCGAATGCTCATGCACGACGGAGGCGCACGCCCCTCGGCATCCTCCTCGCTGGTACGTTACGCCGTGCTGGCGGTGGGTATCCTCGCAGCCAATGCGGCTCTGATGGAAGCTTTGACCGGCCTGGGCGCGTCCCTGCTGGTCGCCAAGATCCTGACCGAACTGATTCTGATCCCGATCAGCTTCGCGGTTCAGCGCCGCTGGGTCTTTCTACCCACTCGGTGGCAGGAAAATACGCGAGAGAAGACAGTGGCAACTCACGCACCCTCGGGTTTGCGTGCGGTGAGCTACGAGTCCGCTCGCATGGAGGCTGCCGGTATCCGTACCGGCGTGCGCGCCTCCCAGGTACGCCCCTAGCTCGCCTACTCCGGCGGCTAGTTCACTAATGGCTAGTTCGCTAGGGGCTACCTACAAAACTTCTCCCACCCGTCAGTCGTGAGGGTGGGTGGGAGATGCAAGCTGCCGCACCACAAACGGCAGCATTCTGTTCACGAAAAGCCCCCGCTGAGAAAATGAACTGCCTCCCGTTTCTTGGACACCAAAAATAAAGTCCAAGAAACGGGAGGCTTTTCATGCCTATAAATCTAGGAATGAGACACGATCGTTTGCTCCGGGAGCAAGCAGCACTGATGTTTGAGAGAGGATTCGGCTATGGTCTAACCGCCAGGAAGCTTGGTGTGTCCGCCGCAACTGTGAGAGAGTGGCAGAAAACGTACCACGTCATCGGGAAGGACGGGCTTCTTACCATGGGAATAAAACACACCAAATACGACTACGAGACCAAAGTCGCCGCAGCCAAGGCCGTGGTTGACGGTGGAATGAGTAAGCCCGAGGCAATGGTGCGTTTCGGCATTGCAAGCGCGACACCGTTGAAGCAATGGTGCAGGCTGTACCGTGAAGGCGGCGCGCAGGCGCTTAAGCCTAAGCCCAAGGGCAGGCCAAAGGGATTAGGTGCGGGGGCGGTACCACCAACGCGTGAGGAGGAACTTGCCGAGCGTGTGCGCAAGCTTGAGGCGCAGGTGGCGTACCTAAAAAAATCGATTGCCCTGAAGGCGCACAGGCGCTCCCAAACCGGGACAAAGCCCTAGTGGTCGCTGAGCTTTCAGGGCGCGGACACGCGGTGCGTGATCTGCTCGAAGCTGCTGGTCTTGCCAGGTCGAGCTACTACTACGCGTTGGCTCATCCCCGGCAGCCAACCAGAGTGCAGCTACGTCCCAAGGTCACACAGATCTTTTCGCGAACCCCCAACGGGTGTGGTCACAGGCAGGTGGCTATGTGCCTGCGCGCTGAGGAAGGGGTGCGCATTGCCGATAAGACGGTTTTGAAGATGATGCGTCAGATGGGGTTGCGTTGCGGTATACGCCGCCAGAGGCCCTACCGTAGGTACAACTCCTATAAGGGGGACGTGGGGCAAAGTTTTGAGAACGTCATTGGTCGCAACTTCACGGCGACCGGTCCCTGGCAGAAGTTGGGTACCGATGTTACCGAGTTTAAGCTCTCCTTTGGTAAGGCGTATCTCGCTCCGGTTTACGACTTTGCTAGCAAAGAGATTGTTGCCCACTCGATCTCGATGTGCCCTAACCTCCTCCAGCAACAAGAGATGCTCCAGGTACTCATGGAGGCCAAACCCGCAGGGGTTGAACCGATTTTGCACTCGGATATGGGGTGGCAGTATCAGCACGAGTTCTATATCAGCACGCTTGCTGAGAATGGTTTTATCCAGAGTATGTCACGCAAGGGCAACTGTATTGATAATGGCGCCACTGAGCAGGTTTTTGGACATCTGAAGGACGAGTTCTTCCGCGGCCAAGACTGGCAGACCTTTGAGAGTTTCAAGGCCGACCTTGATGCCTATATCATGCACTGGAATACAGTAAGGCGTCAGGTAAAGCTTAAGGGCCTGACTCCGGTAGAGTACCGGGATCAGGCCCTGCTGGAAGCCGCATAAGGGTTACTATTTAAAGCGTCCAAGTTTCGGGGCGCAGTTCAAAACTCAACGGGGGCTTTTTGTATGTGGCATCCTTCAGAAACCTATTGGCTCACCGGCTTCCAAAGGATAACGCGCCGATTAGCGGCCGGGGATCAGACCGTGGGCAGTAATCAGGAACGGCGGGTTGTGGTTGACCGCCGGGTTGGTCACGTAACCAACACGTGCCGCACGGGTTGGGTGCTTGGGGGCACGCTTCGGCCAGGGCTTCGCAGCAGGGTTCGGGTCCTTCTTGCCCTGCACCATAGCCAGTGCGCTCGCCGCGTTCACAATGCCGGAGCCGCACGCGTTCACATCGCAGGTGAGCGGCTTGGAGCTCTGCTTCAGAATCTGCTTTGCGCGCTCAGCGGTCAGTGAGGGATCCACCGACTTCATCAGCGCAATCACGCCAGCAACCTGAGGTGCCGCCATGGAAGTGCCGTCGTACTCAGTGTAGCCTGCACCGGTGGACACGGTGGTACCCAGGTCCACGGTGGACATGATGCCGCTACCGGGGGCGCTCACATCAACGAGCTTGCCGTAGTTGGAGAAGTCGCTACGCTTACCCTCCTGGTCGGTAGCGCCCACCACGATCGAGCCGCCGCAGTTAGCCGGAGCGACCTTGGAGGTGTCCTGACCATCGTTACCAGCTGCAACGACGAGAATCGCGCCGCGCTTGTTCACCTCAGCAATAGCCTTGGAGTAGGTTGCGGGGCAGGTGCCCTCGCCGCCGAGGGAGAGGTTGATGATCTTGGCGGGGTTGGAGTTCGCGGGAACGCCCTCAACGGTGCCGCCAGCCGCCCAGATCATTGCATCCGCAATGTCGGAGTCGTAGCCGCCGCACATGCCCAGAGCACGCACGGGCAGGATCTTGGTGGAGGGCGCCACGCCGACGATACCGCGCTTATTGTTCATGATTGCGGCGATGGAGCCGGCAACGTGGGTGCCGTGCCAGTTCGACTCGCTTGCCTCAGATCCGCTATCGCAGACGCCCGCTTCTTCCCAGTTGCCCTGGTCGGTCGGGTCGGAGTCGCGGCCGTTACCGTCACGGGCGATGGAGGGCTCGGTGATGAAGTCGTAGCCGGGCAGAACGTTCGCGTCCAGGTCGGGGTGCTTGACGATGCCGGAGTCAATCACAGCAACGGTCACGCCAGCGCCCTGGGTGGTCTTCCACGCCTCGGGTGCGGCCAGGCCCTTGGTGCCGTGCAGGTTCCACTGCTGCGGGTAGAGGGTATCGTTGGGCGCTACAACCTGGTTCGATGCCTGAGCAGCCTGAGCTACCTGAGCCACCTTGGAGGTGGTGGCGGTACGAGTGCGCGCGGTGGAGCGGCGCAGCAGGTCGGGCTCAACCGACTCGACGGAGGGGTTGGAGCTCAGAGTTGCCATGTACTTCTCCGCCTGCTCTGCGGTGAGCTTGGAGGAGAGGGTCACCACGGTTGCCTTCTGGGCGGTGGTGCGCACGTAGTTGGTTTTGATTTTGAAGAGGTCGTCGACGCTCTGCACCTCGGAGGTGAGGCCCTGGTAGAGGGAGTCGCTCCAGGTGGCGACCTGGGTGCCTGCGGGGCTTGCCCAGTTGACGCCGCCTGCGTTCAGTGCGCTATCGGTGTAGGTGATGACGAAGCGGTTGAAGCCTGCCTTCTGCTGTGCAGAGCTGAGGGAGGAGATGGTGGTGTGCGCCTTGGTACGTTCGGTGCTGTTAGCCTTTGCGGGTGCCGCGAAGGATGCGGGGGTGCCCAGGGTTGCGACGAGTGTTGCTGCAGTACCCAGGCTCAGCGCGGTGCGTGCGATGCCGCGTGCTGAGGGGTGAGTGGTAAAAGACATCGGGGTCCTTTGCGTATGTGAGTGCCGGAAGCGGCAAGTGGGTTGGTTATTCACTCACATAAATGCACCTTCGAGAAAATATCTGCATTCTTTTGTGTATTTGCTTGTGAGGAGCGAATAGAAAAAGAAAATGCACATCACTGCATTGATGTGTATTTTTCTCTAAAACCCCCGTGCGGGAGTTCTTCGGAAGTAGTTTATGTGGTGAGATATCGCTATCCTAGCACCTTTTCCTATGTGTGAAGCGGCTAAAACTCGATAGTGTGGCGTAAATAATGGGATTTTTCTTTCATGTAAATGCAGATAAAGAAATGCCTAGTCAAACTATTCTCGTGGACTTAAAGTAAAGATTTAAGTTTTACTCACCTTTATATAAAATGACCTGCATCACAAAGATTATTTTATTCATAAAGTAACCCGAAAAGGGTGCTAGAGTATCTCACGGTGCGTACCCGTGCATGCACATTGTGAAGCCACTTCACCGCCCACACAATGCACCACACCTCACTCTTCCGTATTCACTCGTACCGAGCGCACGCCCTCAACGCGAGTCGGCAACGCTACGCCGCACCGTGCGCACCCGGTACCACTCACCTCAAGGACGTCCATGCTTCGCATTGCTCGCCCCTCGCAGGCACGCTCCTCACAGCGTTCCCTGCTGAGCTTCGTCACCGCAACCTGCCTGCTCTCGGCAAGCGTGATCCCCGCCGTGGCGGCACCCACCGCGCAGACCACCCAGCCGAAGGCAACCCAGACTTCTGCGGCGGCACAGGCTTCTCATACCGCCCAGATCTCCAATACCGCGCAGACCGCGCAGGCTGCGCCCGTGGCGTACAACCGCTTCATCATCACCTACACCGATGAGGCGAAGAACGCCGCCTCCACCGATGCCACCGCAGATCAGATCGACTGGTCCGCAGCCGCCGGCACCCAGCAGGCAACCTGGGCCGACGCACTCTACGCGGGCATCACCTCCGAGGTGCAGAGCATTGACGAGCTACTGAACATTAAGACCAGCTACGTCCGCTCCACCGCGCTGGATGCCAGCGTGGTCACCACCTCCGCGGAGCTCACCCCCGCCCAGGCGCAGCAGTACATGAACGCCCTGAGCGCGAACTCCAAGGTCGCCTCCGTGTCGCCCGATATGCGCCGCTACGCCACCGTGGACAACACCTCGGAGCCCGTCAAGATCAACGACCCGAAGATGAACCGCATGTGGTCCCTCACCGGTGAAAAGGGCGTCTCCGCGCTGGAGGCGTGGGGCACCACCCGCGGCAAGGGTGTGACCGTTGCGGTGCTGGACTCCGGCATTACCGCCCACCCGGACCTGGACGCTAACGTGCTGCCCGGCTATGACTTCATTGCCGAGTCGGCGTTCTCCAACGACGGCGACGGCCGCGACTCCGACCCGACTGACGCCGGCAACTGGACCGTAGACAACCAGTGCTTTACCGGTTCGAAGGCGACCGCCTCCGACTGGCACGGCACCCACGTGGCGGGCACTATCGCCGCTATCGCAAACAACAACGAGGGCATCGCCGGGGTGGCACCCGAGGCGAAGATTGTGCCCGTGCGCGTGCTGGGCGCCTGCGGCGGCTTCGACTCGGACATCACCGACGGCATTATTTGGGCTGCCGGCGGTAGCGTGCGCGGCGTACCGGGGAACCAGAACCCCGCCCAGGTCATTAACATGTCCATCGGTAGCGAGGGCACCTGCACCACCCCGTACCGCCAGGCGATTGCTCAGGCGAATAAGCGCGGCTCCATCGTGGTTGTCGCAGCGGGTAACAATAACTTTGATGCCTCGAAGTCCAGCCCCGGCAACTGTGAGGACGTCATCAACGTTGGCGCAACCGATAAGAACGGCAAGCGCTCCTACTTCTCCAACTACGGCTCCCGCGTGGATGTGAGCGCACCCGGTGGCGACCGCCGCTACTGGGGTGGCGGTATTCTCTCTACCCTGAACGCCGGTAAGACTGCTCCCGGTAAGGCTGACTACGCCGAGTACCAGGGCACTTCCATGGCGGCACCGCATGTTGCCGGTATTGTGGCGCTCATGAAGGCGGTCGACCCGAAGCTGACGTACGCTCAGGCGAAGAAGGCCCTGCAGTCCACCTCTCAGGGCGTTGAGTGCGACCAGTCCGCGTGCGGTTCCGGCATTGTGAATGCGGCACGCGCGGTTCAGCAGGTCCGCTCCGACCGTGAGGCTGCGGATGCTGCCGCGGCTGAGGCGGCACGCAAGAAGGCTGAGGAGGACGCTAAGCGTCAGCAGGCCCCCGCACCTAAGGCAACCCCTGCACCGAAGGTAACCCCTGCACCGAAGGTGACCCCGGCTCCGAAGGCCAGGACCCGCCCGTCCCGCCCGGTGACTCGCCCCTCCTACCCGTCGCGTCCGCGTCACGGCCACACCCCGCGTTACCGCTCCTGGTACGGTGCATCTGCGAACACCTACCCGAGCAGCGGCTACCCGAACACCGGATACCTGGGTTTCGCGACCGGTAACCACCGCTAGTTATCGCCACTAGCCGAACCTCGTTGTAGACGTGAAAAGCCCCCGATGAGTTCTTTCATCGGGGGCTTCGCTCTGCCCGTGAACCGGGTCTGGCTACGCTACGGGTAGCTTAGTGCTGCTCGTCTGCCTCGCGGGGCTTCTGCGCGGGGTTGGTGACCAGCGGTTCGTCCTGGGTGACGGGCTCGGCGTCACCGTTCAAGTCGTAGACCTGGGCATCTTCGGGGATTTCCATGGCGGGCGCGCCGGGAATTCGGTCGTAGTCGCCGGTGAGGCTCTCGCCGTTGGCTCCTGCCGTGAGAGCTTCTGCTGTCGCCTCGGCTGCCTCGTCGGTGGCGGCCCTGTCTGCAATCTTGGTGTTGGACGCTCCGGCGCTCAGGCCCTTAGAAATAATCTTGCGCGGTCGCAGGTAGGTCACCCTGCCGTTGGCGTCCAGGTTTCCCGCCTTTTTAGCCAGGTTGAAGCTGTTGATAATGCCTCGGCTGCAGAAATACTTATCGCACTTGATGCGATTACCTCCCGCGAGGGTGAACGCTCTCTCGACCTGCTGAGTGGTCATGGAGGTACCGTTGACCAGCTGCTGCGCCAGCAGAGCGGAGACGTGCGGCGCCGCCATGGAGGTGCCGCTCTCGTAGACGTAGGTGAACTTAGTGTTATCAGGGCGGTCGAGGCTGTTCACGGACAGGGAGAGGATGTTTTCACCCGGCGCGGAGATGTTGACCCTCGTGCCGTAGTTGGAGAACGATGCTCGTGTACCGGCCTTGGTGGTTGCACCGACCGTGATGACGCCCATGCAGTTGGCGGGCGCGTACTTGGAGGCTTCCGTGTTGCCGTTACCTGCCGCGGCGACCACGAGTGCACCCTTGGAGCGTGCGATGTCGATGGCGCGCTGGTACGCGGCGGGGCACTGGGTTACGGTGCCGATGGACATGTTGATGATCTTAGCGGGGTAGGTGTTGTCCGGCACGCCGTCAACGTGTCCGCCGGCAGCCCAGATGATCGCGTCGGCAATGTCGGAGGTGCGGCCACCACAGCGGCCCAGCACGCGCACGGGCTGCACGCGGGCGAGGTCGGCGACACCGACGATACCCATGCCGTTATTGCCGCGTGCGCCGATAATGCCCGCCACGTGGGTACCGTGCCAGGTGGAGGTGTGGGCGTTCGCCTGGTCCTTACAGAGGTTGTAAGGGGCGTAGTCGCCTTCATCCAGGGGGTTGGGGTCGCGGCCGTTGCCGTCGCGGGCGCTGAGCGGGTCGCTGACGAAGTCGTAGCCGTTCGCCATGCCGGTGACCAGGTCGGGGTGTGGCACGTAGCCGGTGTCGAGCACGGCGACCTTCACGTTTGCGCCGCGGCGCAGGCGTGCGTTACCGGTGTTCTGCACGCCGGTGGTGGGGTTGGTGAGGTTCCACTGCTTGCTGTACTGCGGGTCGTTGAACTGGAAGGTGATGTCGCCTTCTGCGGCGGGGTAGTTGATGTAGTCGGGCTCGACGGAGGCTACGTCCGGGTCGGAGGCGACCTTCGCCATGAACTCCTTCGCCTCGTTTTTGTTGAGGGTTTTGGAGGTCTGGATGACGGCGTCATCGGTGGAGGTGTTGTGCAGGAACTTGGTGTCGACGTTTAGCGCTTCGCTGACGACATCGACGGTGTCCATGATGTCGTCAACGATGCCGCGGACTGCGTCCCAGTCGCCGTCGCGCTGCATTTTGCGCTGCTTGGCTTCCTTGGTGTAGGTGACGATGAATCGGTCGAACACCTGCTGGGGGAGCGTACCGGGCGCCGCCGCGGTGGGGGTGTTGGGGCGTGCCGCGCCGTTGCGCGCGAGGGTGAGGGGGCTGACGGGGCCTTCGATCTGGGGTGCTGCCTGAGCTGCTGCCAGGGTGGCCTCGTCACTGGGGGCCTGCGCGAGGACAGCGGGCAGGTCGCCTCCGAAGAGGAGTGCGCCGGCGGCGAGCAGGCTCATGGCTGCGTGTGCGGGGCGCTTGCGGCGGCGGTTATCGGTGCGGCAGTTATCGGGGTAGCGGCGAGGAGGTGTTTCGGTGCGCTGCGCGCCGAAGTATGGAAGCCTCATCTGGTTCTCCTGATGTAGGTGGTATGCGGACTGTGTGATGTGTACTGGTGTTTCCGTCTGTAGGTGCGCGAGGTGCGTATAGGGTTTTTACGGGGCAGTAAAAGAGGCCTTTTTGGGCGCGCTGAAGTAATGAATGGGGTGAGGGAATAGCGTTTCTTTGACCCTTTTTCGTACCGAAAGAACTCTTTTTTGGACGGTGTGCAACGTACATTTCTAAGGTATCACTTCAAGGTGAACTTGAGGGATTTTTGAGGTGCTTTTCACGGGTTAATGTGCAGAAAATCAACCTCTGGAGGCTGAATAGTGCCCAATGGTTGAGGGTTTATGTAAGTAAAGCTTGAGGGTTGGAGTATACGAGGCAGGATATGCGGCACCTCTTGCTGACAGGGGAGAGAAATAAATGTTTTAACACTGTGGTGTAAGCACTAGAATGCATTAAAAATGCAGTTGATAGCAAAAAATAAAAATAGCCTGAAATACGCGTGAAAATAAATAAAAAGCTGGCATCAAACACACGGGACAACGCGCACCGCCGGTAGACACACACAGACCGGGGCGGCCACCGCATGGGTGACCGCCCCGGTCTATAGAATCATCAGCACCAGCAAGCTGGCGCTCGCTACCTACTGGAGAAAGCGTCCTTAGGAAGCGTAGGAGCCCAGCAGGCGAACCGCGCCGCCGTCCACGCCCTTAGCGCCCTGAATGTAGTCCGCGCTGTTTGCCTCGGGCTCACCGGCGGCAACAACATCACCCATAATCCAGGAGGGGATACCGCGGTCGTTCAGACGCTTGGTAGCAGCCTCAGCCACGGAGGGGTCAACGATAGCGATCATGCCCACACCCAGGTTCAGGGTGCGCTCCAGGTCGGCCAGAGGCACGTTGCCCAGCGAACCGATCAGGGAGAAGATCGCAGGAATCTGCCAGGTGGAGCGGTCCACGCGACCCTCCAAGCCCTGAGGCAGAACGCGAGCCAGGTTAGCGGCCAGGCCGCCGCCGGTCACGTGGGAGAAGCCGCGCACACCACTGCCGGTGGTGCCGTCTTCGCCGTTGACGGGGAATGCAGCCGCCAAATCCAGGCAGTCTGCCGCGTACACGCGGGTGGGTTCGAGCAGCTCTTCACCGATGGTGCGGCCCAGCTCGTCCACCTGGCGCTCCAGACCCCAGCCGGCAACGTTCAGGACCTTGCGGACCAGGGAGTAGCCGTTGGAGTGAATACCGGAGGATGCCATAGCAATCAGCACGTCGCCCTCACGTACGCGCTCGGGACCGAGCAGCTCGTCAGCCTCGACCAGACCGGTTGCTGCGCCCGCAACGTCGTACTCGTCTTCTGCGAGCAGGCCGGGGTGCTCAGCGGTTTCGCCGCCAACCAGGGCGGTACCAGCCTGTGCACATGCGCCAGCGATACCGCGCACAATGTCAGCGATACGTTCGGGAACGACCTTGCCAGTGGCAATGTAGTCGGTCATGAACAGCGGCTTCGCACCGCAGACCACGATGTCGTCCACGACCATGCCGACCAGGTCGTAACCGATGGTGTCGTGAATATCGAGTGCCTGCGCGATAGCGACCTTGGTACCCACACCGTCGGTGGAGGTAGCCAGGTAGGGCTTGCGGTACTTGACGAGCTCGGAGACGTCGTACAGGCCCGCGAAGCCGCCCACGCCACCAACGACGGAGGAGTTGTGGGTCGCCTTGATAGCGCCCTTCATCAGCTCAACGGCGCGATCGCCAGCCTCTACGTCAACACCTGCGCTCGCGTAGGTTACGGTGGTGGTGTTCTCGCTCATTAGGATTCCTTCGGGGTAGCGGTAGCGGAGGAGTTTGCGGGGATGCGGTCCTGCTCGGTGAGCAATGCCTCGAGGTCGGCGTCGGGGCCGGGGTTGCACATGCCCATACCGGCGTCGTCTGCGGCAACCTGTACTGCGGAGAGATCGAACTTCGTTTCGAGAGTTTCGGTGCCTTCGCGGGTCTCAATGGAGACGGCCTCAGCATGCTCAGGCTTGGAGGGGACGGGGCGCTCCACGGTCACCTCAGCTGCCTTACCGGCGAGGGGTCCGCCCTTGCCCTTCTCCGAGGAGTCGAAGAGGGACTTGCCGCGTCGTTCCTCGCTCGGCAACTCAATCGGGTATTTGCCGGTGAAGCATGCGGTGCACATGTTTTCGGCGGGCTGCTCGGTGGCTGCCATCATGCCGTCCTGAGAGATGAAGCCGAGCGAATCGGCACCCAGGGAGGACGCGATTTCGTCCACGGACAGGCCGTTAGCGATCAGCTCCGCACGGGAGGCGAAGTCAATACCGTAGAAGCAAGGCCACTTCACGGGCGGGGAGGAGATGCGCACGTGCACTTCCTTCGCGCCAGCTTCGCGGAGCATACGCACGAGGGCACGCTGAGTGTTACCGCGAACAATGGAATCGTCAATAACGACGAGGCGCTTACCTGCAACCACAGACTTGAGCGGGTTCAGCTTGAGTCGAATACCGAGCTGGCGGATAGTCTGCGAGGGCTGAATGAAGGTTCGACCCACGTAGGCGTTCTTGACCAGACCGTTACCGTAGGGAATGCCGGACTCTTCGGCGTAACCAATAGCAGCCGGAACACCGGATTCGGGAGTGGGCATGACCAGGTCAGCTTCAACAGCGTGTTCGCGGGCAAGCTGACGGCCCATTTCTACGCGGGATTCGTAGACGCTACGGCCGGAGATGGTGGTGTCCGGGCGAGCGAGGTAAACGTACTCGAAGACGCAACCGGCGGGCTTAGCTTTTGCGAAACGCTGGGAACGCAGACCGTTCTCATCAATGGTGATGAGCTCGCCGGGCTCCACTTCACGCACGAAGGACGCACCGACAATATCAAGTGCCGCGGTTTCGGATGCGACAACCCAGCCACGCTCCAGACGACCGAGTACGAGGGGACGAACACCCTGCGGGTCGCGTGCGGCGTAGAGGGTGTGCTCATCCATGAAGGTGAAGCAGAAAGCACCGCGTAGGGTCGGCAGCAGGTCGAGTGCTGCTTCTTCGAGGGAGTCGAAGTCGTGTTCCGCCAGCAGGGCGGTGACGAGTGCGGTGTCGGTGGTGTTGCCCTGGGCGAGTTCGCCGTGCTTGGGGGGCTTGCCGCCGTTCTTTTCAATCAGACGCTCGTAGAGATCAGCCGAGTTGGTGAGGTTACCGTTGTGCGCCAGACAGAGCGTGCCGTGCGGGGTGGTACCGAGGGTGGGCTGTGCGTTAGCCCAGTGGGATGCGCCGGTGGTGGAGTATCGGGCGTGGCCGATAGCGTGGTCGCCGGGCATGGAGCTGAGGGTGGCTTCGTCAAAGACCTGGGAGACCAGTCCCATATCTTTGTACACGTGGATGCGTTTGCCGTTACTGGTTGCGATACCTGCTGATTCCTGGCCGCGGTGCTGGAGCGCGTACAGGCCGTAGTAGGTTAGCTTTGCCACGTCCTCGCCGGGAGCCCAGACACCGAAGACGCCGCAGGCGTCCTTGGGGCCGTGGTCAATTGGATCGAGGTCGTGAGTGAGTTTTCCGTCGGGGCGAATCAATTCACTTCTTTTCGACGTTGGGACTGCGGATGCGTCTGCGCAGGCGCAAGATTGGGGCGTGTTGCCGCACTCACACCTGCCTGCGTGTGCCATAGCATACACCAGACCCTTAAAAGTGTACCGGGTTTCAGAGACGCTGTGGTGAAGGATACGCTAAATACCTCAGGATGGACGACTAGAACAGGCACCAAACACGCCAAATCACGAAAACTGCGTGGACCTGTGAGCTCGTAGCGAATTCTAGAAGAGCGGCAACAAACCCGAAAGGTCACTACGCTCACCCGACGCATCCAGCGCACCGGCACTCACCGCCTGCGCCCACGAACAGGCACCCAGAACCAGCGCCGCCCACACGAGTGGACGCGCCTCCACCACGGACGGCGGGGTACCGCGCGTATGGCGAGGACCCGCCACGCACTGGGTCACGCCCAGCGGGGGCACACGCACCTCCACACTATTGCCGGGGGCTAGGGTGGCCAGCTCTTCGAGGGTAAAACGCACGAAGGTTGCGCGCACCGAGCGGGGGAGCGCGGCAAATGCCTGCTCCACCTCGGCGCTGTTCAGCAGGTACTCGCCTTGGGCATGCACATCTGCAGGCTCGCCGGTTGCCGCACGCTGCGCCTCAAAGAAGGCACGCACTTCGCGGACCGCCGCCATGCCCGCTTCCTCGCTGGTCTTACGTCGAATCGCCACGACTAGTCCTCTTCCTGGGCGTTCTCTTCGGGGGCGCCGGGAGTCGAATCCTCGCGGGTGAAAAGCTCCTCATGTACGCGCAGCTCACCCACCACAACCGGCTTGCCGTCCACGTACCCGCCGGTCACCGGGCGAATCACTAGCGCGAGGAGGCGCTCGCATTCCTCGGCGCTCAGGTAGCCGCCAGCTTGCAGTGCGCGCAGAGCCACGGCGTACATGGCGCGGTGCGAGCCGTCGCTCATCTTCACCACCACGGACGCGCCCGAACGCAGACCAATGCAGAGCACGCCCTCCGCGCCGCCCTTGACGATTGCGTCCAGTTCTTCGCTGAGCACGGTGTCGGGGGAGCCGGGCGCCTGAATCAGCTCGGGGTAATCCACCATGGCGGTCGCGACCGTGGAGGCGCGCGCATCCGCCCCGAGGTTGCGGATTGCCGCACCGAGGGTCGAGTAGGCGCGTGCGGCACCGGCCAGGGAGACAGCGTGCACGGGTGCGCCGCAACCGTCAACGCCGATGGCGGCTACCGGCTCGCCGGTGAACGCCTCAATTTCTTCGGTAATGACCTGCTGTAGCGGGTGGGCGGGGTCGAGGTAGTTGTGGAGGGTCCAATTCTGCGAGCCTGCCTCGAGCTCGCCGCGTTCCAGCTTGGCGGTGCAGGCCCAGAGGAAAGCGGCGTGCTTGCCGGAGCAGGGGTGCGCCAGGGGAGTACGCGCCAGGTTGGCCTGAATCATGGCCTTGTACGCCTGTGAGTCGGAGGGGTAGGAGGGCTTGAGCGCCAGGTTCGCCGGGGTGAGCGGGTTGGTTTCGGTGCTGCCCTGGGTGAGTACGTCCTGTACGGCTCGCATCTGCTCGAAGGTGCCGCGGTGCGAGCCGCAGGCGATGGCGACCTGGGAGCCGCGCAGGGGTGCGCCCGCTTTCATGGATCCGATGGCCTGCAGGGGTTTGGCTGCGGAGCGCAGGTAGAAGGGCTCGTGAATGTCGCCGAGGGCAAGCTGCACATCGCCGTCGGGGTTGAGGAGGATGAGGCGGCCGCGGTGGCGTGCCTCGACAAAGTTGTTGCGGGTGAGCTGTGCGAGTTCTACGTCGAAGGCGCTGCTGGGGTTGGTGGTGTGAGTGGTTGCCTGTGGGGTGGTGCTGTTGGTCATTCTTCTAGTTTAAGGGGTGTATTGTTCTGCCTTATGTACGCGGTTTTACGCGTATAGGGCGGCTCAGAATGGTATCCCCGCAAATATTTCCGTGCAGAACGTTGCTTGTAAGGGTGGGGCGGATTCATCCTTATTTTTGGATGTTTATGTGATATTTTTTGACCGACAGTGAGCTGTATATGTGATACCTCTCATATTAATTGGTGGTAGGGGTTACGTCTTTAGCATGGGGAGGAATAGAATATTCGTGGAGTATACCCGTGAGGTCTGCGCATACCTCTCAAAATGGGAGCGGCCCCTTCCTAGCGCCATGTATCCTAGCGCCACCTATCCTGGAGCCACCTAGAACAGATCCTCCCATCATCTACGTCTCCACTGTTTGCGAGAACGACAGCACCAGATAATACGCACACTAGATCATCAGAAATAGGTAATTTTATGGCAGAGCAGAACAACTCTTCTTCCACCACCCCTAAGAACACCGCAGAAAAAAGCGGCATGAGCGCTGAATCTGAATTTCACGCCAAGTTTTTCCCCATTCTTGCGCGAGTCGCTTCGATTACTGCCGTGCTCATGTATGTCTTCTACTTCCCGCAGATTATCGGTAACCTGAACGGTCACAAGGGCGACTGGATTCAGCCCCTGGTAGCCGCTATAAACTGCACTCTATGGTTGCTGTACGGCCTGTGGCGCCCCAAGAAGGACATACCAATTGTCATCGCTAATGCCCCCGGCATTGTTTTTGGTGGTCTTGCGGCTGTGACAGCATTGGTTTAACCCGAATCAAAGCCACCTATGTTGTGGTGAATACTCACCCGATGCGGTTCTTCTCTGATAGGCATTCTTTTGAGCGTGCCGCTAGATGAGAAGAGCCGCATTTTTAGTGTTCCCAGCTCACATTTTTAGCGTGATAGCGGGTACCCTGAATAGCATGAAGGTTTTGGTACTGGGCCCCGGTGGCCGTGAACATGCTATTATCCGTGCGCTTCTGCGCGACCCTGAGGTGACCGAGGTGCACAGCGCCCCCGGCAACGCCGGTATTGCTCAGGATGTTCCCGTCCACGCAATTGATGCGAATGATCCCGCCCAGGCAACCGCCCTGGCACGCGAACTGAACGCCGACCTGGTCGTTATTGGCCCGGAGGCGCCCCTGGTCGCAGGTGTCTCCGACGCGTTGCGGGAGGCGGGCTTTGACGTTTTCGGCCCCTCCGCAGCTGCTGCACAGCTGGAAGGTTCCAAGGCTTTCGCTAAGCAGGTCATGGAAGAGGCTTCCGTGCCGACCGCCCGCGCCTACGTGGCAAAGAACGCCGCTGAGGCGCAGGCTGCGCTGGACGAGTTCGGTGCACCCTACGTGGTGAAGGACGACGGCCTGGCTGCGGGTAAGGGCGTTGTGGTGACCGAGGACCGCACCGCGGCACTGGAGCACGCTCAGGCTTGCTTCAACGCTGGCGGCACCGTGGTTATCGAAGAGTTCCTGGACGGCCCCGAGGTGTCCCTCTTCGTCATTTCTGACGGTAAGAACGTTCTGCCGCTGTCCCCGGCGCAGGACTTCAAGCGCATTTTCGACAACGATGAGGGCCCGAACACCGGCGGTATGGGCGCCTACACCCCGCTTCCCTGGCTGCCCGAGGGTTTCGTGCAGGAGGTTGTGGAGAAGGTGGCTCGCCCGACCGTGGCTCGTATGGCTGAGCGCGGCACCCCGTTCGTGGGCGTGCTCTTCTGCGGCCTGGCTGTGACCAGCCGCGGCGTGCGCGTTATCGAGTTCAACGCCCGCTTTGGCGACCCTGAAACCCAGGCTGTTCTGGCGCGTCTGCGCACCCCGCTGGGTCAGCTGCTGCGTGCGGCTGCTCGCGGTGAAATTTCTGAGGGCGCCGAGCTGGATTGGGATCCCCGCACCGCAGTGGACGTGGTCATGGCAGCCGAGAACTACCCGGATACTCCCCGCAAGGGTGACGTCATCTCCGGTCTGGATGAGGCGAACGCTCTGGAGGGCGTGCACGTGATTCACGCGGGCACTGTCGCATCCGAGGAGGGCGTGCTGACCGCTGGCGGTCGTGTGCTGGCTGTTGTTGCTCTCGGTGACGACCTGGCTGCCGCCCGTAACGCCGCCTACGAGGGTGTTCGCGCTATCTCCTGGGCTGGCGCGCAGTACCGCACCGACATTGCGCTGAAGGCTGTGGAGAACCGCATCCACATTCCCGCCCCGCGCGACTAAAACCTAAGGTGACCGGCTTCCCCGCTTGAGGGTGGGGGAGCCGGTCGCTTCTTTGCCTCAAGATTGTGCTGTATTGGTGACTGCTTGGCACTATCGGGAGCCGTGCTTGTCGCGGTATTGTAATTACACAGACTTTTTGCATCCACATCACACCACCTCATCAGGAGAAATTCTCATGACTTCTCGTTCTAACCCGCTGGAAATCCCGGGCTGGACTCACATTTATTCCGGTAAGGTCCGCGACCTGTACGTTCCGAATGAGGAACGTTTTGACGCTACCGGCTTGACTGTCAATGATGACGCTGAGCTGCGTGCCGGTTCGGTCATGGTTGTTGCCTCGGACCGTATTAGCGCGTTTGACCGTATTCTGCCCACCGAAATCCCGGATAAGGGCAAGATTCTGACTCAGATGTCCCTGTGGTGGTTTGAGCAGCTCAAGCAGGTCCCGAACCACGTGCTGTCCACTGACGTTCCGGATGTTGTGGCTGGTCGCGCGATGATTTGCCGCTCTCTGAATATGTTCCCGGTGGAGTGCATTGTGCGCGGTTACCTGACCGGTTCGGGCCTGGCGGCGTATAACGAGACCGGTGAGATTGCTGGTGTGAAGCTGCCTGCGGGTCTGGTGGATGGTTCCCGCCTGGAGACCCCGATTTTCACTCCGACCGGTAAGGCTGAGGTGGGTGAGCATGATGAGCTGGTGACCCGTGAGGAGCTGTACGCTGAGGTGGGTCAGCCGGTGGGTGAGCGCCTGGAGGAGCTGAGCCTGAGCCTGTACACCACCGCGGAGAAGATTGCTCGCGAGCAGGGTATTATTCTGGCGGATACCAAGATGGAGTTCGGTACCGATTCGTACCGCGGTGAGATCACCCTGGGCGATGAGGTGCTGACCCCGGACTCTTCGCGTTTCTGGGATGCGACCCAGTACGAGCCGGGCCGTGCGCAGCCGAGCTTCGATAAGCAGTATGTGCGTGACTGGCTGCGTTCCCCGGAGGCGGGTTGGGACGGTTCGGATAACGTGCCGCACCTGCCTGAGGAGGTTGTGGAGAAGACTCGTGCCCGTTACGTTGAGGCGTATGAGCGTCTGACCGGCACGAAGTTCTAAACTCAATATTTCGGGCTGAATAAGTCTTTGAGATAGCTAAAGGGCGGTGCCCCCGGAAGGTCATTCTTCCGGGGCACCGCCCTTTAGCTATGTGGGTTTATGAGGTTGAGGGACGAAGCCTAGCCGGCGTGAACGTCTTCGTCGTGTACGTTCTCGTGGCACAAATCCTCGTGCAGAATATCCCGCGCCGGATGCAACCGCGCCCGCTCCTCCGCAGCACGGTCAGACAGCGAATAAAACCACGTAATGTGCTCGCACACCCGCTCATAGGCCGCCTGCTCATCGTGAGAAGCAATCGCCTCAATAATGCCGTAATGCTGCTGCTGCAACGTGCGCTTGACCGCCTCCCAATCCTTCAAGAAAGGAACCGCCTCCTGCACATAACTCATCGTCGCCATGTGCAGAGAGTCAATCACCGTATCAAGCACAATATTGCCGCCAAGCTTCGACAGCTCATAGTGAAAACGCGTATCGCAGAAATGGAAACGCTCATCGCTGATCTGCTCATCCATCTCCGCCAGATGCACGCGCGCCCGCTCCAGCGCTGCTTCACGCTCCGGGGTGTCCGGCGCTGCCGCTGCCGCACGGGCGGCGGGGCCCTCCAACAGCAGGCGGGTTGAGACAACATCCTTCACCGGCAGGCTACGGGTCGCAATGTGCATGCGCAACGCCCAGCTGAGCGCATCCGACGGCTCCGAAATGATAATCGCACCCGACTTCGGGCCCGAACCAGTGCTGGAACGAATCAGACCCAGCGCGTTCAAAACCCTCAAACCCTCACGGACCGAGGGGCGGGAAATGCCGTGTCGTGCGGCAAGCTCACGTTCGGAAGGGAGCTTATCGCCCACACGCAACTCACCCAGGCGTAGGCGCCGCTCAAAGGTCTCCAGGATGATGCTGTAGCTGCGGTCCGCCAGAATCGGCTGGCGCTCAACCGCAGGGGGCGCCTCAGCAGGCTGGGTGTCGTCATGAGAACGAGGCATAGTCTCTCCTGATAACGAGGCTGATAACGAAAAGAAATACCCTGTGTTTGAGCTAAATCAGAGATATTTCGGGCTATTCGTTGAGTGGTCAGGGCATATTGGGTGGTCAGGGCATAAAAAGCGGGGCGGCGATACCGGAAAGGTACGCCGCCCCGCTGTGGCCTCCGGTCAAACCGGGGCGAATGTCCTACTGTTCGTGAAGCGGATGCTTCAGGAACTCTCTAAAACCTGAGCTTCAGATTAGGGAATCATGAAGGACAGCACGTTGGTCTGCAGGAAGACCAGGACGCAGACGAACAGGAGCATAGCGAAGGACCAGGGGAGGACAGCCTTGAGGATGTCGGATTCCTTGCCTTCCATGTCCACGGAGGTAGCAGCAATAGCCAGCGACTGCGGGGAGATCATCTTACCGACCACACCACCGGTGGTGTTAGCAGCCAGCATGAGCTCGGGGGTTGCTCCGTGGATACCTGCGTGCTGCAGGTTCTCAGCAGCAGACACCTGCAGCTTGGCGAACAGTGCGTTCGCACTGGTGTCCGAACCGGTCACAGCGGTACCGATCCAGCCCAGAGCCGGTGCGAGGAACGCGTAGACGGTGCCCAGGCCTGCCAGGAAGGTACCCATAGCAATGGTCTGACCGGAGAAGTTCATGACGTATGCCAGTGCCAGAACCGAAGCAATGGTCAGGATGGACCAACGCATGCGGTAGACAACGGAACCGAACTCGGTGAAGATTGCCGGGAACTTGAAGGCGTAGCGGCCCTTCTCGTTGAAGAAGAAGTAGACGACAGCAACAACCAGACCGGAGATGATCAGCAGGGTGCCGGGGTTGGACATCCACGCGAAGTTGTAGACTGCATCCTTGACGGGCTTGCCGTCAGCGGTGACGAGGCGGGAGCTCAGAGCCTGGATATCAATCTTGATGACGAAGCTCTTCAGCCATGCCTTCAGGCCAGCGTGCAGGTTAGCAACACCGAAGATTGCAACGACGATGACGTAGGGCAGCAGTGCCATCCAGACACGAACGGCGGGCAGAGCTTCCTTCTCTTCAGCCTGTGCGGGCAGACCGTAGCGTTCACGAACGCCTGCGACGCCGCGCGGCTTCCAGAACTGTAGGAAGACAACAGCAACACCCATGGAGACGATGCAAGCAACAACGTCGGTCAGGTTGTATGCGGGGGTAGCAGCGGTGACCCACTGTGCAATTGCGAAGGAGACACCGATAATCAGTGCGGGCAGCCATGCATCCTTCAGACCCTTCATACCGTCAAGGATGACGAGCAGGATGAGCGGAACGAGCATTGCCAGGAACGGAGCCTGGTGACCAACGATGGTTGCGATAACGTGTGGGTCCTTGCCGCCAACGTCAGCTGCGGTGGTGATCGGGACAGCAACTGCGCCGAATGCCACGGGTGCGGTGTTAGCGATCAGAACGGTGACAGCAGCCTTAAGGGGCTTAACGCCCAGGGAGAGAATCATGGTTGCGGTAATTGCAACGGGAGCGCCGAAGCCAGCCAGTGCCTCGAGCAGACCGCCGAAGCAGAATGCGATGAGGATAGCCTGGATGCGCAGGTCGCCGCCGCCGAGGCGGTCGAAGACGCGGCGCAGATCTTCAAAGCGGCCGGAAAGGACGGTGATCTGGTAGAACCAGATGGCTCCCAGAATCACCCAGCAGATGACCAGGCCGTAGATGCCACCGCGGATGGCGCTCAGACCGGCGAGGTCAGCGGGCATGTGGAAGCCCAGGACTGCTACGAGGATAGATGCTGCCAGTGCCACGAGTGCGGACCAGTGAGCGCGTGCCTTGACGCCCAGTAGCATCACGAAGAAGGTGAGGAGGGGAATGGTTGCCACGAGTGCGCTGAGGCCGAGGCTACCTCCCACTGCATTGGTTACAGCGGTATAAGTTTCCACTGGAACTCCTTTGGTTCAGGGTGTGTCTTGTATGTGGTCAGACCATAGATAATTCCGCCGGGGAACGAGTCATTGTTTCCCATACGGGGATGTGGTCAGACCATTGATCGCATGTTTAGAAGAGTACCGGATAGTGCGGCGTTTCACCAAAAGTGACCTGACTCATTTTTGTGGAAGGCGACCGGAACCTGGGCTCGCTTCCAGTGAAACTGCCGAAATATTGCGGTTCTGATAGTTAATTCCAGGTTCTGAAACTCGAATATTTTCAGATACATCACGAGTTGGGTGTATGGGTCATTGGTTTACCCAGGGGAGAGTCTTCATTTGGACGTATATACCCGAAAAGAATGTTGTTTTAAAAAGGAAAAGCCCCATAAAACAACCATAAAATCTTCAGAACGGCGGATTTCTAGGGGGTTTATGGTCCACTTCTGTGTGTTTGATAAATGTTCAATCTGCGAAAAGAATATAGGGGTCTTACGGGGGGTGCATGGGAGATGAGGTCACATGTACCGGAAGGTAGGGAAATATACCTTAAGGTCAGGTCGACCTAACCGGTTATTTAACAAGGAAAGTATGTGCTATTCCAACTAGAGAAAAGCCGCCCAACGGTGTTAAATGGCTAGAAAGATAAAAGACATCACCACGGTTTCTGATCCCACCGCATCCCACCTCCACTTGGGGCGCGCACATTAGCCGGAACCATCCGGCCCAGCTTCCCCGACTCAATACATCTGAGTCGCTTCTTTGGAAGACCGAACTTGTTCGGACTGTGCCCCGCCTGCCCCAGACGCAGGCGGTGAGACCGAGAAACTCTGAACACAGAGGAAAGGACGGACAAGTCATGCGCATTGCACTCTTCTCTACGTGCATCGTTGACGGCATGTACCCCCGCGTAGCACGCGCCACCGTCGAAATTCTTGAGCGCCTGGGCCACGAGGTTGTCTTCCCCCCGAACCAGACCTGCTGCTCTCAGATGCACGTCAACTCCGGTTACTTCGATGACGGTTACGAAGTCATCAAGAACCACGTTGAAGCTTTCGACTCCTGGGACTGGGACGTAGCTGTTGCACCCTCCGGCTCCTGCGTTGCTTCCCTGCGTCACCAGCAGGCAATGGTCGCACGTAGCCGCGGCGACGAAGCGCTGGCTCTGAAGGCAGAGCAGATTGCTTCCCGCACCTTCGAGCTTTCCCAGCTGCTAATCGACATCCTGGGCATCACCAACGCTGCCGAGCAGCTCGGCTCCTACTTCCCCGAGCACGTCACCTACCACAGCTCCTGCCACGGTATGCGTATGCTCGGCCTGGGCACCCGCCAGCAGGACCTGGTCCGCACCGTCGAAGGCATCAAGTACACCCAGCTCGAGGGCATGGACCAGTGCTGCGGCTTCGGTGGTACCTTCTCCTTCAAGAACGCTGACGTCTCCGGCGCAATGGTCAACGACAAGGCAGACAACGTTGAAGCAACCGGTGCTTCCGTCTGCACCGGCGGCGACTGCTCCTGCCTGATGAACATCGGCGGTGCGCTGATGCGTCGCGGCTCGGACGTTCAGACCATCCACTTCGCTGAGATCCTCGCATCCACCAAGGAAAACCCGCTCAAGATTAACTCCGAGCGTGTTGAGCTCTCGATCGGCTAAGGAAAGATAAGACCTCATGACCGCTATTCAGCTTGGTATGCCCAAGGTCGTTCACTACGGCGAGGGCAACATTTTCGAAGAAACCCCCTTCCCCAAGTACGCGAAGGAAGAGCTCAAGAACGAGCAGCTACGCGCCAACCTGCGCTTCGTGACCCACGCGATCCGTAACAAGCGCGCACGCGTCACCGCAGAGGTGCCCGACTGGCAGGACCTGCGTAACACCGGTGAGTCCGTCAAGAACTACGTTCTGGCGAACCTGCCCGAGCTGCTCGAACAGTTCGAGCGTAACTTCACTGCCGCAGGCGGCCACGTGCACTGGGCACGCAACGCCACCGAGGCGAACCAGATTGCTCTGGACCTGATTCGCGAGCAGGGCGTGGACGAAATCATCAAGATTAAGTCCATGGCAACCGCAGAGACCGGCCTGAACGAATTCCTCGAGGAAAATGGCATCAACGCTATTGAGACCGACCTCGCGGAAGAAATCGTCCAGCTCGGCCACGACCGCCCCTCCCACATTCTGGTGCCCGCAATTCACCGCAACCGCCGCGAAATCCGCGACATCTTCCTGCGCGAAATTGAGGGTATTAACCCGGACATCACCGATGAGCCGGCAGAACTGGCAGAGGCATCGCGTAACCGTCTGCGTAACAAGTTCCTGAACACCACCGTGGCAGTCTCCGGCACCAACTTCGGTATTGCTGAGACCGGTACCCTGACCATCGTGGAGTCCGAAGGTAACGGCCGTATGTGCCTGACCCTGCCCGACACCCTCATTACCTTCATGGGTATTGAGAAGATTCTGCCCACCTTCCAGGACTACGAGGCATTCCTGCAGCTGCTGCCCCGTTCCTCCACCGGTGAGCGCATGAACCCCTACACCTCCATGTGGACCGGTGTGACCCCCGGTGACGGCCCGCAGAACATGCACGTCATCCTCATCGACAACGGCCGTACCGCCGTTCTGTCCGACGAGCTGGGTCGCCAGGCACTGCGTTGCATCCGCTGCTCCGCTTGCATGAACGTGTGCCCCGTGTACGAGCGCGCAGGCGGTCACGCCTACGGCTCCACCTACCCGGGCCCCATCGGCGCGATTCTGTCCCCGCAGCTCTCCGGTATCGAGGCTGCAGAGAACAACTCCCTGCCGTACGCATCCTCTCTCTGTGGCGCTTGCTACGAAGTTTGCCCCGTGAAGATTAACTTCCCTGAGGTCCTCGTGCATCTGCGCGCTAAGGATGTTGAGTCCCAGCACGCTGTCCGCGAGTTCGAGGGCAACAAGAAGGCTCCCTTCTCGCAGATGGACGGCATGATGCTTGGTGCGAAGAAGCTCTTCACCTCCGGCAAGATGATGTCGATTGCAGAGCGTGGTCTGCCCATGTCCCGCCTTATCAGCGGCCGCAAGCACAAGATCACCGCTGTTCCCGGTATCGTCAGCGGCTGGACCGCTTACCGCGACATCCCCGAGCCCCCCAAGGAATCTTTCCGCAACTGGTGGAAGAAGGAGAAGGGTCAGGCTCCGGCACGCGATAACGCACAGCGCGTTGACATTCAGGCCCTCATCGAGGCAAACAAGGGTAAGGTCGCTGAGGCGGCAGCAAACGCCAAGGCAGCTATGGACGCCCAGGCAGCCCGTGAAGCTAAGGAGAACAACTAATGTCCTCTGCTAAGGAAGATATCCTCGCACGTATCCGCTCGTCCCTGGCTGACGCACCCGTCGCCCCCGAGCCCGTACGTAACTACCGCCGCGTCAGCGAGCTGAACGAAGAGCAGACCATTGAGATGCTCGTCGACCGCCTCATTGACTACAAGGCAAACGTGTTCCACGCGAACAAGGAGAACATCTCCGAGGTCATCGCAGAGCGCCTGGGTGAAAAGTCCACCTACGTGGTTCCCGAGGGCCTGAACATGGAGTGGCTACCGGCTGACACCGCTGACCGCAAGCGCGTCACCGACTCCGGTAGCACCCTCAAGCCCGGCTGCCTGAGCCTGAAGGAACTGGACGCAGTTGACGCTGTAGTCACCGGTTCGACCGTCTCCTGCGCAGAGACCGGCACGATCTTCTTGAACACCAACCCCGATGAAGGTCGCCGCGCCATTTCCCTGGTGCCTGACCACCACATCTGCGTGGTGCCCCGTTCCACCGTGGTGGAGCTGGTTCCCGAGTCGATCGAGCGTATCACCT
Source organism: Rothia mucilaginosa (assembly GCF_019334805.1). NCBI lineage: Bacteria > Bacillati > Actinomycetota > Actinomycetes > Micrococcales > Micrococcaceae > Rothia > Rothia mucilaginosa. Next base: position 1,503,678 of record NZ_CP079822.1, read on the forward strand.
ACACCCGCCCCGTGACCATGATTTCCGGTCCGTCGGCAACCAGTGATATCGAGCTGATCCGTGTGGAGGGCGTGCACGGCCCCCGTACCCTGGACGTCATCATCTACGACGCCTAAGGTGCAGCGCCAGAAGGCAAACCTCTAAAGAAACCGCCCGAGAGCTAAGGCTCCCGGGCGGTTTCTTTATGCCCTCGCGGCTTCTGCATCTTTCAGAGCTAGAGAGCGGCGGAGAAGATACGCGAACGGTGGCGGGCCCATGTACCCGCCACCGTTCTGTGCTTTATAGGGTGGTGTATCGACGGTTAGCGTCGTAGCGCCCCGTGAGGGTGCTTAGGCGCGTGCGTCGAAGTGCTGCAGACCGGAGTCCTCGCGGCTACCGCCCTGGCCATCGCCAACATCGCGGTAATCCTTGATCCACTCGATCTTCTGAACCCACTTGACCATCTTGTAGCCGTGCATGGAGTCCGCACGCAGACGGAGCGGGCCACCGTACACATCCGGCAGGGGCTTGTCGTTCATGCCCCACGCCAGGATGGTCTCATCTTCCATTGCCATGGAGATGTCCAGGCACTCGTAGTAGGGTTCGGTCGGTCGGCCGTCGTAGGTGTGGCCCACGTGGCCGAAGGAGGTCACCATAACGTAGCGTGCCTCGTCGGTCTTCTCGACCAGTGCGAGAACGTCGCGCAGGCGCACGCCCTCCCACTTGGCGATGCCGGTCCAACCCTGCATGCAGGTGTGCATGGTGATGTTGACTTCCTTGCCCAGCTGCTTGAGCTCGTCAATGCTCAGGGACTTGGATTCCTTCACCAGACCGCCCAGCTCCAGACGGTAGTCAACGAACTCGTGCTCCTTCAGACGGTTCCACTCGGTGCTCTCACGCTCTGTCGGCGGGCGAGTGTTAACCCAGTGGAAGGGCGAAATATCGGCATCGGTGAAGGTCTTCTTCTGCACCTGACGGGAGGTGATACGGTCCAGCAGGACGTTACGAATCGGCTGGGTTAGACCCCAAATGAAGGTCTGGGTGAATCGCAGGTCGCGCAGGGACCAGTACGAAGCAAAGATCCACAGAGCGACGGCAAAGACAATACCGCCAATGAGCATGGTGACTGCCTGAGCGAACTGTGCTGCGTCCACCTCGTTATAGGGCTTGTTCAGCATCATGTGGGCGATGTTGTACTGGGGGTGAACCACGAACACCAGAGCCACGTGAATAACAGTGAATACGCAGTAGAAGGCCATACCCAGGAAGTGGATGGAACGTGCGGTCTGGCGGTTACGGAAGAGGCGCACGTAGCCGGGGAAACGGCCGCAGAATGCCGGGCTCATAATCGGGCCGGTTGCAATCATCAGCGGTGCCACAATGAACACCACGGTGAAGTACATGATCTGCTGCAGAGCGTCGTACGGCTGGAAGTGCTCAATCGAGGGAATCTGGAAGCCAGCGTAAATCTGGATGGATTCCCACGCCTGCGGGATGATGTCCCAGCTGGTCGGGACGATGCGGCGCCACTGGCCGGTCAGGAATAGCAAGGAGACGTAGACGAGACCGTTAGCAATCCAGATAAAAGTAACTAGAGCGTGCCATGCACGGCCGAGACCAATCTGGCCGTTACCGGGTAGGGAGATAAGCGGCGACAGTCGACGCTGGTCGTCGCGGGCAGTGAACTCACCGGGGACAGTCGAAACCTTGTCCTTGGTGAACTTGAGCCACTCGGAACCCGGGGTGCATTGGTTGTTCCAGTACAGACGGGGGTGAGAGGCGAGAACTTCCCAACCTGAACGAATCAGGAAGCCCATCATAATGAAGTTGATGAAGTGCGTAATTCGGAGCCATGACGGGAAGTCTAGCTCTACGCCACCAGTGCTCGCGGTGAGGAGTAGTTGGTGCATGATTTTTCCTTCGGAAATGACTGTGTGTGCAGACAATCGTTAGGATTCAGTGCGAGGCCTTGAGATGTGAGGTTAGAAATAATTACCTTTCTGACCCATATAATCCTCCTCCGTGGTTGGGAGCCGCCGGGGTATCGTCGCGGATACTCCCGAAAGGGGCGCCTCCCGTGTGTGAATGGGGAGGTACACCAGCTCCCGCTGGGGCGGAAGCGGCTCTGTATGTATGTTGGTTTATGTGTGTTTTAGGGAAATACCCTGTGTGCTTTCAATTTTATAGGACAAAGTGTCAGTCGCGAAAGCTAAGACACGTCATCTTCTGTAATATTTGCATAAAAAATCCGAATTTAAGGAAATTTTTTGCCTCCCCCTGATTTATAAGGAGATTCAGATGCAAAAAACTCGCCACACCCTACGATGAGGGCGTGGCGAGTTTTGAGCCTATATGTGGGATGCCTTGTGAAATTGATTAGCGTAGCTACCTGTTATTATGTGGTTTTTATCGGGTAATCCCACATAAAGTCGCTGTGACTGTATGCGGGGCACCTGCTCAAACTAGTTCGTTCCATGAAAGGCCGAACCACCACATAGCCGCAGCTACTTCTGCGCAGCATCGGTATTCTCTACAGAGCCCCTGCGCTTCTTTGCCGCATCCTCAGATGCAGTGCAGGGATCGGCCGAAGCAACCTCAACCTCGGTAGAATCAGATTCAGCCTGAGACTTCAAACGAACCACCGGAATCATACCCGTAGTCAGCTTCGTCTGAGCATTACGCTGAGCCTTCAGAGCATTCATCTGTTCCTTACGGCTCGGCGCCTGCTGAGACGGTCCAGCAGAACCAAACGCCTGACGAATACCCAACGCCCACAGCGGGAACAGTAGAACCGTCAGCGCGCCACCGGCAACCAGCAGCGACGCCGTGGACTCCTCCAGAAGACCCGAACTGGTCGCAACCTCCGTCACCGCCACAATAATCGGCAGACCCGCAGCCGAATACAACGCCAACTGCGCCTTCTGCGCGCGAGTGGTCAACCCCGAACGGGTATCGAAGAAATGCTCCGCCAAAAGCACCGGAACACCACGGCACAGCAGAATACCCACCACCACGGCAAGCAGACCCAAAGGCTTAGCCACCACGGCAGACACATCAATACCCATACCGCTGACCACAAAGAACAGCGGAATCATGAACGTAAAACCAGCCACCTCAAGGCGGCGAGTCATCATATGCAAAGCCGCCGGAGGGGTCAGAGTACGCAGAATCAGACCCGCCGCAAAGGCACCGAGCACCGCATCCAAATCAAAAAGGGCAGTGCACATGATCAGGGTCGCCAGCAGGAACATCGCAAGACGCAAAACCGTCTGACCGGTCGTATTCGCCTCCGCAACCATAATCTGACGCAGACCCGGCACATGCGCAAACAGACGATGCGGAATCAACGCCACAATCACCGCAACCACCATAAACGCCAGCAACACCACAATCGCCATGCCCGGCGAACGCGACGAGAGCAGCAGCGAAATAGCGAAAATCGGCAGAAGCTCACCCACAGCACCGTGCACCAGCACCGCATTACCCACCGGCGTACCGGCAGCACCGTGAGACTTCAACATCGGCAGCAGAGTGCCCAACGCCGTAGAACTCAGCGCCACACCCACCGCAACATACGTATTCAGCTCACGCGAGAACGACGTAATCACCGCCGCACCCGCCATACCCAAGGCAAAGCACACCACCCACGTGGCAATAGCGCTATAACCCTGACGGCTACGCAGCGACGACACGTTAATCTCAAAGCCCGCAATCAAAAAGAGCATGCCCAAGCCCAGCTCCTTCAGTAGCGGGATACCGCCCTCACTGCTGGCAAGGTTGAGCATATTGGGGCCAATCAGCAGACCAAAAATGAGCAGGAAAACCACATCCGGGATCTTCTTACCCGTCAGCCGCGAAAGAATCGGCGACAGCAACGCAACCAACGTAATCCAGAAAATGGACACAAACTGGCCGCTATCGTGGCTCGATCCATCCGACAGAGTCGTACCCGAAGCAAGAAGAGCACCAGAAGTCCCCAAATCCGTCAAGAAAAGCGGGGAAAAAGTCGAAAACATAAAACCTCAACGTGGTGTGTGCAGGTGGGGCGCGTTTGGGACAGTAAAAGGAGCGAAATTATGCTCCCGCGGGGTTGCTCCACCTTTAAGAACGTACCAATGGTACACACCTAACCTCGTGCAACACAACAACACTTGAACAGCACTCACCAATAGGGCAAGAAGCTCCAGCCAGCAGCCGACAGAGAGGCAGTATGAGAGCAAAACCTCCGCGCCACCACCCGAGCAGACACAGCTTCCACCGTTACACTTAACACCTATGCCAGAGCATCCGACACACACCACCGGATGCGGCAGATACCCTGGCAGGGCACACACCACCGGCAGGGTGCACAGACTCTCAAACACGGCACTACAAGGAGCGAGGACATGGCAGCAGGGCGCACTCAACCTATCCCCACCGTCAGCAGCGGGGCACGTGCCGCCTCCCTCGGAGGAACCCGACGCGACCTTGGGCTCGACCTCGCCCGCGCCTTCGCCGTGCTCAGCCTGCTCATCCCCTTCGGATACTGGCTGCAACTAATCCCGGTGTCCTGGACGTTCTGGATCCCGCAGACCCTCGTGCCGGCTGAACCGCTCTTCGCCGCAATCCTGGGCGCAGCCGCCTGGCGGTACGCACGCACCGCAAACTTCCCGCAGCTCTTCGCCGGAACCATCGTGCGATTCCTTGCACTACTACTGCTGGGCGTAGCGCTCATGCAAGGCATCACCTACCTGCCGCAACCGGGCGTCACCGTACCGGCACAGGGCTTCAGTTATTCTCTGCCCTTCGACATGCTCGTGCACCTGGCGCTACTCACCCTGCTGACCCTATTCGTCGTGCACCTGCCCCTCTGGGCAGTCGCAGCGCTTGCGGTGCTCACCAGCCCCTTCATCACCTGGACCTACACCCTGCTCATGGATGTAGCCGCCCAAGCTGATGCGTGGACCGCCGTTCAGCTGCCCTTCCTGGCGAGCCACGGTGTCAACCATGCCCAAAGCGCCCAGCTCATCTGGGTCATGTGCCTGGGCATCGTGCTCGTACGCCTCTACGACAATCTGCAGGCAAAGCTCGCAATCCCCGTCGTACTCGCCGTACTGGCGCTCGCCGTCTACCGCACTTTCAACCCCTACACCGAGCTGGGCGTCCTCAACAGCCCGCAGGTACTACTGACCCTGAATCTGGCGGCAACCCTCTACTTCTGGGCCGAATGCGCGCGCCTGCTCTCCGCACAGGCGGGAATGCTCACCCCCATCGCCCGCCTGGGCCAGATGTCGCTGAGCGCCTCCATTGTGCTGAGCGGAATCATCATCTACGCCGGACCCACCATCAAGGCATTCACCGTCGGCGAGCACTACGTCGCCACCGGAGGCTGGGGAACCGCCGTGTACTGGAGCGCCTTCCTGCTGCTCGGTACCGCAATCGCCCTGGGCTTCTGCACCCTCTGGGCGCGTATGGCGCGCTCCATTGCCGGACGCGGCCCTCTGGAGGCGATTCTCGCCCTCATCTCCGGGCGCGGCTAACCCAATCTGAACTCAATACGAAAGCGACCCCCTTCCTGCGTTCCTGCGCGGGTAGGGGGTCGCCTCTATGTGCTCAACATCTGCAACAGAATCTGCGCCGGAGTCTGCAACAGAAATACTGCGGATACGACAAAGCCCCGGTCCAGTGGACCGGGGCTAGCTGTCGGGATGACAGGATTTGAACCTGCGACCTCGTCGTCCCGAACGACGCGCGCTACCAAGCTGCGCCACATCCCGATGTTGACCTATCAGCGAATACCGTAGGCAACTCACCTAGGATAACCCAAAAAAATTCAGAACGCAACACAGCGGCACGCCACCGGTCGGGGAGTGGCAAATAAAGGTTCTAGGCTTCAGCCTCCTGAACCTGATTCAGCTCATCCCAGGAGGCGTACATCGCCGCAAAACGACCACCGGAAGCAATCAGCTGCTGCGGGGAGCCATCCTCCACCACGGAGCCCTCATGAATCACCAGCACACGATCAGCACCCAGAACCGTCGAGAGACGATGCGCAATCACCAGCGCCGTACGCCCCGCCAACACGGTTCGCAGCGCCGCCTGCACCGCACGCTCACTCGGAATGTCCAGCGAAGCCGTCGCCTCATCCAGAATCAGCACTCGCGGATTCGCCAAGAACACGCGAGCAAAGGACACCAGCTGACGCTGACCCGCCGACAGGGTAATACCGCCGCGACCCAGCTGCGACTCGTAGCCCTCACGCAGACGCTCAATGAACGCGTCAGCACCCACCGCCTTCGCGGCAGCCTTCACCTGCTCATCGGATGCCTGCGGGTTACCCATGCGGATATTCTCCAGAATCGACGCGGAGAACAGGAACACCTCCTGGGTCAGCATGAGCACCTCACGGCGCAGCTGCGCATCCGCCAGCTGGCGGACATCCACGCCGTCAATACGCACCTGACCGGCTGAAACATCGTAGAAACGAGCCACCAGCTTAGCGATCGTCGACTTACCGGCACCCGTAGCACCCACCAGCGCCACGGTCGTACCCGGCTCAATGCGCAGGCTCGTCTCCTTCAGCGCGTGACGATCCGAGGTGTACCCAAAGACCGCCGAATCCAGCTCCACCAGAGCGCCCTGAACCGTGCCGGACGCGCCCTCAGTAACGCCAGTAGCAGATTCAGCTACAGACTCTACAGCCCGCTCATGCGGATGCTCCGGCTCAGCAACCTCCGGCTCCTCAGCCAAGAACGACGACAGCTTCTCCAGCGCTGACATCGCCGACTGGAACATGTTGTAGAACTCAGAGAGCTGCATGACCGGCTCAAACACACGGTTCGCGTAAATCACCAGCGCCAGCAGGGTACCGATCTGCATGGTGCCGCCCAGCACCGCATAACCACCCAGCACCAGCGCACCGGCAATAAACACATTGCCCAAAAGCATCAGCACGGGCGAATAGATGCCGAAAATCTTAATGGAATCCATCACCGCAAGGCGGTAACGCTCCGACGCCTGAGCGTACTCAGAACGCATCTGCGCCTCCGCACCAAACGCCTTCACCGCGCGGATACCCGTAAAAGTCTCCACAAAACGGCTCGTCAAATGCGCAGACTCGGTACGCATCGTACGGAAAACCGGCACCGCCGTCTTCTGGAACCAGCGCGTCAAGAAGTAAATCGGCACGCCCATGACCAGCATGAACAGGCCAATACGCCAATCCAGAAGGAAAATAGCGACCGCAGAAATCACCATGGACAGCAAAGTAATCGCCAACTGGCTGATGCCGCTGTCCAAGAAGCTGCGGACCGTATCAATATCGCTAGTCAGACGCGAAATGACCTTGCCCGAGGTGTACCGCTCATGGAACGACACGCTCAGCGACTGCGCGTGACGGAACACCCGCTTACGCAGGTACACCACCACGCCCAGCGACACGCGCACCGTGTACGCCACGTTGACCCATGAGAAGATCGCGGTCACCGCGGTAGCCACCACAAAGAACACCAGCAGGGTCAACAGGGGAGAGGCATCACCCTGCCTGAGCGGCTCAATGGAACTATCCAGGACGCGGGCAATCAGAATCGGCGCAACCGCTGAGGAACCCGACACCAAAAGCACCGAAATAATCGACAGAGCCAACGCCCCACGGTGCGGGCGCAACATCTGGCGCAGCAGAGCCATCGAGCGTTCACGGGTCTCCGCGCGCTCTTGCGGGCTCATCTGCTCCTGCGGCTCCGCCGGACGATGATGGGCCATTAGCCCTCCTCCATCGTCATCAGCTGACGGTACTGCTCCGAAGAGTCCATCAGCTCAGCGTGAGTGCCCTCGGCGACCACAGCACCATCAACCATCAGCAGCACACGGTCCGCCAGAGCCACCGTGGAGGGGCGGTGCGCCGTCAGCAGGGTCGTGGCGCCGCCCAGGCCCTCCAAGCCTTCACGCAGACCGGTAATAATACGCTCCTCGGTGTTCACATCCAGCGCCGAGAACGGGTCATCCAGCAGCAGCACGGAGGGGCGCTTCGCCAAAGCGCGCGCCAACGACAGACGCTGACGCTGACCACCCGAAAGGCTCAGACCCTCCTCACCAATGACGGTATCCAGACCCTGCGGAAGCTCCGCCACAAAATCGCACGCAGCCAGCTGCAGTGCGGTCTGGAGGGTCGCCTCCAGCTCTTCTGCGGTGGGGTAGTCCTCATCCTCGGTGCCGCGCTCGTACTGCTCAGCAACGCCCATCAGCACGTTCTCACGGACCGTTCCGGAGAAGAGTACCGCCTCCTCAAAGACGAACGCGGTCTGGGCGCGCACCTCCTCAATAGACATGTCTGCGGCATCTCGGGTGCCAAAACGCAGGGAACCGGAGGTCGGCTCGTAGAAACGCGGAACCAACGACAGCACGGTCGACTTGCCGCTACCGGTTGCGCCCACCAGCGCCAGAATCTCGCCCGGGAAGACCTTGAAGTTGACGTCCTTCAGCACGGAAACCTCGGGCGCCTTCACCTCAGAGCCTGCGCCGGCAACCTCAGCAGGAACAGGTGCTTCGGCAGTATCGTAGCTGAACTGAACGTGATCGAAAGTGACAGATACTGCGCCACCGCTGGGGTACTGCATAGTTTCCTTCCCGGAGCCGCCCTCGGCAGACACTCCAGCTACTGTTGACGAATCAGAAGCACCCTGCGGATGCTCAGGCGCAGGCATAGCCGCGGAGCCACGAACCAGCGGCACGGCCTCAAAGCCGGGCTCGTCCATGACCTCGTTGTGGCGTTCCATCGCCACCTTATAGCTCAAATAGGCAGACATCAGCGCGGTTGAGCGCGTCACGTGGCTGAGCACGGTCGTCTGCACCGCAAAGTAGGCGGTCATTGCGCCCAGACTCAAGGTGCCCGCCGCAACCTGTGAAGCGCCCACAGCCAGCGCCACCGCCGTGGAGACACCCACAATCAGGCCCTGGTACAGGGCAACACGAGCCACCAGCATCGACCTGCCGTACTCACGCACCTGCAGGGCGTCCACCGACTCGGAATATTCCTGAATCTGCTCGGGGGAGCGGCCCAGCGCCTTAATCACGCGGATGCCGCGCACCGACTCCTCAATGCGGGTGGACAGATCGCCCGTCATCTGCTGAATCTCATGCGAGGCGCGGTAGTACTTGCGGGTGAAGTTCACCAACGACAGCACCAGAATAGGCACCGTCACCACGAACACCAGCGCCAGGGACGGCGAAGAACGCAGCATGAAGAAGCCACCGACCAGGAACATCACCGCAATAGTCAGCATCTGCACAATACCGAAGGACAGCCAACGGCGAATCGTACCCAAATCGCTCATGGAACGGGTCAACAACTGACCGGAGGGCCAGCGATCCAGCAGAGAAAGCGGGGCGCTGAGCAGGCGGTCAAAGAAGTTCATGCGCATGGATAGCTCAATCGTGGAGGTCGGGTCCACAATCAGCCAGCGCCTCCAGTACATGAAGGAGGCGTGCGCAATACCCAGCAGAAGCACCAGGCCGCCGGCAATCCAGATGGCGCTTTCGGTGGTGCTCTGCGAGAGATGATCCACAATAATCTGCAACATCTGCGGGATGGAAATCTCAAGGGCACCGGCACCGAATGCCACGAGCAGACCCACACCCCAGCGCACACGAATCGGACGCGCATACGCGGCGAGGGTGCGCGGGGCACGCTGACCGTGCGCGTAGTCAATCGGGTCGGGGGTCGGTTCGCTCGCCGTCTCCAGGAAAGGATTGCGGCGGCGCTTAGTCGTGCGCGCTGTAGAAGCCTCAGACATTAGAGCCGACCACCCGCCGATGCAGCGGAGGTGCCCTGCTCCTTATCGCGAGCCGTGAGGGTCACCAGGATTGCCTCCGGCGGGCAGAACAGACGCACCGGCGCAAAACGAGAGGTACCCAAACCGGCAGAAACCTGAACCGGAATACCGGACTGCTCACTGACGCCCTTCGCACGCGAAGGCGGCAAATCGCAATTGCTGACCAGAGCATGACCGCCGGGCAGGCAGACCTGGCCGCCGTGCGTATGACCGGCAAAAATGGCCTGCGCGCCGTCCTGCACGAAGCGGTGCAGGGTACGCATGTAGGGGGCGTGCGCCACGCCGATACGGACGCTCGGCTCCTCGCCCTCGTCGAAGGCACCGGGGGCGAATCCGGGGTGCTCATCGTAGTGCAGGTGCGGGTCATCCACACCGGAGAACTCCAGGCGCAGACCCTTGAGGTTCAGTGTGTCGTAGCGGTTAATCAGGCCCGTCCAGCCGCGCGACTCGAAGGCGTCGTGCATCCGCTCAATGGGCAGGGCTACGCGTGAGCCTTCCTCAATCATCTGCGGGGTGCGCGGCTGCCACAGGTAGCGTGCCGGGTTCTTAAAAATCGGCGCGAAATAGCAATTGGAGCCGGGCACAAACACGCCGGGGAAGTCCATGAGCGGGTCGAGCGCCTCCAACAGCGGACCCATACCGTCCACGTGGGATAGGTTATCGCCCGTGTTCATCACCAGATCCGGCTCCAGGGCAGCCAGCGAGTGCATGAAGTCAATCTTCTTCTGCTGGCCCGGAATCATGTGCATATCTGAAATATGCAGAATCCTAAAGTCGGGGCTACCGGCGGGCAGCACCGGCAGGGACTCGGTGCGGAGCTGAAAATTATTCAGTTCAATAAAGTGCCCATACGCCGCCGTGGCGGCCCCCAAGGCTGCAGTGGCGGCTACCGCCCCCGCTACCTTTTTCAGGAGCGGGGAGGAGCCGCGTGCGCCGGGGACCGCCACGGGGACGCGGGCGTTGACTGCGTTTTCACACATCATCAATCGCCTTTCAGACTTCAGCTGATGAGCTGTGATTCTAGCTGTACGACAGAATCTTATCGCTGGGGGTGGTGAAGTCCTTCGTGTTGTACTTCGGTGCGATGGCCTTCATGTACGACTGCCACTGTGCACCTGCGTAGGTTGCACCATCGACGTACTCGAGGACTCGACCGTTAATACCCACACCGTTCAGGGAGCGGAAGCCGAGGTTGTTCGAACCAACCCAAGACGCGGTGGACAGGCCACGAGTGTAGCCCACCTGCCAGGTCTGGGAGGAGTTATCGTTCGTACCGGTCTTCGCAGCCGAACCGTTCGGCAGACCAATACCACGCTGCGAAGCGGAACCGCCGGGCTGGATAACGCCCTTCAGAACCCAGCTGACACCGTTTGCGATATCCGGATCCATAACCTGCTCGCACTGGTTCTGGTATTCCTTCATGGTCTCACCATTGTTCTTGGTGATCTTTTCAATCGGGCGCGGGGTGCAGTACTTACCCTCGGAAGCGAAGATAGCGTACATGGATGCGCTGGTCAGCGGGGAGATACCGTACTTGGTACCACCAATGTTGGTACCCAGGTCGGGGATGCTGTGCAGCGGTTCGCCGGTACCGTCCAGAGCGTGCATCTTAATCGACAGGTCGTGCACATCACACAGGTCAATCTGGGAGAGCATACCGTACAGGTAGGAGTTCAAGGACTGGCGAATACCGTACGCAGCGGTACCGTAGGTTAGACCGCCGTTGACTGCGTTCTTGTAGGACCAGCCGTTCGGCTGACCGGTGTAGTAGTACTTACCGCCGTCGTAGCACTTGGCGTTCCAGCCGAAGCTGGTGGGCCAGAACAGCTGGGTACCGTTCACGGTAGCGTTCGCACCGTGGCCGCTCATGAGCCACTGAGCCAGAATAATCGGCTTGAATGTAGAACCGGGCTGGAAGCCGCGGGTACCACCGTAGGCGCTATCAACGTTGTAGTTGTACTCGGTCTTGGAGTGGTCGTTTGCGTCTGCGGGGCTACCGAGCTCGGTGTTCTGTGCCATCGCGATGACGCGGCCGGTGCCGGGCTCAACACTGGTCAGCGCGGAGTTCACGTCGTTCCAGTTGGTTGCTGCCGGCTGGGTGGAGTCAACTGCCTGCTTTGCCGCGGTCTGAGCCTCGGGGTTCAGGGTGGTGATTACCTTCAGGCCGCCACGCTTGATGGCGGTGTTACGCAGCTCAGCGGTTGCGCCGAGGGACTCATCCTGCAGCAGGTAGTTGACCACGTAACGGCAGAAGAATGCCTTGTCGCCTGCCAGGGAGCAACCCTGGGACTTGGTGTGGACGTTGAGCTTAATGTCGCTGGCGATAGCGTCGCTGTATTCCTTATCGGTAATCTTGCCGTCGCGGAGCATAGTGCCCAGAACGATGTCGCGGCGTTCACGGGCGAGCTCGGGGTTCACAGTCGGATCGTACACGTTCGGTGCCTGCACCAGACCGGCAAGAAGCGCGGACTGCGCCACGTTCAGGTCCTTAGCGGAAATACCCCAGTAGTACTGTGCAGCAGCCTCAACACCGTAGTTGGAACCGCCGAGGTTCACGATGTTCAGGTAGCCTTCGAGGATTTCGTCCTTGGACTTGTTCTGCTCCATAGAGATCGCAAGCTTCATTTCGCGAATCTTTGCAGCGTAGGTCTTGTTACCGTTCAGGGTTGCGGTTGCGTCCTCACCACGAGCTACAGCGGAGTCAACAATGAGGTTGTTAACGTACTGCTGGGTCAGGGTGGATGCACCCTGACGGCGGCCGCTGTTGGAGTTAATGATGTTGTTCAGGAACGCACGACCGATACCGATAGCGGAGACAGCGCCGTGATTGTAGAAATCACGGTCCTCAACCGAGACGATAGCGTCCTTCATGTGCTGAGAAATCTGATCCAGCTTGACCGGCTCACGGTTCTCTTCGAAGAAGGTCGCAATTTCGGTCTTACCGTCAGCAGCGTAAATAGTAGAAGGACGGGAAGAGATGCCATCGGCAATGTCGTCAGGAAGATCCTGGAACCAAGACATCGACGCGTTCGTGACCATACCCAAGCTCACGGCAGGGGGTACGACAATAATTGCCGCGAGGAAACCGGCAATCACGCTGAACGCGAGGAACTGCAAAAAATCTCCCGGACGGCGACGCGAACGGGTTTTCTTAGATGAAGCCATTCATTCAGTTTATCCCATGAAACTGTGAGAGAAAGCCCGTCTCGGCAACCCACCGGGACGCGGGTTTCTCAGCCCTAAGAATAAAGTCCCCAAAAGCGCCGGATATTGACCAAAACCATAGTGAATCCCTTTTACTTATTGAACACCGGGCGATAGTCTAGAGGGTATGAAGAAATGGGAATACGCAACTGTACCGCTGATGATCCACACGACCAAGGCAATCCTCGACAACTGGGGTGAAGACGGCTGGGAGCTCGTAACTGTTCTCCCCGGCGCATCCGCACCTGCCGGCGCAACCCCCGCGTCGAACATGGTCGCTCCGACTCAGGGCAACCCCATCGCCTACTTTAAGCGCGAGAAGGCTGACTAAGAGCAGCGTACCCGGCGGTCACCTCAACGCCCGCTTTCCCCTACCTATAGGGGAGGGTGGGAATAGATGAGGCAGGCCGCCGGTTAGCCGTTTAACAGCTGCCTGAATATCAGTAGCGTTTAGGTTTACGGCATTTCCCCTATCACCGTTTGGGTGCCCGCACCCGCCATCCTTCTGGAGTAATCATGACTGAATCCCGTATTGAAGCACGTATCCGCGAACTCGGTTACGAACTGCCCGTAGCACCCGCCCCCGTTGCCGCTTATGTTCCCGCGGTAACCTCCGGCTCCTACGTGTACACCTCCGGTCAGCTGCCCTTCGTCGACGGTGCCCTGCCCGAAACCGGTAAGGTATCCGACTCCGGCGCTGAAGGCTTCGTAACCCCCGAGAACGCTAAGAAGTACGCGGGTATCTGCCTGCTCAATGCTCTGGCAGCAGTCAAATCCGTTATTGGCGACCTGGACCGCGTGCAGCGCGTGGTGAAGGTTGTTGGCTTCGTAGCATCCGAGGTGAACTTCACCGCTCAGCCCGCCGTCATTAACGGCGCCTCCGAACTGCTCGGCGAAATCTTCGGCGAGGCAGGCCAGCATGCCCGCTCCGCCGTGGGTGTTCCTGTTCTTCCCTTGGACTCGCCCGTAGAGGTCGAGATCATTGTTGAATATGTCTAATCTGTACACCGGCGCACTGCCGCTGTCTGCTATTCGTGCTGCCCAGGCTCAGCGGGCAGCACAGGACGCTCCTGATACGACTGCACGCACCGAATCCGCACAGGACAACGGCACCGCCCAAAACATCAAGACTCTACCCCTGCCGGTGCAGGAACGCCGCTTCGGCACTCCCACCCCGGCTGAGGGCGTGGAGCGCCCTCGCATGTTTACCGGCCGCCAGTCCGCGGCTAACCCGCGAACCTCCTGTATTCAGCGTCTCTACGCGGTCCCTGAGTTCATGCGCACCGCCGCCGAAAGCTGGCGTGAAGGCGGTAACGAAGGCGCGACCGGCTGCACGATGCGCCAGGCGGCATCCGTTATTTTTGTGCGTGACGGCGACAACGGCCTCGAAACGATTCTGACCTACCGCCCCGGCACCTCTCCGCTGGGCGTGGTGGCGTTCCCCGGCGGCACGGCTCTTCCCGGTGATGATGAGTCTGCCTCCTGGGTTGGCCCCGGCGCCGACTACTGGGAAGAGCAGTTCCACTTCTCCGATATTGCGCAGGCACGCCGCAGCGTCATGGCTGCCGTGCGTGAATCCTTCGAAGAGACCGGTATTCTGCTCGCCGGTGAGGACGAACAGGACGTCGTGGAACGCTCCAGCACCCCTGAGCTCATGGCGTGGCGCGAGGCAGTCGCGGCTCAGGACAAGAGCTTCTCTGACTTCTTGACCTCCAGCGGTTTGAGCGTGCGCGCCGACCTGCTGCGCCCGGTCGCGCGCTGGCAGTCCCCGGATTTCTTCCTCAAGCGCTACGATATCGCCTACTTCACCACGGCGTTGCCCGTGGGCCAGGACCCGAAGCTGCTGCTCGGTAAGGGCGTGTGGGGTGACTGGCTGAACGTGCGCGAACTGCTCGAAGCCAAGGACACCAGCGAACTGGGCGACCGCATCGGCCAGCCCAACACGGTGGGCCGTACCTTGGACCAGCTCATCACCCCCGGTGTGATGTGCCTGCTCGAATCGCTGGCGAAGGCTCAGACCTCCGTGGCGTGGCTGTCCAAGCGCCGCAAGATTGAGGTGAGGAAGCCCGTGCTCGTGACCCACAATGGTGCGTGCATGCTTTCCTTTACCGAGGTGGTTCCGGCTACAACCGGTTCCATGTACACCGGTGCGATGGGCGCGCTCTAACGAGCTGCCGCATCCACTCGCTCGTAAGATCTCGTGAGATGAAGCGGTAAAGACGTCAGGAGCCGTTTCCCCATGCAGAGGGAAACGGCTCCTGATCTATTTAAGTCGCGTGTCTTTCAGCGAGGGCTCCCTAGAATGCCCTCACTCAAAGAGGCTTTAGCGGGAACGCTGGCGCAGGCGGGGCAGGTCCAGAATGACAACTGCGCGTGCCTCCAGGCGGATCCAACCGCGGGAAACGAACTCGGCAAGAGCCTTGTTCACGGTCTCACGGGATGCACCAACCAGCTGTGCCAGCTCTTCCTGAGTCAGCTCGTGAGCAACGAGCACGCCGTCGGTCGCGGGGCGGCCGAAGCGGTCAGCCAGGTCCAGCAGTGCCTTAGCGAGGCGGCCGGGAACGTCAGAGAAGACCAGGTCAGCCAGCGCCTCGTTAGCGTGGCGCAGGCGGCGAGCCAGAGTCTTAATAACCTGGTCGGAGATCGTGGGATCCAGCTGCTGTGCACGCTTGAAGGACTCGTGCTTGATGGCAGCCAGGCGAGTCTCAGAAACAGCTACAGCGTTGGTCGAACGGGGCGAAGGATCGA
Organism: Rothia mucilaginosa; assembly: GCF_019334805.1. NCBI lineage: Bacteria > Bacillati > Actinomycetota > Actinomycetes > Micrococcales > Micrococcaceae > Rothia > Rothia mucilaginosa. Next base: position 1,519,418 of record NZ_CP079822.1, read on the forward strand.
AGAGAGCCATCTCGCCGAAGACGTCACCGGGACCCATGATTGCAACCATGTTCTCGCGGCCGTCAGCGGCGGTGCGACCCAGCTTGACCTTACCGGAGAGCACAGCGAAGAGCTGGTCGTCCTGGTCGCCCTCGTAGAAGAGGACAGCGTTGCGGGAGAGGTCAATCTCCTGAATGTCATCGGTCAGCAAAGCGAAAGCTGCGTCGTCGAGGTTCGCAAAGAGAGGGGTACGACGGAGGATCTCGAGATCCATAAAGTTCTCCTAGATATGAGGTGATGAGCCGAAACTCGTAAATGTTCAGTGAGTGAGCCCGAACCGGTGTCATGCATCTCAACATCTGAAATGTGAGAAGGCTCAAGCTAGTGTGACATATTCAACTGATATGAGCGTACCCTAAAAAAGCGCTTTATGCATTCCGATACAGCGAGCTTTACAACAAAAGTTATTTCTTTCGAGAAAATTCAAAGCTTACCCACAGGTTCACCGCCTAATATCAGGCATTCAGGTGTGTACTTTTATCGGTACCACGCACGCTGACGCCCTCATGACAAGGAGGCTCCTGCCTCCACACGCGGTACGATGCGACGAGGCACAAACCCGGTCCCAAACCCGGGTACACAAGCCCGCCGCACCCACCACCGGGTGTTAACGCGCCACCACACTCACCGGGCACAGCCCGCACCAACCACGATGGGCACACCGTGACCACTTCTACCTACCAAGGAGGCAATTAGTCGTGACGACTGGCATCAACCTGCTTGATATTGCTATCCCCATCATTCTGCTGCTCTACTTCCTCGCCGGAGTCCGCAGCGGATTCTTCACCACCCTCGGAACCTTCCTCGGCCTCGGCCTGGGCGTCTGCGCCGCAGCCTGGCTCGTGCCCCTCGCCGTAGCATCTGTGGGATCCCAGTGGAGCCTCATTACCGCCGTCGGCGTGCTCATCATCTGCCTGACCATCGGACAGTGGCTAGGCCTCGTCGCTGGACGCACCATCCGCCGCGTCACCGACATCACCCCGCTCAAGGGAGTTGAACGCTTCTTCGGCGGCGTGCTGAACCTCGCCGCCTGCGCCCTGGTCATGGTCGTACTGACCATCTCCATGCGCACCGTACCCATCCCGCAGCTCAACACTGCGCTCAGCGACTCCAAGACCCTCTCCTGGATGGTCGCCTCCACCCCCGAGGTCGTCAAGGATCGCATCAACACGGTACGCAACGACGTGCTCGCCTTCGGAACCATTCCGGAAGTCAGCCAGCTCATCGCCCCCGAAACCAGCGCCCCCACCCAGACCGTAGAATCCGCGGCACTGGAGCAGGCGGCAGCCTCCGTGGTTGAGATTCTGGGCGCCGCAGAGCAGTGCGGCTACACCTCCACCGGCTCCGGCTTCGTGGCCGATAACGGCCTCGTCGTCACCAACGCCCACGTGGTCGCCGGCGTAACCTCCCCGGTCGTGCAGGACTCCCGCGGCCGCACCTGGCCCGGCACCGTCGTCTACATGGACAGCGAACAGGACATCGCCTTCATCAGCGTTCCCAAGTTGCCGCTCGAACCGCTGAACATCGGCACCAACGCCACCGCGGGTAGCCTCGTAACCTTCATGGGCTACCCCAAGGGCGGCCCGTTCAAGGCACTACCCGCCACCGTGCAGGGCATCGGCAACACCCAGACCATCGACGCCGACACCGGCCGCGCCAACGCCATGCGCCAGGTCTACCAGCTGGCAGCCGACGTGCAGCACGGCAACTCCGGCGGCCCCGTCCTGGACGAAAACGGCAACGTGGTCGGCATGATCTTCGGTAAGGCAACCAGCGGCCAGACCGGCTACGCCGTCACCGCAAGCACCCTCAAGCAGGCGCTGGCTGAAGGCGGCGAGAACACCGCCGCAGTCTCCACCGGCACCTGCCGCAAGTAACTAGCCGCTAGACAGCGATAAAAGTTCAGGCTCCCGCCCTCAAGTAAGGAACGGGAGCCTGAACTATTTAACGACAGGAGGCGGGGCGCTGGGCTATTCCGCCAAGTGCTGCGCTGTTATTCCGCCAGGTGCTGTGCCAGGAAATCAACCGCCATGACATAGCCGTACGCACCCGCACCGGCAATCACCGCAGTAGCCTGCGGCGACACAAACGAATGATGACGGAACTGCTCACGACGATGCACATTCGACAAGTGCACCTCAACCACCGGAAGCTCAGCCGCCTCCAGCGCATCGTGCAGCGCCACCGAGGTGTGGGTGTACGCCGCCGGGTTGATAATAATCGCCGCACCACGAGTACGAGCACGCTGAATCTCATCCACCAGAGCACCCTCATGATTCGACTGCATAAACTCAACATCAAAACCATGAGCCGCCGCGCGCTCACGCACCATACGCTCAATATCGTGCAGAGTGGTGTAGCCGTACACCTCGGGGCGGCGCTGCCCAAGCAGGTTCAAATTCGGTCCATTAAGCACAAAAATCGTATCTGACATAAAACCAGTGTGGCACAGCGGGCGCCCGCTGGGCGCTAGGCGGCGCGAACTGCCCAGAAAATGATGAGATACAGAAAATGATGAGGGGGAACGAGCCAAGTACGGTGAACCTCGCTACCGCCCACACACCCAAGCCCGGTACCCTCGCGCTATGACCGAGAACGCCACCCAGCCCGCAGCAGACGCACAGAACAACGCAGCACAGAACAGTACGGCAGAGAACACCGAATCGCTCCTGCAGATCCGATTCGTTCCCGAATTCAAAGCCGCAGCCGCCGCACGCCGCCTCAACGCACGCGCACCCGAAAGCCACCTCGCCACCGTGCGCCGCGCCCGCAAAATCAACCGCATCCTCGGCGAAACCTACCCCTACGCCGTCGCAGAACTCGACTTCAACAACCCCTTCGAGCTGCTCATCGCCACCGTGCTCTCGGCACAAACCACCGACGTGCGCGTCAACTCCGTCACCGGGGCACTCTTCGCACGCTACCCGGACGCCGCCGCGCTCGCCTCTGCACGCACCGAAGAGGTCGAACCCTACATTCAGTCCCTCGGCTTCTACCGCGCCAAGGCACGCTCCATCGTCACGCTCTCCCAGCAGCTCGTGGAACGCCACAATGGGCAGGTTCCCTCAACCCTCGAAGAGCTCGTAGAACTCGCCGGAGTCGGCCGCAAAACCGCGAACGTGGTCCTCGGAAACGCATTCGACGTGCCCGGACTGACCGTAGATACCCACTTTGGCCGCCTCGCCCGCCGCATGGGGTTTACCACCGCAGATGCCCCCGAAGCAGTCGAAAAAGACGTTGCCGAACTCATCGAACGCAAAGACTGGACGCTCTTCTCACACCGCATGGTCTACCACGGCCGCCGCATCTGCCACGCCAAAAAGCCCGCCTGCGGCGTATGCCCCGTCGCCGACCTCTGCCCGTCCTATGGAGCCGGGGAGACGAACGAACAAGCAGCACGTAAACTCATGAAATACGAAATGGCACCCGGCCGAGAAGACCTGCACCTGCGATTCCTGCAGGGTGCAACCCGCCGCGAACTCATGGCAGAAGGCTACCCGCTCAGCGCCTAACGGTGCCCGAACCAACCCGGAATGTAGCCGCACAGAAGAGAGGTACATAGATGAGCGCACCCGAGCAGTCGGTGCAACCCGAACAGGCGGTACAGCCCGAACAGGCGGGACAGGATGCACAGCACCCCGCCCAGCAGGCGCTGGCGGCTCTCGCAGCAGGCGGCGTGGAATTCGACGTGCAAGCCCTGCTGCGCAGCGCACCCGCCAGCCCCCTGAGCAAAGAAGCCGCCGTGCTGATTCTCTTCGGCGTGCTCGACAACTCGCCCTCCACCGGCGAATTTGAAGGCTGCCCCGAAAACGTCAGCGCCGACCTGGATGTACTGCTCCTCGTGCGTGCCGCAACCCTACGCTCACACGCCGGTCAGCCCGCCTTCCCCGGCGGCAAAATCGACCCCGAAGACTACGCGCTCGCCGAAACCACCGGCGAACCTGTCGCCCACATCGCCGCCCTGCGCGAGGCGGTTGAAGAAACCGGGCTCGACCCCGCCGGCGTGCAGATTCTCGGCCAGCTGCACACCCTGCCGCTACCCATCAGCAACTTCATGGTCACCCCCGTCATCGGCTGGTGGAACAGCCCCGTGCCCGTCGAAGTCGTCGACCACAACGAGTCCGCGCTCATCGCCCGCGTGCCCGTGCGCGACCTGCTCAACCCCGCCAACCGACACACCGCCTACGTCAAACGCGGCCGCACCTCACACCGCACCCCCGCCTTCGAGGTGCGCATGCCCGGCGGCGAAGAATTCACCGTGTGGGGATTCACCGCGATTCTGCTCGACCGGATCTTCGACTCGCTCGGCTGGACCGTGCCCTGGGATACGAAAAAGATGCGCCCGGCACCCGGTTACGAGGAATAAAAACCGGCCGAAATAAATGCCTGACCAGCGGATATAGGGGCAGAATAGTGCGCAGATAGGGGCGGCAGGTAGCTTGAATGAAGCTACCTGCCGCCCTATTTTCGCTGTTGCACGGTTATGTGCCGTTTACTTGCCGCTGATGTGCGGCTGATTATTTACCGCCGATTATTTGCCGTCCGCGTAGTTGCGCACCCGCGCCACCGACACCGGAAAATCAACCGGAACCCGACCGAAGAGCAGACGCGCCGCCTCCGCAGCGCCCTCACGCACAATACGCTCCACGCGATCCGCCTCCAGCTCGGGACCACACAGCAGAAGCTCATCGTGCAAAAAATACACAATGCGGGTGCGCATCGGCATACCAAAAATCCGCTCCGACAACAGACGAGAACGCACCGCGCCCATCCAGCACAGAGCCCACTCCGCCGCCGTACCCTGCACAATAAAATTGCGGGTCATACGCCCGTGCGCACGTGCAGTCGACACCGCACGCGACTCAGCCGCCGGCGAAGACCGATCAGCCACAATCTCACGGAAACGCTCATCCACCGGCGGGGACGTACGACCCAAAAAAGTCGTCACCTGACCGCCCGCCTCACCAATACGAGCCGCACGCTCCGTAAACTCCATCGCCTGCGGAAAAAGCGCCGCCACATGCGGCAACAGGGCACCAATCTCACCGCTGCGGCCGCCATACATAATCGCCAGCATGCCCACCTTCGCGTGGGAACGCTCCGTCAAACCCACACCCTTCAGACGCGCTAACTCGGCAATACCCGCATATAGGTCAGCGCCACGACCCGCCGAAGCGAGCGCCTCATCACGGCTCAACGCCGCCAGAATGCGCGGCTCAATCTGCGAGCCATCCGTCACCGTCAGTACCTGACCCTCCGGCGCCTGCACCGCCTGACGAATCTCCGCAGGCAGCTGCAACGCACCACCGCCGGAAGCGCCCCAGCGCCCGGTCGCGGCTCCACCCACCTCAAGATGCGGGCGGAACGCCCCCTCAGAAACCCAGGTATCAGCCCACGTCCAGCCGTTAGCAGTCCAAATACGGTACAGCTTCTTATAGCGCAGAATCGGGTCAATCATCGCCCAACGCTTCTGCCGCTGAGCCGGAATCGCATCCGCCCAACTCTTCAACTCCCACGAACGCGTAGACTTCACCGAAACCCCCGCAGACTGCAAAGCACGCAAAAGATCCTGCGGCGAATCCGGATTCAACGACGGCATAAACAGCATGCGCTGAATCTGCTCCGCCAACTCCTGCATCTTCTGCGGACGCTCACCCGGCACCGGGCGCGGACCCAACAACTCGCACAGATGCTCATGATGCGCCTGCACATTAAATGGGATGCCGTAATAACCAATCTCAGCCGCCACCAACGTACCGGCAGACTCAGCCGCCGCCAAAAGACGCAACCGCTCCGGGTGCCTCGACTCGCTAATAGCGCGCGCCTGCGCCAACCACTCACGCATCAGCACACGCACCACCGGATGCTCCGGAAGCAGAGTCACCGGGCCTGCCGCCAACTGCGGGGCAAAAGGCTCGTGAGGTGCCGCCTCCAGGAAATCGGGGGAGGAATCTGCAGAGGAATCGGCGGGTGCGGCGGAAGAGGTGGCGGGGGCACTCAAAAAATCAGCGCCGAACAGCTCCTCCTGACCCTGAATCTGCCGCGCCACCGGCAGATACCCCTGAGGCTCCACCGCCTCACGCAGATCAGCAAGATCCAGCACCGGGCTGTACTCCACAAAATCGCTCGGATGCGTAGCGGCAGTCGCCAAAATTCGCTGCACCAGACGCAAATCATGGCACAGATGCACCCGCACCCCGCGGTGCAGAAGCAGCGGGTCAACGTGGCGGGTATCAGCCCAAATCCAGCGGGGGAAACGCGCCTGTACCGAATCTGCCGCTTGCCGCTCTACCTCTCGCACATACGCCGGAAGATTTGCCGCACTCACCCGATCCGCGCGCGTAATCCGCGGAATAAAGGTCGGGTCCTGCAACTGCTCAGCGGTCGGCGCCGAAAAATGAAAAGCACCCCACGAGGTCACCGGCTGAGCACCGCGCGGGGACGCACCCGCGGCAATAGCCGACGTGACCGGGTGCGCGGAGGTGCCGGTCTGGGCGGTAATACCCGCGCCGGTGGCAGGACTGAGCAGAACGTACATTCTTCCATTATCGGTGACCGGGTGCGAAGGCGCGCGGTTTGTGGTCGCGGGCGGGCGGTTTGCGGAAGGGGCGGGGGCTGGCTGAACGCGCCGTGGTTTGTCATAAAAGCGCCGGATGCGTGCGTTTTGTTCGTTTGAAGTGCGTGCATCGTGGATATTTCGGGGTACGCGAGGAGTTATCCACAGAACGCTCATTCTCTTAAAAATTTAGGGCGGGCGCAATGCTCTCCTAGAGCCATGAACCCCGCCATGAACCCCTCCGACAATCCCGCCGGGCACCCTGCCAACAATCCCGGTAGCCCCAACGGTTGCCCGCCGCGTGCCGCACAGGGCGTGAATCAGCCGGGCGCACAGAATACGGGCGTCCAGAACACCCGCACGCACTCGTTACCCGCCCTGCTCATTCCCGAAGACTATCGCGCCCGCGCCGTCGCCCTGCACGCCCGCGAACTGATTCTGCGTTCGCCGCAGATGAGCGCTATCGCCCTGGGCGGTTTTAGTGCCGGGTTCAGTGCCGGACCCAGTAACGGATTCAGCGCCGGAGTCGAGAAGGCAGGGGAGCGGCCGCCCACAGAGGGTGTAGCTGCCGCGGGCAGTCCAAACGCTGCGAGTGCCGCGGGCGGTGGGTTACTCCAAGAATCCCAGCCCCTCCGCGAGATTCTCGAAAACGCCGTGGACGCGGCAATCTACGCCATTGACGGCGGACACCTGGGGAACGCGAGCGCAGAAGGAACGGGCGTGGCGAAGCCCCGAAAATTCCGCACCAAAACGGTGCAACCCGCGCCCGCCTCCTGGAGCTACCCCAGCGTGGAATACGTGCCCGTCAACCGGCAGACCGCGCTGCGCTACCTCGCCGCGGAACTCTACGGCCTCGGTGCCCTCGACCTGCTCCTCGACGAGGGGCAACGCGCCGGAACCATCACCGATATCTACGTGAACTCGCCCTGCGATATCTGGGTGGGCATCAACGGAACCACCCGCCCCGTGGCGCTAAGCCTCGGCAATGAGCGGCGCGTGCGTGACCTCGCCGAGCGGCTCATCCGCAGGCACGGCGGACAGCTGGATGCCGCGCATCCGGCAGCTGACATTAGCGACGAGCACGGCAGGCGCATCCACGCGATTATCCCGCCGCTGAGCGAACGCACCCGGCTCTCCGTGCGCCTACCCTCCCGCGAGCGCCCTACCCTGGCGCAGCTGCAGGACGCGGGGCTGTGTGATGAGGCGACCGCCGCCTATCTGCGCCGCATGATTGCCGAGCGCCGCGGGTTCCTGATTAGCGGCGGTACCGGCACCGGCAAAACCACTCTGCTCAACGCCCTGCTGGGGCTGTGTACGCCGCAGGAGCGCCTTATTTTGCTCGAAGACACCCCGGAGTTGGCGCCGCAACATGAGCAGGTGATTGCCCTCAAAACCCGTGCCGCGAACTCCGAAGGTGCCGGCGAAATTGGGCTGGGTGAGCTGATTGTGCAGGCGCTGCGCATGGGCCCGGATCGGCTCGTGGTCGGCGAGTGTCGCGGTGCGGAGGTGGTGCACCTGCTGACCGCCATGAATACCGGTCACCGCGGAGCTGGAACGACCCTGCACGCCAATAGTGCGCAGGCGGTGCCCCTGCGTCTGTGCGCCCTGGGTGCGCTCGCCGGGCTGGATAGTAGAACGGTCGCTCTACATACGGCGACGGCTTTTGAATGCATTATCCACCTGGAACACCGGGACGGACACCGCCGTATCGAGGGTATCTACAGCCTGCACCCCGCAGTTGAGGGGAGCGAAGAGTATCTGCAGGTCAGGCGTATTTCTGTGGGCTCCGAAGTTGGGTACTAGCCCCCGTAAAGGGGAAACGGAAAACGTGAAAGGAGGAACCATGAAAAGGGAAGAAACGAGTCGAGGAAGCCTTCGCGAACGCTGGGCTGAGCACCTCGCCGGACCCGCCAGCGCCGAGGAAATGCGCATGTGGCCGCTCATGCTACGCACCCTCGCCCTGAACCTGCGCGCCGGCATTCCCCTGCAGGAGGCGGTGCACGCCGACCCTGGCACCGGGCAGTTTGCACAGTTCGGGCAAAACGAACCGGTGCCGGATGCGGGGAAAATGCACGCGAAGAAAATAACAGCCCGGAAAAGCGCTGGGAAAAGCGCCCAAGCTCGACGGGCACGAGGCTTCTCGCCCCTTTCCGAAGACTACGGGCAAAAGCGGTGCGCCGAAGATATTCGCCGCTTCACGCAGGCGCTCGCCACGCTTACCTCCTGGGGTGCCCCCGCGCACCTCGCCTGCGCCCAGCTACTCGAAAACAGCAGCCGGATGCGCCCGCACAGCCGCGACCGCCTGTACGACCTGCAGCTGAGCCTGCGTATGAGCGAGAGCGCCGGTGCGCCGCTCGCCACGAGCCTGGAACGCGCCGCAGAACACGCCGAAGAACGCATCGACGCGCTCCTGGGGCGGCAGAGCGCCCTTGCCGCGCCGCGTGCCACTGGCAGGATTCTCTCCTGGCTGCCGCTACTCGGCCTGGGGTTGGGTGTGCTCATGGGAAGTGACCCCGTGGGCGTGCTGACCGGCTCCATCCTCGGGGCGCTTACCGGTTTGTTCGGGCTGGGGCTCGCCTTCGCCGGGCGCCGCTGGACCGCCGCGCTCGTGCATCGGGCGGAGGTGGAGAGCACACGAGCTGGGCATACAGGAGGCGAGCAGGCCTTGAATGCACCGACTGTTGATACCGCTCTCGTACTGGAACTACTCGCCGCGCAGTTGAGAGCCGGGCTTGCACCGCTCGCCGCCTTGGGTACTCTCGCTGAGGCGCTCAACAGCCGACCCCTGTATACGGTCTGCCAGCGCCTACAGATGGGCAGTAGCTGGGGGAGCGCCTGGTCGGGCTCCGCGGCGGGAACCTTCGGTGAGCTTCGGGATGCGCTCGCTCCCGCCTACACGGGTGGCGCACCCAGCACTGCGCTGCTGCTCTCCCTTGCCGATGCGCACCGCCTCAGCGAGCGCCGCGCGGCAGAACGCGCCGCCGGAAAGCTCTCCGTAGCGCTCGTGGTACCCCTCGGGCTGTGCTCGCTGCCCGCCTTTATCTGCTTGGGTATTGTGCCCATCATCATTTCGCTACTACCCACGCTGACGGGCTAAAGAACCATGCGCATAAGCGCTGTTGACCAGCTGAAATGCCGAAAAGTTTAGACCCTCGCCCATCTGCAGCGAACGCGGATGAGCACCCACCCCGCCCCGCATGTTTAGGGCACAACGAAAGGAAAACCAATGACGAACACCCTCTGCGAAGCAATCCGCCACGACCTGCACCCCGTCGGCGCTCCGGTAAACGCCCCGGCCGGTGCTCCGCGTGAAATTCAGCCCGCCGCGCTCGGTGCCGTGCAGGGCGCTGAAACGCAGACCATTCTGGGTCCCGTGCCGCTGTCCGTTGCCATTGCAACCACCATGAAGCAGCTACGCGAAGAATGCCCCGAGCTCTTCAACGATGCCGAGCTTTTGAGTGATGCTGAGCTGAACCACACCGGCCCCAGGATTGACCCTAACGAAATGGAGATTGATATGAACACGAACAGCCTGAGCCCCGAGCAGGCGCTGACCATTGCCCGTGCGCTCGCCGAGGGCTGCACCCTGGACGAATGCGGCGCCACCTGCCGCAGCCTGGGTGAGCACGCGCCCGGCTGCACCGAATATGTACCAGCTGAGAGCGACGATAAGGTACTCGAAGAGTACGCCCCGGCGGGGGACCCGGAGGAGGGCGCCTCCACCGCGGAGTACGGCATTGTGATGCTCGCGGCGGTCGGTTTCGCGGGTCTGCTGGTGCTGATTCTCAAGTCAGATGAGGTGCGTTCCATGCTCATGGATATTGTGCGTAACGCCCTGTCGATTGCGGGCAATACGGGGCTGCTCTAGAGTCTGCAAAAAGTCTGCCGTGAGGTTTGGTTCTATATGCTAGGTTCTGCGGAAATTCAAGTTAGAAAGGAGGAATAAAGAATGAACGCTCATGTGAATTTGGGTGCTTGGGCACGCGCTCTCCCTGCAGGAAAAGCCGGGGCGAAACCGGCGCTCTCGACCCCGCACAAGAGCCCGGCAGAAGAGGGCGTGATTACCGCCGAATTTGCGGTCGCCCTACCCGCCGTGACGGTGGTGCTCGCCCTCTGCCTGGGCGCCGCCTCCACGGGGGTTGCGCAGCTGAAGGTGGAGGAGTCCGCGCGAACGGCCGCACGAGCCGCCGCCCGCGGAGACTCCGAGGCGCAGATTCGCTCCGCCGTCAGCCGCATCGACCCGGCGCAGAGCGTGCAGATTTCCGTTTCTCCTGATGATGTAGTCGTGACAGAGGCGGGGCGCGCCCGGGAAGTGCACGTGCGGGTGAGCCGCCCCGCCCCCGGTGTGATTGGTTCGGCAACCGGCTGGGTGCTGCGGGCGGACGCCCACGCCCGCGTTGAAGCCGGCGCTGAAAACGATGCTGAAAACGGTGCGGGTCATGAAGGTGAGTAGAGCCGCTATGGGTCCCACCCCGAAAACAGCCTCCGAGAATCAATACCCCGAAGCGGGTAGCGGCACCGTCCTTGCCCTCACCATTATTGCCGCGCTACTGGTGATGACCGTGGTAATTGCCGGGCTCATCGGGGTGGTGTCCGCGAACCGAAGGGCGTCCGCAGCCGCCGATTTAAGTGCGCTCGCGGCGGCGGACGCCTACCGCGGGCTCACTGAGGGGGACCCGTGTGCGGTGGCGGCGGATCTTGCCGAACGCCACGGCGCGCACCTGGAATCCTGTACTTTTCCGGATCGCCCCGAAACGGTGGAGGTGACGGTCGCCGTCCCTGTCGCAGGGCCCATGGGGATGCTGGGCCCGGCGAGGGTACGTGCCCGCGCCGGGGCTGAGCACCCCGAAGAAGGGCGCCCCGAAGAAGAACACGCGGCGGGCAACGTGGAGGAGCTGAGCCCCGATGAGGTAGCCGAGCTGGAGGAAGAGCTGGAAGCTGCGCAGGACTCAGCGCCCGAGCCTCCCGCACCAGAAAGCTCCGCAGAATCAGAGAATCCAGTTGAGCCAGAAAACCCGCCTGAGCCAGAAAACCTAACCGACTAGGCTATTTACGTTCATCGGGAGTTGTCATTCCGGTATGCTCTACCCCCCCCCAGCACGCCCCGCGCCTCCTGTACGCCCCGTGCCTCCTGCAGTAATCTACGCCCCTGTAATAACCTACGCCTCCGCCATGCTCTGCAGCATCGCCTGCAGTAGCGCCCGCGCGCCGTGCTTGCTGAGCGGCTCGTTGCGGTTGCCGCATTTGGGCGAGTGCACGCAGGAGGGGCAGCCGTTTTCGCATCCGCAGCTTTCGATGGCTTCGAGAGTGGCGCTCAGCCACTGGTGAACCGCGTTGAAGCCGCGTTCGCTAATGCCAGCGCCGCCGGGTGCGGCGTCGTAGACGAAAATGGTGGGCCTGCCGGTGTCCACGTGAAGCAGCGTGGAGAGTCCACCCAAGTCCCAGCGGTCGCTGGTGGCGATGAGTGGCAGCAGTCCGATGGCGGCGTGTTCGGCGGCGTGCAGGGTGCCGGGGCTGTCCTCTTCGGCCACGCCCGCGCTGAACAGGTAGCTGGGCTCGAAGGTGAACCAGACCGCCTCGGTCATGAGCACTTCCGGCGGCATGGGTTGTGCCTCTTCGCCCAGGTATTCGCCGCCATAGACGGAGAACCGCCGGTAGCCGGTGACCTGGTCGGTGACCTGAACCTGCCCGCGGTGCATGGTGAGTGGGGCGAGCTGCTGTGCGTCGGGAACGGGCTCTTCAAGAGCAGACTCGCTGGGAGCGGACTCACCGGGAACCGCTTCCCCAACGATGTTTTGCGCACCGTAACTAACCCGCGCACGCTCCGCCAGAATACGCACCTCGGTGCTCTCAATGGCGCGCGTGTAGTAGTCCGGGTAGACGCGGCTGAGCAGAATCACGCGCTCGCCCTCGCTGAGGGATTCAACCACGTACTGCGCGTTCTGATGAATGTAGATTGCGCCCGGGTGCCCCTGGCTCATGGCGTGCGCGGCGTCCATGGTGCCGACGAGGGTGCCGTCTTCGGCGTCGATGAGCTGGTAGGGTCCGCCGCCGGTGCCGCGGATATCGACCAGCTCGGCGGCTGATTCGGCGTGCGTCCAGTACCAGCCGTCCGGGCGGCGACGCAGGTATCCCTGTTGCACCAGCCGATCCAGCAGGGCGGCGGTGTGCGGTCCGAAGAGGCTTAGTTCTTCGGCGCGGATGGGTGCCTCCTGCGCGGCGGCGCACAGCTGCGGGGAGAGCACGTACGGGTTTGTCGGGTCGAAAACGGTCGCCTCAACCTCCTGCCCGAAAATCGCCTCCGGGTGGTGCACCAGGTAGGTGTCGAGCGGGTTGTCGTCGGCAATGAGCACGGCGAGCGCGTCCTGACCGCTTCGACCCGCGCGGCCCACGCGCTGCATGAAGGAGGCGCGGGTACCCGGCCAGCCCGCCACGAGTACGGCGTCCAGTCCGGAGATGTCGATGCCCAGCTCCAGCGCGGAGGTGCTCGCCAGGCCGAGCAGTTCGCCGTTGCGGAGTTTGCGTTCGAGTTCGCGGCGCTCTTCGGGGGTGTACCCGGCGCGGTATGCGGCGACGCGGTGGGCGAGGCCCGCCTCCACCTCGTCGAGGTAGCGTTGGGTCTTCTGCGAGAGGATTTCTACGCTGCGGCGCGAACCGGCGAAAACCAGCGAGCGGGTGCGGGAAAGCACCAGGTCGGTGAGCATTTGCGCGCCCTGCTCCACGGGGGAGACGCGGCACGGCGCTTCCTGCTCTGCCTTTGACTGGACCGCCTGCTGTTGGGTGCTGCGGGCGCCCTTGGCGAGCTGATCGTGCGCCTTGGGCGGCATGAATTCGGGCTCCCAGAGCACGACGGTGGTTTCACCGCGTGCGGAGGTGGACTCGGTAATGGCGGTGACCGCCCGCTGCGGCACGCCAATGAGCTTGGAGAAAGACTCGACCGGGTTGGAACTGGTTGCGGAGGCGCCGTAGAACACGGGCACGGTGCGGTAGAGCGCGCAGACGCGGCGTAGGCGGCGCAGCAGGTTGGCGATGTGCGCGCCGAAAACGCCGCGGTAGCTGTGCGCCTCGTCGAGCACCACGTAGCGCAGTCCTCGCAGGAAGGATGCCCACTGCCGGTGGTTGCTCAGGATCGAGTAGTTGAGCATGTCCGGGGTGGTGAGGATGAAGTTGGCGTGTTCGCGGATCCAGCGGCGTTCGCCGACGGGGGTGTCGCCGTCGTAGCTTGCCGCGTGGAGTCCGGGTAGGTTGTAGGAGGTGAGGGCGGTGAGCTGGTCGGCGGAGAGTGCTTTCGCCGGCGAAATGTAGAGAACGTTCGCTCTATTATTGAGATTTTCCGCCCCAGAATACGCGGAAGTTGAGCTCACCGGTTCACCGCACGAAGCTCGGTAAACGGCATCCAGCGTGGGCATCAGGTAGCTTAGGGTCTTGCCCGATGCCGTGCCCGTCGCCACAATCACGTGCCCGCCGCTGCCGGTACCATTCGCGTCTTCGGTGCGCGTTGCCGCCGACCCCTCAATACGCCCCGCCTGCCAACCGTAGCGCGCCGCACTCACCGCCAGCGCCGCATCAAGGCCCGCATGGGCGGCGTTCGCCGCCTGCACCTGATGGGCGTAGGGCTCGGCAATACCGAGCGATTCAAAAGCCTCCACCACACGCGGATGTAACCACTGCGGCCACGGCGCATAGCTCGCCTCCCTCGCGGCAATGGTGTGAATATGGGTCACCTGCTCGGGCAGGGTTCCGGTGCGTTCCGCCTCCGGCAGTAGGGGCGCCAGCACCTGCTGGGCGCTCGCGGGCAGCTCGCGGTAACGTAGCGTTTTTGGGCGCGCCGCAGACTGCCCCTGCTCGGGTTGCTGTGTAGGCTGCTGCTCGGAGCGCTGTTCAGGGTGCTGGTTGGTGTTCTGCGAAGGGCTGCTGTGCGGCATGGGTTCCATTGTAGAGCGGCGGGCTACACCCCGACCTGTCGCCGGTCACTTGCTGTCCTGAACACAGGCTCCGAGCCCGCTCGAATCCTGCCCCGACCCCGAGTTCAACCCTAAACCTGACCCCGAGCATAACCCCGCCCCAGCATCGCTCCTGTACCGCTTTTGCACCGCCAACCCCGTAGTCGGCGCGCACATATCAAAAAATCTGCATGCTTTAGGCGTATATGACGATAAAATAGTTTCGTGGCTCAAAATAAGATTATTCTGTATTACCAGTTCGCCCCCATCGCCGATCCGCAGGCGGTCATGCTCTGGCAGCGTGCCCTCTGCGAGAAGCTCGGCCTGCGCGGGCGCATCCTCATTTCCAAGCACGGCATTAACGGCACCCTCGGCGGCGAAATTAACGCGGTCAAGGCGTACACCAAGGAAACCCGCAAGTACCCCGGCTTCAAGAACATGGAGTTCAAGTGGTCCGAGGGCGGCGCGGAGGACTTCCCTCGCCTGTCCGTGAAGGCACGCGACGAGATTGTGGCTTTCGGTGCTCCCGACGAGCTACAGGTGGACGAGAACGGCGTCGTTGGCGGCGGTGTGCATCTGAAGCCTGAAGAGGTTAACAAGCTTGTTGAAGAGCGCGGCGACGAAGTGGTCTTCTTCGACGGCCGTAACGCGTTCGAGGCGAAGATTGGCAAGTTCAAGAACGCTATCGTTCCCGACGTGCGCACCACCCACGACTTCATCCGCGAAATCGAGTCCGGCAAGTACGATCACATTAAGGACAAGCCGGTCGTCACCTACTGCACCGGTGGTATTCGCTGCGAGATTCTCTCCGCGCTCATGAAGAACCGCGGCTTCAAGGAGATTTACCAGATTGACGGCGGCATCGTCCGTTACGGTGAGAAGTACGGCGATAAGGAACTCTGGGAAGGCTCGCTCTACGTCTTCGACAAGCGCATGCACATGGAGTTCACCCCGGACACCGTCACCATCGGCAAGTGCGAACAGTGCGGTGCCCCCTCGAACAAGTTCGAGAACTGCTCCAACGAGAACTGCCGCGAGCTGGTTCTGCTCTGCCCCGAGTGCGCAGCTGATGACGCGAAGCGCCGCTGTGTGCCCGAGTGCTCGGTGGACCGCGAAGCAGCTGAGGTGAACGCCTAATGGCAGCCGCTAAGGGCGGCGCGGTTCAGATTTCTAAACCTCGCATTGAGGAGCACTCGGCGCTGGTTGTTGCTGGCGTCTCGCAGGTGTTCCCCCTGGATGGCGACTTCTCCTCGCTGTGGGATGAGCTGAATCAGAAGGCGTCCCCGGCGATGCTGGATGTTCTGAATGTGACCCAGTACCTGGGCGTGTGCACTCAGCCGAACCCGAAGGGTCAGGTCCGCTACACGGCGGGCTTCCTGGTGTCGGAGCCGGCGAGCGCGGCGAAGCTTGGTCTGGGCGTGCTGGAGTTGCCAGCGAGCACCTACGCGGTGGTTGAGGTGACCGGCCCGATTTCGGAGTCCATTCCGGCTGGCTTTGCGAGCTTTGAGGAGGCGTTCTTCGCGAAGAATCCGCAGTACCGCCCGGTGGGTGGTCTTGAGGTGTACGGTCGCGGCGATATGCAGGCGGCTGATTACCGTATGGAACTGTGGGTTCCGCTGGCGAAGCGTTCCTAGGGCAGTTTGTTTCTGTCGTTTTAGTTGCAGTTTTAACTGTTGAATGGAAGGGCCCGGTGGTGCGATGTGTTCGTGCCGCCGGGCTTTTTTGTGCCCTTTTTCGGCTATATTTTGTGCCAGCATTTTGTGGCGGTATGTGTGCGCCGGGCGGGTGAGGCGTGCGGGTGGTGTGTGCGGCGAAAGGGGAGTGGCGCTCTTTGCGTAATACTCCGAAACAAAATACTTGACATGTAAAGTATTTGGGTTTATATTTAAATCACCAGCCCGGCACTACACAAGCCCGAGCGCAACTCGCTAAGGAAAAAATCATGAGCACCCCCAATAACCCCGGCACTCCGCAGTTTGACTCGCAGCTCGACGAATCCATCCGCATTAGCCACCTCGAACCCATGCGCGGCGACGAGAAGAAGCTCGGCTTCCTCTCCTTCGGCCACTGGGCTGAGGTCCCCGGCTCCCGCGTACCCTCCGCTGCAGAATCTCTACACCAGGCAATCGACCTTGCCGTAGGTGCTGAAGATATCGGGCTGGACGGTGCGTTCTTCCGCGTGCACCACTTCGACCAGCAGCAGGCGACCCCCTACCCGCTGCTCTCCGCAATCGCCGCCAAGACCGAACGCATCGAGCTCGGCACTGGCGTGATTGATATGCGCTACGAAAACCCGCTCTACATGGCAGAACTTGCAGCCATGGCAGATCTCATTGCGGCGGGTCGACTGCAGCTGGGTGTCTCCCGTGGCTCGCCCGAATCCGTTATCCGCGGCTTTGAGAGCTTTGGCTACTACCCGGCAGAAGGCGAAAACGAGGGCGACATGGCGCGCCGACACCTCGACATTTTCCTCAAGGCAATTGAGGGCGAGGGAATGGCGCCCAGCGCTCGCGTGGCGGGCAAGTATGCCCCCGTACAGCCGCAGTCGCCGGGTCTGCGCGACCGCATCTGGTGGGGTGCAGGTACCGATAGCACCGCCGTGTGGACCGCGCAGAAGGGCCTGAATCTCATGTCTTCAACCCTGATGCTGGAAGATAAGGGTATTCCGTTCGATCAGCAGCAGGCGCAGCAGATTCGCCTTTTCCGCTCCGAGTGGGTGAAGGCGGGCAATTCGGGTGTTCCGCGTGTTTCGGTGTCCCGCTCGGTGCTGCCCATTATTGATGAAACCTCGGCGCGCTACTTCGGTCGCCGCGCCGCGGAGGACTCACAGGATTACACCGGCATTATCGATAACAGCTTCTCTCGCTTTGGTCGTAGCTACATTGGTGACCCGGCGGATATTGCCGAAGAGCTCGCCCGTGATGAGGCGGTCCAGGCGGCGGACACCGTGCTGCTGACTATCCCGAACCAGCTGGGCGTGGACTTCAATCTGAAGATGCTTGAGACAATCGTGAAGGAGATTAGGCCCGCGCTGACCACTAAGTAAAGCCCCTGAGGTGAAGACTCCGCAGAACCTTCTGCGCTAGCAGGGTTTCGCGCCAGCGTGCCGCCGTCGCTTCCGTGATGGGCGGTGGTCGCTGATGAGCGCGAACTCTGCCGCCTCCCGAGGGCAAGGGCGCGGAGCACGTGCGGCAGCAGCCCGCACAAGTGGACAATTGGTCAGTTATCACTGTATAGTCATCGTATGCTGACTATTGCTTCACGCCTCGACGTCATGAACCGGCTCGGCCGCGCCATGGCCGACCCGACGCGTTCCCGGATTCTGATGACCCTCCTCGGCGGCCCGAGCTATCCAGCCGTGCTCTCGCGCGAGCTGGAGCTGACCCGCTCGAACGTGTCCAACCACCTGACCTGCCTGCGCGATTGCGGAATCGTCGTCGCCGAGCCCGAGGGCCGCCAGACGCGCTACGAGATCGCCGACCCGCACCTCGCCGCGGCACTGACGTCCCTGATTGACGTCACGCTCGCGGTGGACGAGGCCGCGCCGTGCATCGACCCGGAATGCTCGGTGTCGGGCTGCTGTGGAACGGCGGCGGGAGCATGAGCGAGACCCTGACCACCGCGCGCCGCGCGATGCTGCACCGGCGCGTCCGCTTCATCGTTGGCTTCACGATCACGTACAACGTAATCGAGGCAATCGTCGCAGTCTGGGCAGGCGTCCTCGCCTCGTCCGCGGCGCTCATTGGCTTCGGGCTCGACTCGGTTGTCGAGGTACTCTCGGCCGCGGCCGTCACCTGGCAGTTCACCCGCAAGGACCCTGAGCGGTGGGAAACGGTCACCGTCAAGGCCATCGGCATCGCGTTCTTCGCGCTGGCGGCCTACGTCTCGATCGACGCGGTGCTGGCCCTGGTCGGCCAGGAGGGCCCCGACCACAGCCCGCTGGGTCTCGGTATCACTGCGCTGAGCCTGGTCGTCATGCCTCTGCTGGCGTGGATTGAGGTCCGCACCGGGCGGGAGCTGGGCTCCAAGAGCGTGATGGCCGACGCCAAGCAGCTCATCCTGTGTATCTACCTCTCCGGTGCAGTGTTCATCGGCCTCGTCCTCGACAGCCTGTTCGGCTGGTGGTGGGCTGACTCGGTCGCGGCGCTGGTCGTGGCGGTGCTCGCGGTGCGCGAAGGCCTGGAGGCCTGGCGCGGCGACGTCGAGTCGCCGTTCGAAGTGCTAGAGGACCTCGAAGACGAGGACGACTGACCCGTCACCCGACGATGAAGAGCCAGTGCTGCAACCCAGACATGCGCTACGAAAACCCGCTCTACATGGCAGAACTTGCCGCCACGGCAGACCTCATCGCGGCGAGTCGACTGCAGCTGGGTGTGGACTTCAACCTGAAGATGCTTGAGGCAATCGTGAAGGAGATTAAGCCCGCGCTGACCACCAAGTAAAGGCACTCAGGTAAAGACACTGGGGTAAAGAGCTAAAGACCCTGCGCCAAGCTGTTTTTAGCGCTCTATGACGCGCTGAGATGCTTGTTCCCATACAGCTGAGCCATACATACAGCAATGCCCCGGCAGGCACCCGCAAGGGTTACCGCCGGGGCATTACTATGCTAACGTTCTTAGAAATCCTTCTGTCTAAAAATCTTTCGTCTTTTCCCAGGGCTCAATAGCGCCCGGAACCACCTCAAACAGCGGATGGGCACACGCCGCCAGCTCGCCGCGCGCCGCCAGGCGCTCGCTCAACCGATGCTCCCACTCCGGGTCACGCCCCGCCACCTTGTGCCGCAGGAAGGCGAGCTCGTACTCCAGCTGACCGAGAGGAACGGGAATACGCGCAACCGAAGCATAAGGGTTTTCTGCCTTGTCAGCGCAGTTTTTATCGGTGTCATTTTTGCCTGAACTATTTTTGCCAGCGCTATTTTCGCCCGCACCAATCAGCTCACGGTTGAAAGAATAACCGCGGGCATCCGCCTCATCCGCCAACCCGGACAGGTAGGCGGCAACCGCCTCCAGTGGCTGCGGATGCGCGCGAAAACGAATCAGCTGCGGATGGTTCGTGTACCCGCGAGTCAGACCCCGCAGAACCTTCTGCGCCAGCAGGGTTTCACGCCAGCAGGCGACCAGGGCGCGCCGATCGAGCAGGGAAGGGTGAAGGGACCAAATGCGCACGCCTAGCCCTGCGCTTCTGCAGTGCTCTCGTCAGCCGATGCTGCGCCCGCGTGCTCGTCGCTAAAGTGCAGGAAGCTCTTGAGCACCAGCTCGCGCACCGCATGCAGCAGGGTGTCGCGCGGATGCTGCTGCTGCGTACCGCGCGCGGCGGCGGCAGCCTCGTCGTATTCGGGCCAGGACAGCAGCATGGCAAGAGCCGCCACGATCTGACCCACGGCAAGCTCACCATCGCTCGCCGACGCAAAACCAGCCGTCTCGGTGGAGAGCAGCTGGGTGCGGCACAGACCCGAACCGGCACGCAACAAAATGACGCTGGGATGCTCGGCGCCGGGGCGGCCGTGGCGTTCCTCGGTGACGTCCTCGGCGACTTCCAGGTGTGCGGCGAGGAGCGCCTCATCGTCCATGGCGGCGAGGCGGTCGTAGCGGCGCACGGACTCGGTGAGGGCGCGGGCGATGGGTTGCTGAATCGGGTAGGTAATCTCCTCGAAACGCTGCAGGGGCTCGGTCGCACCTGCAGCGGTCGCCTCGGTCGGGCGGCGCAGCCAAATCATGCCGAAACCAATAGAATGAACGTTCCGGGAAGCGAAGTCGTTCAGGTACGCCACGTAGGTCTGCTCGTAGTGGCTGCGGTCGCGGTTCTCGCTCGCATCCTTCAACCAGGTCTCCGCGTAGGAGGCGGGGCTCAGCGCCTCACGCTGAATAAACCACGCCTCCGCGCCGCCGTCGGCAACCCAGGCGCGCGGGCGCTCATCCCACGGACGCGGTGCTTCCGGGTCCTCGGAGTCGCGGATAATCTCCCAGTTGCCCAGCATCTGCGCGCGACCGCCGGGCACCAGCACCGACGGAAGCTGACGCACCATCGTGCTCACAATTTCGTCACCGGGCAGGCCGCCGTCACGGTAGGTGAACTGCTCTTCGGCGCTCTCACCGGCAACGCGCGGGGTAATCACGAACGGCGGGTTTGACACCACCAGGTCGAAAAGCTCACCGGCGACCGGCTCCAGCAGGGAACCTTCACGCAGGCTCACGCGCGCCTGCGGGTTCTGCGGGTCAATATTGAGTACCTGCGCGTTCAGTAGCAGGTTAAAACGGGTGAACGCCAGGGCACGCTCCGAAATATCGGTGGCGGTCACGTGCTCAGCGTGGGCGAGCAGGTGGAAGGTCTGAATACCGCAACCGGTGCCCACATCCAGGGCACGCTTGACGGGGGTGCGCTCGGTAATCTGCGCCAGAGTCAGGGAGGCGTGACCAATGCCGAGCACGTGATCCTTACGGAGCACGCCGGGGCGCTGATGCGCACCCAGGTCGGCGGCAACAAAGATTTCGGTGCCGTCATCGGCGGCGTGCGGGCGCAGGTCAACGCTCGCGGACCAGCGGGCAGAATCGGCGGCGTCGCGCTCAATCAGTGCGGCATCCTCGAAGTCGACCAGGGTCTCAGCGAAAACCTCGGCGGCCTCAGCCTCGGTGAGCGGGCGAGCCAGCAGGAAAAACGCCAGCAGACGCGCCAGGTTCTTCTCCTCCACGCTGTAATCGCCGCGCAGAATGTGCTCCACACGCCACAGACCCGGAACCACCTGGTCGCGAGCCATCGCCTCAGCCGCCTCAACACCGAGCAGCTCCTGCACAGCGTCATAGCTGTAGTTCAACGCCAGCAGGCGTTCACGGATGCGGGTCAGGCGGGCGTAATCATCGCTGCGGGGAGCATCCGCAACGGCGGCGTACTCGGGAGCGAAAGAGGCGGCAGAAATAGTCATGCACACCATTCTACGCACCCGCTGCATCTGCCCGGGCGCGCCCACCGCGTATAGGCGGCAGCGCAATGACACAGCCCCGACCCACCCACTGACCAAAACCGTCATCTGCGCAAGAGCGCCCACCCCATCGCATACACTGAAACCATGAGTAACCTGTACCCCGATGAAAGTATCAGCGTCGACAAGTGCTGGGAGCGTCTGCACGCAAACACTCTCGGCCGCCTCATCCTCACTGACGGACAGCACGTCGATGTGCTGCCCGTGCTCTACGCCGTCGCCAGCCAAGACGACAAGCAGGAAATCTACATCCGCACCACCCGCGGCAACAAGTTCTCCTCCGTAGTGGTCAGCCGCCGCGTCGCCTTCGAAATCGACGAAACCCTCGAAGACGGCATCCGCTCCGTCATCGTGGTCGGTATCGCCCACTGGCTGCCGCCGGAAATGACCCCGCAGATCGTGCGCACCTTCGACCTGCCCGACTCCGAAACCCACGAAATGCAGTGGGTGCGCATCGCGCCGCAGACCGTGTACGGCCGCGAATACCCGCTGCTGCCCGCATACCTGGACGGCACCCACCCCGACTCGGACACCCTGACCAGCTAGAAGCGCAGGCAAGCGGGCTAGAAGCACAGGTGCGGGCGCCGTGCGGTGCGCCCCAGCATCTGCCTTATGCACCCTGCACACCTGCTCCCCGTGCACACACCACCGCTTCCGGTACCGTATGATGTACCGAGTACCCTGCGCACACGTGCAAGCTCAACACGCCCGGTCCACATCAACGGGAACCGGGCTAGCTCGCCTCGCGCCGGGCCACCACGCGCTCGCCGCATGAGACGCATCGAGCGCACCACATAACCCCAACACAAATTACACCCCCACAGATTACCTCACCCCGCGTACACCACAGCCCGCCGGCGCCCACAAGCGCCAGCGTAGGTTATGGTTGAATACGTAGCTTTTCAACACACAGATAGAGGAGTGCCGTGCCCGCTCAGGCAAAGAACGGAAAAGCCCTGCTGATTGTGGAGTCTCCCTCCAAGGTCAAAACCATTAGCAGCTACCTCGGCGAGGACTACCTCGTCGACTCGTCCATGGGCCATATCCGCGACCTTCCGCAGCCCTCCGAACTGCCCGAAAACCTCAAAAAGAGCCCCGTCGGCAAGTTCGCTGTCAACGTTGAAGAGAACTTCGAACCCTACTACGTGGTCAACCCCGACAAGAAGAAAAAGGTCGCCGAACTCAAGCGCAAGCTCAAAGAAGTAGACGCGCTCTACCTGGCAACCGATGGTGACCGCGAAGGTGAAGCCATCGCATGGCACCTGAAGGAAGTCCTCAAGCCCAAGGTACCCGTCTACCGCATGACCTTCCCCGAAATCACCCGGGAAGCCATTCAGCGTGCCTTCGGCGAACTGCGCGACATCGACCTGCACCTGGTCGACGCGCAGGAAACCCGCCGCATCCTCGACCGTATCTACGGTTACGAAATTTCCCCCGTACTCTGGCGCAAGGTCGGCCGCGGCCTCTCCGCAGGTCGCGTGCAGTCCGTCGCAACCCGCCTCGTGGTTGAGCGCGAACGCGAACGCATGGCATTCGTCGCCGCCAACTACTGGGACCTGACCGGACGCTTCCTGACCGCAGCCTCCGAAGGCTTCGACGCCAAGCTGGTCGCCGTAGACGGTAACCGCATCGCCACCGGCAAGGACTTCGCCGACAACGGCACCCTCAACACCTCCAAGGTCACCCACCTGAACGAGGAAGCCGCCCGCGCGCTCGCCGCAGCCCTGCAGTCCGCCGCGTTCTCCGTACGCTCCGTTGAGACCAAGCCGTACAAGCGCCGCCCGGCAGCGCCGTTCACCACTTCCACCCTGCAGCAGGAAGCCGCACGTAAGCTGCGTTTCTCCTCCCGCGTGACCATGCAGGTGGCGCAGCGCCTCTACGAAAACGGTTACATCACCTACATGCGTACCGACTCGGTGGCACTGAGCGAGCAGGCAATCTCCGCCGCACGCCGCCAGGCATCCGAGCTGTACGGCGCAGAATTCGTGCCCTCCGCACCGCGCGTGTACACCTCCAAGAGCAAGAACGCACAGGAAGCCCACGAAGCAATCCGCCCCGCCGGCGACACCTTCCGCACCCCGGACGTTGTGCGCGGCTCCCTGTCCAACGACGAATTCCGCCTCTACGAGCTGATCTGGAAGCGTACCGTCGCCTCCCAGATGGCTGACGCGACCGGTTCCACCGCCTCCGTGCGCCTGGGCGCCGTGGCATCTAACGGCCAGGATGCCGAGTTTGCTGCATCCGGTACCGTCATCACCTTCCGCGGCTTCCTCGCCGCCTACGAGGAAGGCGTTGACGCATCCCGCTTGGCTGAGCGTGAGGCGAAGGACGCTGAGAAGCGCCTGCCGAACCTGACCACCGGCGAGGCACTGACCGCCGAGGCGATTGAACCCGCCGGCCACGAGACCCTGCCGCCCCCGCGCTACACCGAGGCGTCCCTCGTGAAGACCCTGGACGAGCTGGGCATTGGCCGCCCGTCCACCTACGCGGCGGTTATTTCGACCATCATGGACCGCGGATACGTGAACGTTCGTTCTGGTTCGCTGATTCCGTCCTGGATCGCGTTCTCCGTGGTGCGCCTGCTCGAATCCAGCTTCGGCCCCTACGTGAACTACGAGTTCACCGCGCAGATGGAAGAAGACCTCGACCGCATCGCACGCGGCGAAGAATCCCGCGTCGAATGGCTGGGCGAGTTCTACTTCGGCGGCGGCTCCAAGCGCGGCCTGAAGCCCATCGTCGACAACCTCGGCGAGATTGACGCCCGCAGCATCAACTCCATCCCGATTGCGGACGGCATTGTGCTGCGCGTGGGCAAGTTCGGCCCCTACCTGGAAGCCGAAGGCACCCTCGACACCGAGACCGGCGAACTGACCGAACCGATCCGCGCGAACGTACCCGCCGACCTGGCACCGGACGAACTGACCGAAGCGAAGGCACGCGAACTGCTCGAACAGGGCAAGTCCGACGGCCGCGTGCTTGGCGTTGACCCAGTCTCCGGCAACCAGATCGTGGCACGCGACGGCCGCTACGGACCCTACGTCACCGAAGTCATCGAAGAGATGACCGAGGAGCAGATTCAGGCGTACCTGGACGCGCAGCCGACCGAATACTACAAGAACGGCAAGCCCAAGCCGAAGAAGAAGCCGAAGCCCGCCAAGCCGCGCACCGCCTCCCTGTTCAAGTCCATGGACCTGGCGACCGTGACCCTGGAGCAGGCACTGCAGCTGATGAGCCTGCCGCGCGTGCTCGGTACCGACGCTGAGGGCGTGGAAATTACCGTGCAGAACGGCCGCTTTGGCCCGTACCTGAAGAAGGGCACGGACTCCCGCTCGATTGGCAGCGAGGACGAGATCTTCACGATTACGCTGGAGCAGGCGCTGGAGATTTACTCCCAGCCGAAGCAGCGCGGTCGTGCGGCGGCTAAGCCTCCGCTGGCTGAGCTGGGCGTGGACCCGGTCAGCGAGAAGAAGATTGTGGTGAAGGACGGCCGCTTTGGCCCGTACATCACCGACGGTATTACGAACATTACGGTTCCGCGTGCGGAGTCGATCGAGTCGCTGACCCACGAGCGTGCGGTGCAGCTGCTGGCTGACAAGCGTGCGAAGGGCCCGGTCAAACGTAAGACCGCCGCGAAGAAAACCACCACGGCTAAGAAAACGACCGCTAAGAAGACGACCGCAAAGTCTACTACCGCGAAGAAGACGACCACTCGTAAGACCGCGGCGAAGAAGACCGCCGAGTAATCTGCCGCGTAGCCGAGTGTGGTTCGAGCTGAACTGAAGGCGCAGGATGCGTCCCGCAACCCCCGCGTGGGGTGGGTCGCCTCCTGCGCCTTTTGCGTGCCCGAGGAAGGTTTTTATGCCCGTGCTGTGCTGATGCTGGGCATCCGCCCGGATTGTTTGCGGAGTGAGCCGCGCCTCTGACAGACTGGGAGAGGAGCCGCACCTGCGGTACCGCACACAGATAGTATCCCGCCGCGGGGCGGGGGAGGGGAGCGCATCGTGCGCCTGGGAGTTCTGGATGTCGGGTCGAATACGGTCCACCTGCTGCTGATTGACGGTAGCCCTGGAGCGCGCCCCGAACCGTACGCATCGCATAAGATTCCGCTGCAGCTCGTGCAGTACCTCGACGCTGAGGGCAATATTTCGCAGGAGGGTGCGGACGCGCTGACCCGCTTCGTGACGAGCGCCCGCGACTTCGCGATTGAGAATGAGGCGGAGGACCTGCTGGCGTTCTCCACGAGCGCTATCCGCGAGGCGGGTAACGGCCCGGCGGTGTTGCAACAGGTGCGTGAGCAGACCGGTGTGAGCCTGAACGGTATTTCGGGCGACCAGGAGGCGGCAATTACGTACTTTGCGGTGCGCCGCTGGCAGGGTTGGGGCGCGGGCCGCATCCTTGATTTTGATATTGGTGGCGGTTCGTTTGAGTTTTCGACGGGTACGAATGCGTTGCCGGATGCGGCGATGAGTGTGCCGTTGGGCGCGGGCCGCCTGACTCGTGAGTTCTTTGATGAGCAGCCGCCGAAGCCGAAGCAGGTGAAGCGTCTGCGTAAGTATGTGCGTGAGCAGATCGCCCCGGTGGCGGAGAACCTGCTGAAGTATGGTGCGCCGGATATGACGGTGGGTACGTCGAAGACGTTCCGTTCATTGGCGCGTATTTGTGGTGCGGCGCCGTATTCGGCGGGCCCGCACGTGAAGCGTGAGATGCACCTGCAGGATTTGCGCCTGTGGACTCGTCGCATGGAGGCGATGACGGTGTCTGAGCGTAGCGATCTGCCGGGTGTTTCGAAGGCGCGTGCGGAGCAGATGCTGGCGGGTGCTATTGCGGCGGAGGCTGCGATGGAGGCGTTTGGTGTTGAGACGATGCGTGTGTGCCCGTGGGCGCTGCGTGAGGGCTTGATTCTGAAGCGTATTGAGCATCTGGCGGAGGGTACGGGTACTCCGGTCAACCCGAAGACCCTCCTGGGTGCGTAACCGGTGCGTGACGTGGCCGAATAGCCGCAGCTGAACCCCGCAGGCTGGTGTGTAATGGGCACCGGCCTGCGGGGTCACCGCTTATAACGTGTATATCCCGCCGACAAAGACGTAGGAAAGGAACAATCACCGATGAAAATCCAAGAAGTTATTGACGAAGTCAACAGCACCTGGGGCGAAGAACACGAAGAAAAGAAGAGAAAGATATTTAGAGAAAATATTTTTAAAAAGCCAATATTTGCTTTTTGTGGCATATCAATAATGTATCTTTCGCCGTTATTATTGGTTTTTCCATTCTTGGTTATATATCCGGATAAGAGTTCCAATTTACCCATTTGGTTGGTGGGATTTATATTTAATATTCCCTATTATTTATTTGACCTAAGGTCTGGAGTTATTGCATCTATTGCCAGCTTGCTCTTAAGTTTATATGTTAGTGTTGGGAAATATGCTGATACTGTAGATGGGATTCGTGGAGAAGCTCGCCGAGCCGCTTATCGACAATTTGCCGAATTGGTTGCTTATGTAATTTTTACTATATTTATTATCAATTTTTGGCATGGTCTTTTTGTTGGGTTCTTGAGTAGAAAAGTAGGGTGGGGTAAAAATATTGTCCCAGGCGATGTGAATATTGAGCGATATGCGGACATCCCTCTGTGGATTTTGATATTTTTTGCATGGTTTACTCTAGCTTCATGTCTTATGTTAGTGTACAGTGAAAAAGATATTTTAATTAAGAATGCTTCCGTTTTAAGTAGGGTAAAAAATGTGGAAGAATCTAAAGAAATCTTGTTCGCCTCAGAGTATAATATTGCCCGGTATTTGTATGATAAGACTCAAGTTAAATCATTTGTGGCAGAAGAGGCTGGGGTAGGTAACTTAGGTGGAGTCTCCAAAGTCAATGGAGCAGTTCAGTCTGAATATGGCACTATATTCTATTTAAATAGGGGATCTATTGGTTTTGGAATTAAAACAGATACTTGGTCTTTTGTTGCCAACGTAGAATTTTTGAGACTTGTTGTGCTCTGGCTTATCTTGGCGCTCTTCTCGACTGCTTTGCCAGCCAGAGAGGGGATTCTGTTTTTTGTTCTTGCTAGTTTGCTTTTCGGTGCATGCTTCTTTGTGTATATGCAGTGTAATATAAACTTATTTTCCGAAATTTACAAATTTAATATTTTGGGGACTAAAAGAGGGGTTTATAGACTATTTAAGTATTTGGAGTTTTACTGGCAAAGGATATTTAATCTTGTGCTTGTTTGGGTAGTAGTCTCCCTGCTTATGGTTAGATTGTTAACTATTTTCCTCCGTGAAGTATCTGACTTCATTGAAGGATTTAATATTTCTTTTGAGGCTTCAATTAATTTGTTGGTTGCGTTATTCCTTGTTATTTCTGTAGTTATTTCTGTTCTTATGGCTTGGTTGCTGGAAAGTGTAGTCAGGAGTGCGATTAAATCGAGAGTTGAGGAGCATTCTCTGGAGGCAATCTCTAGAATTTTTGCAGGTGATTTCGATATTAAATTTAATAAGAGTGGGGTTAATTATATTATTGTGGCATATATCTATTGTTCAATGAAGAATATTAATAAAATATATTCTGAATATAAGCTAGGTATTGATGAGTAATCTTTGTGTGAGTGGCTAGAAGGGGGTCTGGTATTTCAATAAAAGTTCAGTGACTTTAATGGAGATAGATGTGATATTGCGTAGGTACTGTCTGTTTTTATGTATGTGCGCCTCTGAAAACACCTGGAACTTCTTGTATTGAGAGCGGACCATGGTTTAGTGTCTTCAACCATGGCTTTTAACTACGACCAAAGACACTAACCTATGGCACAAATCCGTAACCCATGACCGAATCTCCGGCTGCGCCAGGTAGGCGAGAGCCGGTTATGGGTTATGACTTAGCCTTTTCGTCGATAGGTTAGTGTCTTCACTGCGGGTTAAAGACCCATGGTGAAGACACTAACCTATCGAAAACCTCTGTCTAAAAGGCAGAGTGGCCCCGAATACCACCGCATCCGGGGCTGTCCCTTTCTTTTTTGTTGTTTTGATGAATTCTCTATTGCCATTTTGATATAATCACAGAGGGCGTAATTAGCAGAGAGAACAGGCGGAGTATACTAAAACATGGCAGAATTTTTTATATTAAAATTTAGTGAAGTAACAAGAGAAGTGACTCTACGAGAGGCTATTGGAGGTATCGATGAGTTTTCTAAACTATAACAAAGATGAAAAGTTAGAATTTAACTATAAGAGGGCATGCGGCCTGTGGCTAATTGTGGTGGCAGTAGTTATAGCAATAGCTACCTTGGTCGGAGGAAAGCAAATAATAAACATGCAAGTATTCAGCATTGGCTACGTTATTAGCTTTTTCTCGATCAACATGAATAAAAAAGTGCTGAATAGACTATCCGATGGTCCTTCAAGTGAATTTCAAAATAAAGTATCCTCGTATGCTGTTGTTTTACTATTTGTCTTAATGGTTTTGCTGGGTGGCCCATTCTTTGCAACTGAAAATTGGAGATTGATTTGGCTAGGGGCACTGATGGCAACCGCACTGCATTTCTTCCCTTATTATTTTGTGCATGGAAAGTCAATGATATACCTGGGTCTTATCTGTGCCATTAATGTTTTCGCAGGATATGTTTGTGTCGACGTTCCACTAGAGGTAATTGCATATATTGATGCGGCAATTAAGCTCATCTTCGGAATCTATCTGCTATTCCTTTCAAAGCCGTCAAAGCAAATATAAGGCGCAGTTTGTCGATGTGCTAAAAAGCGGCCCCGGACGCACACACGCATCCGGGGCCGCCTGCTAGGAAAGGAACAATCACCGATGAAGAACCAACTACTGTTAGCGCAGGGGCTAGCTGAGGGATTCAGCTGGGATTATCTCTGGTATTGGACTCATGACCAGGATCTCGGCAAAGTGCTGATTTCCGCCGTCGCACCAATTGCAACGGCAGTTATCGCCGCTTTGAGTCTTATACTGACTGCTCGCAGGGAGACTAAGCAGATGGAACTCTCCAAACAAGGGATGCCACCTGAGTTAACTCGTTATAAGACTTGGCTCGAAGTGTCAGAGAAATATAAAGAGCTTGTCAAGTTTGGAAATGTAGATGCGCTTTCTGTAGCTTCTGAAGAATATAGGGAGATTGAAGCATCTCGAAAAGCTGCTCTTGAACGAGCTGTGTGGGAGCGAAAAGTTCTTAGTGTCTGTTCGGATACAAATGCCCAGAAAAAGATACTTAATCTTCCTGAACGGTTTATTGTTGGAGAGTATCTGAGTCTCCCCGGATATTTCCCTAAATTTCAATCAGCGCGTAGTGTGGTAGTGGAGTTCATTCTGCAGGGAATATTTTTCCTTCAGCTCTTGTCTAGTGTTTTTATGCCTGTATATCGCGATGTGAATTCTATTTTTAATCTATCGACTATTATTGAAGTTATATTTGCTTTGTTTTTAATTGGTTTATTGGTCTATCTCCCTAGCTCTCTTCGAAATTACGTTTGCTCTGAGAATCTTGCTGAGTACTCGTATCTTAAGGTTCTCCAGGGTTATCTGTCCAAGAAGGAGCTTAAAAACCTTCTAGCGATGGTAAATACCTATGGTAGAAATGCTGGAAGAGTGAGAGTTTCAATATGGGACAGAGATTATAGTGAGTATGTATGCCTCCCTGCTCATTGGAATATTAAATATGTCTCATTGTTGTTAAAGTCTTTGATAGCTGCTTCTCCGTATTGGGTGTTGTGTTTATTTTCTAGAATTATTCATGGAGAATGGGGCTATTACGGGAAATATAAGCCAGAGATATTTGGGGTTGAGGATAAAGAGGATTTGAAACAGGGGGCTATATGAGAAGTTTTAAAACTGTTTTTTAGTATCGAAGAGAAAATAAGGTTATCAAGATAGTTTCCTTATCGGGAGTGTGTGGGAGTGTCTTTAAATCGTATAGAATTTCGACCATAGGTTACCGTCTTCTGCCATGGTTTTTAACTACGACCGAAGACGCTAACCTATGGCGTAAATCCGTAACCCTATACCGAATCTCCGGCTGCGCCAGGTATGTGAGAGCTGGTCATGGGTTATGCCTTGCCTTTTCGTCGATAGGTTAGTGACTTTAATGCGGGTTAAAGACCCACGGTGAAGACACCAACCTATCGAAAACCTCGGTCTAAAAAACAGAGCGGCCCCGGATACACACACGCATCCGGGGCCGCCTGCTGCGGTTATTTATATGTTGGGTTAGAAACTGGTTTACATGTCGGGCCAGTCGCGGTGCAACGAATACTCCGTGTCCCCGTCACCGTTATCGTTCAGGTGCCAGCGCTGGCCGGTACGGATGTCTGCCTTGCGCAGGCGCGGGTTCGGGTTGTCCGGCTTGCCCATGGTCGGGTCGTTCTTGCAGCCCCAGCGAGTGTCGTCGTAGCTGCAGTCACCGGCTACGCGGCCCACATCAACCCACCACACACGCACCAGCAGCGGTTCAGCAGTGTCCTTCTTAACGACAGTACGCATAGCCTGCCACGGGCCACCATTAACGCGGTACCGGCCAGCATAAGAAACCGTTGCGTAGGCGTGGAAGTTGCCCGAACGCTTATACACATAACTGGTCGCAGTTGGTCGCGCTTTCGAGCCTGACTTCGGGTAGATGGGCTCACCGATGGTGTAGAAGCTATCCTCATCACCGTTGCCGTACTGGACGGTCATCTGTACCGGATAGGATTCGATTTCAACGTGACCAGCTGAGAGTTCGCCTTCCCAATAAGCAGCGGGGGCTTCAGCGTAGAAATTGACGTTGTCGCCCTTGTAAATATTGGGGTCGCCCTTAGCTCTGCCGGTGCCGTTACCGGAGTTATAGGACTGCTTTAGGATAGGCGGTCGGATATCGGTGTTAGCGAATTTGTCTTCAATTTCTTGAAGCATTTCAGCAGGGCTCGGTTTACGAGGCTCGCTGGGATTATTGGCGGTTAGGGTGCGGGATTCTACTGGGGTGCAGTAGGTTCCGATGCCGGAGGTATTGTAGTAACCGGTGTAGTCGTTGCCGTCGTCAGGCATCATCCAGGTGCGGAAATACTGTCCTGGCTGATGATCAGCGGTGACGCAGGAGTCTTTATCGGTGGTTGAAGCGTAATATTGACCGCCCATGCCATCATTTGCAAGATAATGCGTCTCTTCAAATTTTTGTTGTTGCTGTTGCTTTGCAGTTCTAAGATCATCTTGGGCAGACTCATGATTAGGATAAGCATTTGTTTGAGATATATCATCTACGTCATCATATGAAGAGGGAACGCTATATGGTGCTTTCACATCGGAAATACTATGATTGTTGCTATCTGAGGTGTCCTCTAAAGCGTAAATTAGATGTGAAGCAGGGCCAATAAAACCTATTACGCATGTCGCGCAGAACAGGGATAGTTGTTTTTTGTGCATTATTTAATAACTCCTTGTTCGCGGAGCTGCTTATTGGAAACATAACCAGACAGATACCAATAACCATCCTTATAGCGATAACGCATCATGAAAACTTCATTATTATCATGCTTGGTATTGGAATGCTCTGTCCTGCTTCCATCAGGATTGACATAGATGGCATAGGTCCAAAGGCGCCGAGTAAGAACCCAATACTCTTTTGCTTTATCGTCGTAATTGAGGGTGCTCTCTGCTTGAAAATCTGAGGTTCCCGCAATAACCCAGCCGCCGCGCTGATAAAGGCCCTCGATATCCTTGAGGAACTTAATATCCTTCTCGTAGGTATCCAGCATATAGGGCCATACATACTGCATATCACCGGTCTGAATACCGTAGTTACGGGCTCTGACCCAATCAGTCATCATCTCACGGAGACCAGCGAAGGTTTCGGGGTACTGTTGCGGCTTAGCCTTGGGAAGAGGGACGTTCTGAGCCATACCGTATTCATCAGCTTCACGGTATTCCCCATCCGGTGCCTTTGATCCGCCGGAGTAGCCGCGGGTAATGACAGGGCTCGGGGTTGCCGAAGCTGATGCAGATTCAGAGGTAGCCGCAGACGCCGAGGCAGTTTCACTCGGCGCGGCAGATGCGGTGGCTGCCGCCTCGTTATTTGCCTGCTGGCCACACGCCGCAAGCAGGGCCCCCAGGCCCATAAGCGCGCCGCTACCCAGCAAGGTACGGCGGTTGAAAATAGTCGAGTCCATAGAAGGTACGCTCCTATCGTCGGTGATGGTGTGATACATATGTGCATGTCGGGCCGTTATTCACAGGTCACGTCGACTGCCGGAAGAAAACAGCCCCGTAGCGCGCCCTTCAAACGCATCAATGCGCCATGGAACACTACAGTTACCACCATACCGCATGTTTGCCATCGTTTGCATTCTTTTGGTAGCTACGGTGATGAATCATCACTATTCGGATATTTCATTGCTTTATGCATCAAATATCTTTGCGCCCGCGGAGGCTCCGTGCCTGCGGAAATTCGGTCATGAGTTACGTACTTCGACCATGGGTTAGTGACTTTAGGCTGGGGTTTTAACCATTACCAAAGACGCTAGGTCATTACCGAAATCGCTAGGTCATGACCGAATCTCCACCCCGCACCGAGTAGCCCAAACAAAACAGGCGGCCCCGGACGCACACGCATCCGGGGCCGCCCGCTACCTGCCAGAGCCTACTTTTTAGCGCCGAACGCCCGCGTCCACGCCCAGCGCGTCAGCACCGCCGTGCCCACCGCAACCGCCATCGGCAGCCACGCACTCGCGCCCTGACCCGTAAAACCAATCAACAACGTCAACGCAGACAACGGCGCATTCATCGACACACCCAAAAACGCCGCCGTACCCGTCAACGCCGCCGCATACAACACCATCGACGCGCCACCCGGCACCCCGCCCAAACCCGGGAACGCCCACAGCACCAGCGCCGCCACACAAAATGCGGCCGCCGCACCCAACGCCAAACCCGGCGTCAACGTACCGCCGTACGAACCCGAACGCAGACTCAGCAGCACCACGGCAGCCTTCGCAACAGCCAACGCCAACACATACACTGCCGCCGCCGCGGTCAAACCGCCCGCCGCCGCATCCAACGACACATTAAACGTGTGCTGAGTCAGCAGACGACCATTACCCAGAATCTCCGGAAGCCACAGCGAAACCACCGCGACCAGCGCAAACGACAAAGGAATACGCCACAAAAGAGAACGATCCTTCGCCTTAATCTTCTCCGCACGCTGCGACAACGCCCTAAAACCCAACGCCAGCGGAGTCAACACCACACCCGTTAGCGCCGCCACCGTCAGCGTCGTTGCATCCAACGGAAGCTGCGGCACCGGGTACGTCGGCTCATTTACAATCACCAGATTCGCCGTGATTGTCGCCGTCCACACCGTCACCGCACCCACATACAGCGACCACAAGCTCAGACCCGCAGCCATCGCCTCCACAAGGTACACCACGCCACCAATCGGCACCTGATACACCGCCGCCAAACCGGACGCCGCACCCGCCGCCACCAGCAGGCGACGCTCACGATCACCCAGCAGCGCGGCACCGTCAGCGCCCACAAAACCAAGACGCTCCAGCAGATTCGAGGTACGGCCAGCCGCCAAAGCACCCAGCTCACGAGGCGCGACTTCCTTACCCACAGGAGAGCCCGCACCCACCGCAACAATCTGAATCACCGAATGCGAAATCTGCCGCCACAGCGACGGCGCACGATCCTCCTCAGTAGCACCCACAATCTGCGACTTCACACCGACCACACGCCGACCGCCCGACTGCAGGTAATACCAAACCAGCGCCACAAACGGCCCCAAAGCCGCCAGCACCAGGGCACGCCGCGCCGGGTCAGCGCCGTCAGTGACCATCGGGTGATGTCCCTCAGCCTGACCGAAAGTTAGCTCCTGCATAAAATCCAGAACATAATGCAGAACAATCGCGCCCAGGCCGCTGAACACGCCCGTGACCAGCGCGGCAAGGGTCAGCCCCAGCAGGAGGCGAAACGAAAAAGAACGGGAACCCGCAGGATTCTGCGGGCTATTCGGGGAAGAATTTGGGGAAGAACCAGTATGAGAAGACATAGAAAAGGGGTTTGTGTGTTGCGTGCTGTGTGGTGTTGGAGGCTCCATACCCGGCACAAACCGCCGGGCTGAAGCCGATTTAATTCTACGCCCGCACTATTTGCCCTCTCAGCGGTGTGCCAAAGATTGAAAGGCAGAGCGGCACAGCAGGGAAGACGCCCCAGAGTACGCACCCCAGAAAAGCACGCGCAGAAAAGCACATGGAACACGAGCCAGGTCACAAGCCCGTAGCCGCACCCGCTATGCTGGAAGGGTACGCCTCCACATGCCCGCCGCGCACAGCGCACCGCGCACCCGCAGGGCGCAGGCACCCCATTAGGAAGGATCAACGATGAGCGCAACTATTGCTTTTCTCGGCACCGGCTCCATGAACGGCTCCATCGCCGCAGGTCTGCTCGCTGCAGGCCACGACCCCGCCCACATCCGCGCCACCGTACGTAGCGAAGAATCTCGCGCCGCCCTCGCCCAGCGCCTCGGCGACAAGGTAGAAATCATCACCACCGGCGGCGAAGCTGACGGCAACCACAAGGCAACCGCCCACGCAGACGTCGTGCTGCTCGGCGTGAAGCCCTACGGCATTGTCGAGCTTGCCCGCGATATTGCACCCGCCCTCGCACCGAACGCCGTTGTGGTCTCCGTTGCTGCTGGCGTGACCCTCGAAACCCTCGCCGAGTGCCTTCCCGCAGGTCAGCCCATTGTTCGCTGCATGCCGAACACCCCCTCCTCCGTGGGCAAGGGTGTGCTCGCCATCTCCACCACCGACACCGTGAAGGACGAGCAGAAGAAGCTCGTCGAAGAGGTCCTGGGCACCGTCGGTCTGGTCGTTGAGGTCCGCGAAGACCAGATGGATGCGGTCACCGCCGTCTCCGGTTCTGGCCCAGCATACGCGTTCCTGCTTGCGGAGGCGATGGCCGCCGCCGGCGAGAAGCTCGGCCTGGATCACGACACCGCGCTCAAGCTTGCCAGCGCAACCGTTGCAGGTGCCGGCTTCCTGCTCGACACCAACCCGGATGCGCCCGCCCTGCGCCGCGCCGTGACCAGCCCGAACGGCACCACCGAGCGTGCACTGAACACCTTCGTGGACGGTGGCCTCTTCCAGCTGACCGAGGACGCGATGCGCGCCTGCGCCGCCCGCTCGGCGGAAATGAGCCAGCTGTACACCGCTGACGAGGACTAGTCATTACGGACTAACCAGCGGGGACTAATACCGTCCGGTAGCATCCCTTTGACTGGGTAAAACTACAGAAAACAGCCTCCTCCCGGCAGAACGGGAAGAGGCTGTTTTTCTATGTCTAGAGGAAAAACGCGCTCAGGGGCGCGCCGCGAAACGCTCAATCAAATCCACCTGACCGGACACAATCAGAATGTCGCGCGAGTGAATGCGGGTAGTCGCGTCCGCGTAGGTGAAGTCCTCACCGGGGGACTTAATACCAACCACAGACACGCCGTACTTGGAGCGGATATCCGACTCGGCGAGGGTGAAGCCGTGGGTTTCCTTCGGTGGGCGCATCTTCGCAATCGCGAAGTCGTCATCAAACTCAATGTAGTCCAGCAGTCGACCCGAGACGAGGTGCGCGGCGCGGCGGCCAGCGTCCGCCTCCGGGTAGACCACGTGGTGCGCGCCAATACGCTCCAGAATCTTGCCGTGCGCGGGGGTGATGGCCTTCGCCCAGATACGCTCCACTCCAATGTCTACGAGGTTCGCGGTAATCAGCACGGACGCCTCCACGGAGGTGCCCACGCCCACCACGGCGGAACCGAAATCGTCCGCACCCAACTGATGCAGGGTGTCGATATCGGTCGCATCGGCGGAGACCACGTGGGTCAGCACGCCGGACCATTTCTGCACCAGCTCGGGGTCCTTCTCGATGGCGAGAACCTCTTTATTCTGCAGGCGCAACTGGGCAGCCACAGCCGAACCGAAGCGTCCCAGGCCGATGACGAGGACGGGGGCGTTATGTGCACTAGCCAATGGTGGGCCTTTCTTCGGGGAACTTGTAGAGGCGGCGGTGTGAACGCATCGCCAGGCCGGTTGCGGCGGTTGTTGTACCCACACGACCAATGAGCATGAGCACACTGAGCACGTACACGCCTGCCGGAGGTAGGCTCGCGGAGAGGCCGTTTGAGAGGCCGCAGGTCGCGAAGGCAGAGATGACCTCGAAGATGACTTCTTTGAGATCTGCGCCGCTAATGATGAGAATCGATGCGGTGCCAACACCTACCACGGTAGCACCCATAACGATCACAGAGATGGCAATGCGCAGAGAGGATTCGGGGATGGTGCGATTGAACGCTACGACCTTCTGGTCACCTCGCGCCTCGGCAAGAATCGATAGGGCAATCACGGCGATGGTGGTGACCTTCACGCCGCCTGCGGTCGAGCCGGAGCCGCCACCAATGAACATGAGCGTATCCGTCAGCAGCGTGGAGACAGGGGTAATGCTGTTCATATCGACAAGATTGAAGCCTCCAGAACGCATCATGACGGAGGCAAAGATGGCGTTGAGAATCTTATCTCCGGACGAATAATTGCCAATGGTGGCGGGATTATTCCACTCGAAAGCACCCCAGAAGAAGGCACCGAAACCGAAGAAGAAGAGGGTGGTGACTATGGTCAGTTTTGCGGTGAGCTGCCAGTGCGATGGGCGGAAAGGGTTGCGCTGAATCGCAATGAACACGGGGAAGCCGAGCGAGCCGAGGAACACCGCGATGCAGATGGGTACGAGCAGGAAGAGATCGTGGCCGTAGGGTACGATGCCGTCCGAGTGCGGGGTGAATCCGGCGTTGTTGAATGCCGAAACCGAGTAGAAAATGCCGTGCCACAGAGCCTCGTGTGGTGCTTCGCCGAGCGCGAGGAAGCGCGGGGTGAGGAGCATTGCAATGAATGCTTCGATGGAGAAAGACGCGTACGCCACCGCTTTGACGATGCCGCCGACCTCGCCGAGTCGGCTAATATTCAGGTCTTCCTGGGCGATGAGTTTGGTGCGCAGACCCATTTTGCGGCCGATAGCCAGCGCCAGCAGGGAGGTGATGGTCAGCGTGCCCAGGCCACCCACCTGGCAGGCGAGAAGAATCATTGCCTGACCGAAGGTTGACCACTGATCTGCTGTGGAGACGGTGGTCAGACCGGTCACGGTGACCGCGCTGGTTGAGGTGAAGACCGCGTGGTGTAGCGCGACGCGCTGCCCGTCTGCCGAAGAAATCGGCAGGGACAGCATGATGGTGAAGAAGATGATGACTAGAAAGAAGGCACCGATTGCGGTGCGTGAGGGAGACGCCAGAACTGAGGAATCAATGAAGTCGCGGAAGCGTTCGAGAGTCTTCTGGTTGAACTCTAGTGGGGTTCGTTTGCGCTGAGTCTTGGGGTCTTCGTGGTCACGTAGGGTAGGCAGACGGTCAAGATCGATGCCGGGCACGCTGGTGAGGATGCTGAGCTTTTCAGCTTCGAGGCGGTCGCGGCGGCTTCGGCGAACCTGCTGCTTTTGCGGTTCGGAGGTGGCACCGCTGAGGGTGTCCCAGCGGCGGTTGAGCTGGCCCTGGGGGTGGTGGTGTCGGCGCCGGGTGCGGCGGAGTATGCGTCCCATGCGCCTCCTTCAGCGAGTGTCTGGGGGTTGGTGTGTTGATGTGTTGGGCGGCGGTTTGAGCCTGTGTTTAACGCCTTCTAGTGTATCGCGCCGGGTGCCTGCTGAGGGGGGTTGAGGCTCTGGTGGTTCGGGGGTAAATATGTGAGCTTGGAGAAGGCGTGCGGCTGGTTTTGTGGGGTGGAGCCACGAAAACTATATATTCTGTATTGGTTATATAAGTATTGAGGGGTTTGCTGGGTCGCATATGCCTAGGATGAGATACAGGAAATCAACATTAGATGTGATAGGCACTTCATGCTTTTCCCCCTTTCAAGGCTCCACGTTAGGTTAGTATTCAGGGGTCTTTCAGAATTTTTGAAGGTAATTTCTGTATCAGCCTCATTCTAAGCTTGAGGCGCCACTTTATATGTCATAATCGCTATATGCATTCTGATGTTTTTTCTGTCATCGCGGATCCGACTCGCCGCCGAATTGTGCG
Organism: Rothia mucilaginosa; assembly: GCF_019334805.1. Lineage (NCBI taxonomy): Bacteria > Bacillati > Actinomycetota > Actinomycetes > Micrococcales > Micrococcaceae > Rothia > Rothia mucilaginosa. The sequence continues at coordinate 1,558,021 of NZ_CP079822.1, forward strand.
TATTCTCGCTGAGCAAACCCACACTGTGGGTGCAGTGGTTGAAAAGCTGGGCATGAGCCAGCCGACCATTTCGAAGCACCTGAAAGTCCTTCGCGATGCAGATGTGGTCTCCGTGACCGTGGAGGGGCAACGTCGCCTCTACTCCCTGAACCCGGATGTATTCGCCACCGTGACCGAGTGGATTAACGAGACCGTTCAGATTGCACGCCAGTCCAATGAGGCGCACGCACCCGTGGCACTGCCCGGTGGCGTGAGTGCATCTGCCTCCGACAATGCGACGGCTGAGAAGCCGGTCGAGAAGACCTCCGAAAAGAGTGCTCAGAAGCCCGAAGCGACCGACTCTGAGACTCTCACCGTTGAGGCACCCACCCCCGAGGAAATCGAGCAGGCTCGCATTCAGCGCGCCCGCGCACAGCACCTGACCCCCAGCGCGCGCATCTACTCGCGCCCTGCGGAACAAGCAGCTGACAGCACCGCTTCCGAAGCTGCCGCTGAGAAGGTGGGAGCTGTTGAGCCCACCCCGCAGGAAGAGGCAGTGGATAGCACCCCGATGCGCCCCTTCACTCCCGCATCCTACGGTTACGACGCTGGGGTGACCCCCGCGGCGTCGGCAACCCCCGCTCAGCCCACTACCCCTGCGGCACCTGCTGAGGCTAAGCCTGTCGTAGCGCAGAAGCCGGTAGCATTCCCTCAGCCTGCGGCTGTGGTGCCTTATGGCATCGACCCCGCTGCGGTTGTGGGTGGCTCGATTCAGCCTATCGCTGTGATCCCCGAGGCTGTTGTGCTTGAAAAGGTCGCCGAGGAAAAGGCTACCGACGAAAAGGCTGCAGCTGAGAAGCCTGTTGCACCCGCTGAATCCGTCAAGGAAGAAGCAACCCGCAAGGAATTTGCAGCTGAGGATTCTGTAGCTGAGGATTCTGCAGCTGAAAAGTCTGTGATTGAGAAGAACGTAGTGGATGAAGCCGCGGCAGAAGAGCCCGTGAAGGCTGAATCTGTTGAGGCTGAGTCTGTTGAGGAAGCAGCTTCGCCCGCAGAAGCTACTGAGAAGGCTGAACTCGGTAAGGCCGAGCCTGCCAATGATGAGCCCACCAATGATGAGCCTGTCGAGGGTGAGCCTGCTAAGGCTGAAACCTCCGCTGAGGAGCCCGAGTATCAGACCATGCCCGCCTACGATTCTGTGTACCGCCCCAACGCTGAGACGAACAGCGCTGAGGCGAAGGACAACCACCGTGGTGGCCTCTTCGGCTTCCTGCGTGGCCGCCGCCGCTAAGACGGGCGGCTAGGGTCTGCCCTGCCGATCACTTCCGGCATTAACTCTCTGTAAAACACACACTCACTCACTTTTTGACCGAAAGACGCATTCACGTGGCTATTCATCGTAAAATTCTGCGCTGGCTCGAGAACGAACTGTTCGAGGGCAACATTCAGCTGGGTCAAGATCTGCCCAGCGATAGCGAAATTGCGCGCGCTATTGGTGTGAGTCGTTCCCGTACCCGCGAGGCTCTGCGCACCCTGGAAGATATGGACCTGGTGCAACTGTACAACGGTCGCGGCAAGGAGATTCTGGTGCACCTGAGCGATGAGCCTGCCGCTGCTGCGAGTGCCGCTCTGCGCCTGCACATGTCCAGCTCGCGTTACCCGACTCGTGACCTGGTGCAGACCCGTATTCTGCTGGAGAGCTGGGCGATTGCGCGTATTGACCCGAAGACGGCATCTTTCGCGGAGATGGACGAGGTCCTGGCGCAGATGGAAGACTTCGACCTGTCGATTCGTGATTTCCTGGAGCTTCTGCTGACGTTCCACCACCAGGTGATGCGTTGCGGTGGTAATGAGTTGCTGGTGGGTCTGCTCGCGTCGGTGCGTCAGCCGAGTTTTGAGTCGATGCTGTCTCTGGTGGGTCGTATGCCGCTGTGGAGTAGCGCTGTTGAGCGTCTGCGTGCTGAGAGCCGCGCTATTGCGGAGGCGCTGAAGGCCGGCGACGCTGCGACTGCGCGTGCCATGGTGATTGGTCAGCTGCGCGGCATGTATTCCGATGCCGGTATTGATTTGGAGCAGGAGGCGACCTCTGCGAACGGTCTGCCGGGTGAGCCGATTGCTTCTGAGTTTGCGCCGGTTGATGTGGATGAGTTTGCCGCTGATGACTTTGATGATTTGATGCAGGATGACCCGTCCTTCGCCGATGTGGGGGCACTTCCTGCCGCGGATGCTCCTGTTGCGGCGCCGGATGAGCCGACTCAGGTTCCTGCTCCGGTTTCTGCTGCGGTGTCTGCGCAGTCTGAACCCGAGGTTGCCCACGGTGATGAGGCGGGGTCTGAGATTTCCTTCGGGCCGACTGATACCTCTGCTGATACTACAACTGGTGCGGATATTTCTGCTTCTGACAAGGCAGAACGTACGATTCCCGCTGCGTCTCAGCCCGCACCTGCTGCGGCTTCCGTAGCCACCGCACAGCCTGCCGCTCATTCGGTGAGCCCGGATGTGCCGCTGAGCTTCGGCACCCCGCGCCGTAGCACCGTCCCGGCCGCTTCTGCGGCTCCGGTATCTGGTGTCCAGGCGCCCGCCTCCCAGGCGCCCGCCTCCCAGGCGCCCGCCTCGCAGACTCCCAGCGGTCAGCTGCCGAGCCTCCCTGCCGCGTACGCGCAGGAAGAGGCTGAGGGTCCCGCGAAGGTTCTGCGTGCTTCTACGGCGGCTCCGCGTCGTCGTAGCGGTCAGATTATTTCTCCGGTGCGTGCGACCATTATTAAGCCGGTGGATCGTAGCAAGGTGCTGACTGCGCCTGCCCGTACCGTGCGTCCTGCGGCTGTTGTGACTGCTGCGGCTCCTGCGGAGACTGAGTCGGCTGAGAATGTTCTGCGTGCCCCTGCCCCTGCGCGCCAGGAGGCGCCCGCCGTTCAGCCTGCTGAGCCTACCCGCCTTGAGGCGGCTGCGACCATCCACGACACCTACGAGAAGCTTCCGCATGATGAGCCGGTGCAGGAGCGCGGCGGCATCTTCTCGAAGATGAAGCGTTTCTTCGGCGTGGACGTGTACGAGCCTGAGCACGATGAAGCCCAGGAGAGCGCTAAGAAGGAGCAAGCTGTGAAGGAGCAGGCTGCGAAGGCTGAAACGAAGCCTGAGCCCCAGCCCGAGCAGCCCGTCATTGACGAGGAGGCGCTGGCTCGTGCCGAGGCTGAGCGCGCTGAGCGTTTGAAGGCGTTGCACGCGGCAGCGGAGGAAGAATCCGCAGCGGAAAGCTCTGCTGAGAAGGCTTCTGTAGAAGAGCCGGTTGAAGAACCCGCTGAGGACCCCGCGCAGGAATCGGCTGAGGAGCCGGTTGAGACCGACTTCCAGACTGAGGAGAGCACTTCTGAGGGTGCTGTAGCTTCTTCCGGTTCGGTATTGTCTCATGGCCGCGCTAAGGGCTCGAAGAAGTCGAAGAAGAAGCGCCGTTAGGGCTGCCGAATCCCCATTTTGACCCGGAGATACCCTCGATATGCCCGTGGGAAAAGCGGAAATTCAGGGGAAAACTCCTGAAAAGCCGCTCTCGAATGGTGAAAATGGGGGTAAACCTAGTACTCTAGGTAGGTAGCGCTCTAAAACGCAAGGGTATTTCTGTGCCTAAAATGCGTTTTGGATCGGTTATACCGGTATAAATATCCCCGGGTAGCTACCGAGTCGAATGGCTCGGCCGGGTACGAGTAAAGTGAGGAAATCCTATGGGTTCCGTTATCAAGAAGCGCCGCAAGCGTATGTCCAAGAAGAAGCACCGCAAGCTGCTTCGTAAGACCCGCCACCAGCGCCGCAACAAGAAGTAAATAGACTTCTTTTGCCCCGCCTTCCGTATGGAGAGGCGGGGTTTTTGCGTTTCTGCAGTTTTGCGGGCTGGGTTTTATGCCGTGTTTTGTAGAGCGTATGTGCGGGTCACCTGTTTGGGGTGCGGCGCGCTATCTGAGAGACTGAGATTATGACTGAAACTTCCACCATTAAAGTTCACCTCATGCGTCACGGCGAGGTGCACAACCCCGAGCGTATCGTGTACGGCCGTCTGCCCGGCTACCGTCTGTCCGATAAGGGCCAGCAGATGGTGCGTCTGAGCGCGGAGGAGTTCGCGGCTCGTGCTGAGCGCGGCGCCCGTTTTGTGCATCTGGTCTGCTCGCCGTTGCAGCGTACCCGTGAGTCTGCCGCCCCGGTTGAGGAACTGCTGGGCCTGACCGCGCAGCCGGATGAGCGCGTCATTGAGGCGGATAACTACTTTGAGGGTCTGCACGTGAACGCGCAGGAGCTGCTGAAGAACCCGCGTCACTGGACTAAGCTGTACAACCCGGCGCGCCCCTCCTGGGGTGAGTCGTACCTGGATCAGATTCGCCGTATGGCTGCGGCTGTTCAGGATGCGGCGCGTACCGCCTACGAGCGCGGCGGCGAGGGTGCGGAGGCGATTATTGTGTCGCATCAGCTGCCGATTTGGATTACTCGCCTGGGTGTTGAGGGCCGCATGCTGCAGCATGACCCGCGCGCGCGTGAGTGCAACCTGGCGTCGATTACGACTCTGGCGTTTAGCACCACTGATTTTGAGCATGAGATGCCGCGTTTTGTGGAGTATTCGGAGCCTGCCGCGCCGCTGTACGGTGGCGTGATTCAGCTGCCCGGTAGCTAATCCCTAAAGCTGTTTTTGAGCATAGAGAAGAGGCTGTGAGCCCATCCGTCGCGGATGTGCCCACAGCCTCTTGCTGTAAATCTTAGGTGCGCGAGCCTGGCTACCCTGACTAGTTCTGCCCGTTACCCTGATTCGGGGTGCCGTCCTCAGGATCCTTACGCTCGGAATCCTTATGATCAGAACCCTGCTTGTTGTTCGATTCTGCCTCGCGGCTGCGGCGTTCGCGTTCTGCCTTTGCTTTGAGCCAGCGCAGGTACTCTTCATCATCGTCGGGGGAAGAGACCGAGGGCGCCGGGGTGTTGCGTCGCTGACCGAAGCCGGGGCGAGGACCGCCTGCCACGGGCTGTGCTGCTAGCTGTTCCTTGGGGCGGCCCAGGATGAGCCACATAATCGGGCCCACCACGGGGAAGAGCAGGGTGACGATAACCCACAGCCACTTGGGCAGAGTTCGCGCCTCGTGTGCGGGGGTGCGGACGGCGTCCAAGAGGGTGTAGAGGGTCAGCCCCACGATGAGGGCGGCGCCGCCAATAATCAGCATGGCTCGAATCATAAGCACTACTATGACATACCGCCGCGTTATTGCGGAACTATGAACCGGGTGCCCGCTAGCGGCTTAACGGCGCGGTAACCCGGCGTAGATTCGTACGTCGGCTTAGTATCCGGTGAACACCTGAACCTCGTGGCTAATAATATCCAGCGAACCGAGCCATACGGCGAGGGCAAGAATCATGGAGTACACGAGCGCCACAATACCCGCCTGCTTGAGCACGGGAATCAGCTCGCGGCCGCCGCGCGTCCACACGGTCACGCAGGAGTGGATGGTCGGGCCGACCAGCAGGAAGATCAGCAGGAACCAGGGGTTCTCATCGAGCAGGAGCACGCCCAGACCCAGGGCCAGCGCCATCTCCACGATGTAGGTGATGCGCGACCAGCGTTCGCCCAGGCGGACCGCCATGGTCAGCTTGCCCGCCTCAATGTCGGTGGGAATGTCACGTACGTTATTCGCCATGAGCAGCGCACAGGAAATCAGACCGATGCCGATAGCGCCAACCCAGCCGAGCAGGGTCAGGGTGTGCGCCTGCGTGTAGAGGGTGCCCAGGGTCGCAACCAGACCAAAGTAGACGAAGACGAATACATCGCCCAGGCCCATGTAGCCGTAGGGGTGCTTGCCGCCGGTGTAGCCCCACGCCGCGAAGACGCTGGAGGCGCCAATCGCCAGGAACCACCACTGGTTCGCCAGAGCCACCAGGGCAAGACCCGCAAGCATCGCTAGACCGAAGCAGGTGAAGGCGGCGTACTTGACGGAGCGGGGGCTTGCCACGCCGGAACCAACGAGGCGTAGCGGACCCACGCGGTCTTCGTCGGTGCCTTTGATGCCGTCGGAGTAGTCGTTGGCGTAGTTCACGCCGACCTGCAGGAAGAACGCGACGAGGAACGCCAAGAACGCGTAGAGCGGCTTGAATTCGTTGATCTCGTAGGCGGCAGCTGAGCCGGCAATAATGGGGGCGACGGCGAGCGGCAGGGTGCGCAGGCGAGCGCCTTCAATCCATTGGGCGGCAGTTGCCACGGGGGTTCCTTCCGGGTCTATGTGCGTATGATGCGTGGGTTTTGTGATGAGACGGGTTGTGACGGTGACGGTCAGGGCATGCGGGCGGGTGCGTGTGCGGGGTGACAACCCGCGGATGAGCTTGCTTTAGCCCTGACGGTAGTCTCTGTCCAGGATACTGTATATTTCTGCGCGGTCCGGCTTGCCGGTGCTGGTGAGCGGGAAATCCGGCAGGATGCTCAGCTGCTTGGGTGCGGCGGGGGCACCGAGCTTTTCGGCGCAGTGGGCACGCAGTAGGGCGCAGAGTTCTTCGTTCAGGGCGGGGCGATTCTCGGTAGATGTAGCCGCGGCACCGGCAGAAGGTACGAGCGTGACCGCGGCGGCGATGGCTGTGCCCCAGCGGGCATCGGATAGGCCGACTACGCAGGCTTCGCGTACGGAGGGGTGCTCTTCGAGGACGGTCGCTACGGCGCGGGCGGAGATTTTTACGCCTCCGCTGATGAGCACGTCGTCGCTACGACCGAGCACCTGCAGGTGCGGCTCAACACTGCTGAAGCTACTGGTCGCAGAGCTATTGGCAGAGTCCATGAGACCGTAGTCGTCGGTGCGGTACCAGCGGGTGCCGTCGGCGGCGATGAAGAAGTGCTCGGCGGTGCGGGCAGCGTCGCCAATGTAGCCGCTGGCGAGGTGCGCTCCGCTGATCCAAATACGACCCACCTGCGCCGGCTTCCCCTCAACATCCGGCACGGCGGGCATACCTTCTTCGGGCACGAGCTCCACCCGCACGCCGGGCAGAACAGAGCCGGAGTAGACGCATCCGCCGGCGGTTTCGGCACTACCGTAGGTGGTCACCGTATTTAGCCCCAGCGCGGTGGAGGCGGCGAGCAGGTCGGCGCTGGCGGGGGCGCCTCCGAGCAGGATGCCGGTGAAGGAGCCGAGCGCCTCGTGAATTTCAGCGCCCAGGTGCGGGTTGGCGTCCGCGCTTTCGAGCAGCTTATGCAGCTGGGTGGGCACCAGAGAGATAAACCGGCGCGCCGAGCTCATGCGCTCAACCGCCTGCAGCAAAACTTCGGGGCTAAAGTGCACCGGTTCGGTCACGGAGCGGGCAATGACCGGGGCGGTACCGGCGAGCACGGAGCGGGCGAGCACCTGAGCACCGGCAATATAGTGCGCGGGAAGCGCCAGGAGCCACTGCGAGGCGGCATCGGAGTTTGAGCCGAAGAAGCGCTCGGTAGCTGCCGCACTGGCGGCAAGAGCTCGCGCGGTCAGCGCGGTGCGTTTGGGGGTTCCGGTCGAGCCGGAGGTGCCCACCACCAGGGCAATAGGTTCCGTAACCTCTACACCCTTAGAGCCCGTGCTTTCCGCCTCTGCACTCTCCGCACCCGCATCCGCCGCGTACCCGCCCAGTAGTTGCTCAAAGGCGCCCAGCATGGCGTGAGGGTCGGCGGGCTGATCGGCACGCACCTGTACCGCCTGCGGATGCAGGGCAACCTCCTGCGGGGCGGGGGAGGGCATGAGCCCGGGTACGGGGGTGTTCATCATGGCTAAATCCTTAGCGGCTGTTTGTAGCGGCTGCGTGCTGTCATGCGCCGGTGTCATATGCCGGTGCGGCATCAAATGCGCCGGAGCCGGATTCTTAGCTGAGGTTCTCAGGGTTGAATCCGGCTCCGAGCCTATGCATCTGAAACTACTTCTGTAGAAGGGGCTGTCTCTTAGAAGTAGTAGGGGTAGTTGGACCAGTCCGGGTCACGCTTCTGCAAGAACGCGTCGCGGCCCTCCACAGCCTCGTCGGTCATGTATGCCATGCGGGTTGCCTCACCAGCGAAGACCTGCTGGCCGAGCATGCCGTCATCGGGCAGGTTGAAGGCGTACTTGAGCATGCGGATTGCCTGCGGGGACTGGCGAGCAATGTGCGCCGCGTATTCCAGGCCCTTGTTCTCGAGCTCTGCGTGGGGAACGACGTCGTTGACTGCGCCCATTTCGTACATGCGCTGTGCGTCGTATTCCTTGGCGAGGAAGAAGATTTCGCGGGCGAACTTCTGACCCACCTGGCGTGCGAGCAGCGCCGAACCGTAGCCTGCGTCGAAGGAGCCGACGGTTGCGTCGGTCTGCTTGAACTTGCCGTACTCTTCGGAGGCGATGGTCAGGTCAGCAACTACGTGCAGGGAGTGGCCGCCGCCTGCAGCCCAGCCGGAGACGAGGGCGATAACGACCTTGGGCATGGTGCGGATGAGGCGCTGCACTTCCAGGATGTGCAGTCGGCCTGCGCGTGCCGGGTCGATGCTTTCTGCGGTGTCGCCGCTGGCGTAGTGGTAGCCGTCGCGACCGCGGATGCGCTGGTCGCCGCCGGAGCAGAATGCCCAGCCACCGTCCTTGGCGGAGGGGCCGTTGCCGGTGAGCAGTACGGTGCCCACGTTAGAGGTCATGCGGGCGTGGTCGAGGGCGCGGTAGAGCTCGTCCACGGTGTGCGGGCGGAACGCGTTGCGCACCTCGGGGCGGTCGAATGCGATGCGTACGGTGGGCAGATCGCGTACGATTTCGCCGTTTTCGTCGCGCTCAACCTGGCGGTGGTAGGTGATGTCGGTGAAGTCTTCGAAGCCTTCGACGACGCGCCAGTCGGCGGGGTTGAAGATGTCCGAGACTTTTTCGGGAAGTTGTGCAGTCATAGACCCTATTCTACGTTGCCCGGGCGTTGTCTGAGGTTGTGGCATGGGTTGCCCAAGCATATAAGAAGGCCCGGACCGCGTGTGTGCGGTCCGGGCCGTAGAGGTTGGGTAAGGAACCTTACCCGGTCTCGATTATTTGTGGGCTACTTGACCTTTGCGAGCTCTACCGCGCGGTCGAACTCTTCGTCAATGACCGGGTTCTTCTTGTAGGTGACCAGGGAGACGATGATTGCGACCAGCATTGCCGAAGCGAAGCCGGGAACCATTTCGTAGAGCACGGACTTCATCGGGCTCTGGCCCCAAGCGAATGCCACAACGGCACCGGTAATCATGGAGGCGAGTGCACCCTGGGTGGTCAGCTTACGCCAGTAGAGGGAGAGCAGAACGGTCGGGCCGAATGCCGAACCGAAGCCCGCCCACGCGAATGCGACTAGCTGCAGAATCGAGCTGTTCGGGTTCCACGCCAGGGCACCTGCGACCAGTGCCACGATTGCCACGCCTGCACGGCCGAGCCACAGGGACTTGGAAGCGCTGAGCTTCTTCGAGGAGAAGATACCGTAGAGGTCCTCCACCAGAGCGGAGGAGCACACAATCAGCTGCGAGGAGAGGGTGGACATAATTGCCGCCAAAACCGCCGCCAGAATCAGACCGGCGATGAAGGGGTGGAAGAGGATCTGCGAGAGGTCCAGGAACACGGATTCTGCGGTTTCGGGGTTGGTGAGGGACGCCTCGGGGTGGCGTGCAAAGTATGCGATGCCCATGAACGCGCCGCTCAGTGCGCCGAACACGGTCAGGACCATCCAGCTGATACCGATGCGGCGGCCGGACTTAGCGTCTGCGGGGGTGCGCATTGCCATGAATCGCACGATAATGTGCGGCTGGCCGAAGTAGCCCAGACCCCACGCGAGGGACGAAACAATACCGGCGAAGGTGGTGCCCGCGAAGATGCTCAGCGCGTCGGGGCGTACCTGGCTGATGGACTCAACCACGGGGCCTACACCGCCGAGGTCAATGATGGTGATGACCGGAACGGCGATCAGCGCTGCGAGCATGAGCAGACCCTGAACCATGTCAGTGTAGGATGCGCCCATGAAGCCGCCGAAGAGCGTGTAGAACACGGTGATGCCTGCCAGCAGGAGCATACCGGTGTGGTATTCCTGGCCGAAGGAGGACTTGAAGAACAGGCCGCCGGAGACCATACCGGAGGAGACGTAGAAGGTGAAGAACACCAGAATCACGACACCGGAGACGATGCGCAGCACGCGCTTGGTGTCATGGAGGCGGTTGCTCAGGAAGACGGGGACGGTCACGGCGTCGCCTGCTACTTCGGTGTAGCTACGCAGTCGCGGTGCCACGAACTTCCAGTTGCACCATGCGCCGATGGTCAGACCGACGGCGAGCCATGCCTGGGAGAGGCCGCTGAGGTAGACGGCGCCGGGCAGACCCATGAGGAGCCAACCGGACATGTCGGAGGCGCCCGCTGAGAGAGCGGCGACGGTGGGGGAGAGCTGTCGCCCGCCCAGCACATAGTCGTCAAGACTGTTGTTTTTGCTATTTGCCCATAGGCCGATTGCGATCATGGCAACAAAATAAATCGCCAGCGCGATGACCTGGTATGTACTCGCGGCCATAATGTTCCTTCTCTCCTGGTGATAGTGTGCGCCTGTGTGTATTTATGCGCTACCCCATAACTTTATGAGTGGCATAGGATACAGTCTAGGCTCTGAGGGGCTGAAAATAAAGTCTATTTGACGTCTAGGAATGGGAAGCTGTGGAATAAATATGTATTTGCTGTGTAAATTCCATGGTCGTACAGGTGGGGTGCTGTGGGAGCGTGTGCGAAAAAGTGCCCGAAAAATCCCTGGATTTCAGGGTTTCGGGCACTTGAGTGAAAGATATATAGTTGAAAAGCAACGCAAACGCTCAACGGCATATGCATCTAAAACGAATTAAACGAAAAATTTAAAAGCCGTTCGGAGTGTTGAACTGTTACACAACAATGTCACAGAGGCTTAGAGATCCCTCACGACCCACGGCTCAGAAGCCATACGAGCCGGGTCAAAACGCTCCAAAATCGCCGCCGCATTGGGCACCGGAACATCCGCCGAATGGGTGGAGCCATCGGCGTTATACACCGGAATAGACGCGGCAATCCACCCCAAAATTGTCGGAATTTCAACACCGGCCTCACGCAGCTGCGGCAGGGTTACTGCGCCATCACGCTTCGCCAGGCGCTTACCCTCCTCATTCAGTGCCAGCGGCACGTGAGCGTAACGCGGCTGCGTCAAACCCAAAAGCTGCGCCAAATACGACTGGCGAGGCGCCGAAGGGAGCAGATCATCACCGCGCACAATCTGCTCAACCCCCACAAATGCATCATCCACTACGGAGGTCAGGTTATAGGCGTAGGTGCCATCATTGCGCATCAGCACAAAATCATCCACCAGCCCCGTGTAGGTGCCGTAAAAATCATCCTGTACCGTGTAGCTCGTGCACTCGGTGCGCAGACGCAGAGCCGGTGGACGCTGAGCACGGCGCTCCTCCCGCTGCGCTTTGCTCAGCTCGCGGCAGGTACCCGGGTATGCGCCCGGCGCACCGTGCGGGGCACTCGAAGCCTCCTGAATTTCGCGGCGGGTACAGAAGCACTCATAGACGAGGTTTGCCTCGCGCAGCTGCGCAACCGCCTGCTCATAGGCGGCAAGGCGCGTGCTCTGGTACAGCACACCTGCTTCCTTGCCCTCGGTGCTTTCGCTGCCCTCAATACGCTCTGCCGGGGCGCCGGGGCTTGCATCCCAATCCAGACCCAGCGCCGCCAAATCAGCGATCTGACGCTCCGCAGCACCCGGGCGCACGCGATCCAAATCCTCCACGCGCAGATAGAAGGGCTTGCCACCGCGGCGAGCCATCGCCCACGCCAAAATAGCGGTACGCAAATTACCCAGATGCAAATCCCCCGAGGGGGAGGGGGCGTAGCGTCCGGTACCGCTGGGGAAAGGCTGAGCTGAGGGATTAGAAGACGGGGTAGGGGAAGAAGTCATACTCCTATCCTATAGGGGCGTTAGATGCGGGTTAACCGTGCGCACGACTCTAGGTTGAGTGGCATCGTGGCATAAATATTGCTTCTACGGATGCGCGCCGGGCTTTTCGAGAGGCTCTTTTGGTGATGATGTGCTGTTCAAACAATCCGGAGAGGTTGATAAGGCTCACCACTTTCTTATCGCTAGAGATAATTTTGTGCAAAATAATTCACTTTCATTGCCTTGAATTGTTACCGAACAGTAAAATTCTGTTCTCTGAAGCCCGAATAACTCCTCAGCCGCTAAAAATTCCAGTAGGGTTGTATCTATGGCTCGTACTATTGAACTCGCAGACGGCGTGTACCGCATTGCGACCGACAACTACCGACTGAACACCGGACTGGTCCTCGGACTGGAACGTGCACTAGTCGTAGATACCGGCGCAGGTCCCCGTCAGGCAACCGAAATTTATGATGAGGTTCGCCGTCTCACGCGCCTTCCTATTACCGTTGTAAACACTCACGGACACTATGAGCGTTTCTTCGGCAACGATGTTTTCGCGGCAATGGGTACCGAAGAATTCTGGGCGCATCCTCGCGCCGCGCGTGCAATCCGTAAATACGGTGAGGCGCAGCGTCCCTACGTCGAGACGCTGGAACCGGAAATGGCACACAATCAGGGTGCCGCCACCAATATTGTTGTTCCCAACCGCCTGGTCGCCAATAGGGGCGACGGCATCACTTTCACCCCCATCGACCTGGGTGAGCGTAGCGCAACCCTCATGTACATGGGACCCGGCCACACCGACGGTGACATTATGGTCGGTGTTGAGGATGTGCTGTTCATGGGCGGTCTGATTGAAGAGGGTACCGACCCCTACTTTGAGGATTCTTTCCCCGACCGTTGGATTGATACTCTCGGTGCCGTGCTCGAATTTGATCGCTACCGCGTGTTTGTGCCCGGTAACGGTGAGCCGGTAGACCGCACCTTCGTGGAGCGTGAGCGTAACACCATGGTGACCGCTATTGAGTCGATTCGTTCCTCCACTTTAAATCGTGATGACGAGGCGACGACCGCGGCAATGTATAAGCTGCCGTATGCACCGGGTGCTACTCGCTTCCTGCTGGATCGTTTGGCTCAGCTTGAAGGTGCACCGGTAGCGGCATATCTCGAAGCGGATCACCCGGACACCAGTGGTTTCACGGGTCCGATTACTCTGGGTCAGGCTTCGTACTAAAACCCCGTATGCAATATGCCTCATGGGGTATAAATACAGGTGAGGGCTGGTTTCTATGATAGAAACCAGCCCTCACCTTTTATATGCCCATAACCTTAAGGCACGTATTTAGCGCTGAACGTACTGGGCGCGCATAGCCTCGCAATCAGCCTTCAAAGAAGTCGGGACTTCACCCATTGCCTCGCAAAGCTGCACGAAACGGTGACGCCAATCCAGATGCTGCAGCGCCTGACGAATCTGATGCTCACCCTGCGCCGGAGTCCAGCGGGAGACCGCATCGGCAACCTGCGCGAGGCCCGCGCGTGCATCCGCGTGATCAATGTCGATGGTCGCGCCATCCCAAAGGATTTCACGTACGGTGGTGGTGTTCGGAACCTTGCCGACCACGGTCACGCCCGAAGCCAGGGCGTCGGTCCAACGACCGGTGATGTACTCCTTGGTCGGGTGAGTGTACGGCGCCGGGCTGACCGAAGTGGAGAACGCCAGCAGGAACTTCGCGCGGTTCAGAGAATTCTGCAGGTGCTGAGCCGACTCGCGGTCATTTGCACCGAAGGGCGGGCGGCCCTCAAAGCTCAGACCCAGCTCCGCGGCGAGGGCGGCAGTCGCCTCGTCATCTTCGTAGGCGGCGGGCTGACGGCCCACGCGCAGCAGGTCGGTGCTCTTCGACTCCAGCGCAGCCAGACGGTCGCTGAACTTGCTCCAAACATCCGCACCCCAGGGCAGAACGCCGGGAGTCTTCACGCCCGCGGCAGTCCAGGGCTGAACGTCATCAACGTCCGCAACGAAAATACGGTCGTAGGTGGAGGACTTAGCCACCGCGGGAATACGGTCATCCCAGAAGCTATCAATCACCCAGCCGTAAATCGCGCCGTAGCGGCGGAACGCGAAGGAACGCTGCGAAATGGCGTACAGCTGACCGGGATCAGAAGCAATCACCAGGCAACGCTTCGAGCCACCCTTGAGGCGGGGCAGACGGGCCAGAAGCTTCGTTTCCTTGCCGAGGGATGCGCCCACATCCACGGTGTGTACGGTGCCGCCGGTGTAGCGGGCGAGAAGCTCCGCCATGGCGTGTACGGGAACCCAACCGGCTCCGGAGGGGACAGCAACAATAATATCGAGTGAGCTCATGAGATTCCTTGGGAGCAACGCCCGCCGCATGCACCGGGCTCACCGGGGTAAACCCCCGGGTCGCGCATGGTGCGTATCAGCGGCGAGAGCGTGAATGTCAATAAATGATAGATAGGGTGCCGTACGTCAGCAGGCGCGCAAAAAACACGAATGCAACGGCGAGTGAAACCGCTACGACCGGCTAGCTTTCAGCCACGGAAGGCTACGGCACAGGTAATTTTCAGTATATCGTTCAACCCTGCGCACGGGGCTTAGCCTGCTGCCTTTAGAAACAGTTTTAGGGTGTGTGAATGCGCACCTCAACGCCCGATTCGGTGCCAAACCCGGCAGCCATGCGCGCCAAATCAGTGTTCGGGGCGGCAGCCACCGTGAAGAAACGGTCCACAGCGGCGGTGAACTGCTCCTGACGAGCCATATCACCGTGTTCAAGGGTCGTGAAAATACCGCCACCGGCATCGTCAAAGACCTCAACACGCAGCTCGGGAAGAAGCTCCGTATTCGGCAGGTTCAGCGAGGACACATCGTGCTGGAAGGTCAGGTCACCGCACAGCAGGGTCACCGGCAGGGCGGTACCACCAATGACCGGGAGGGAGTTCTCATCCACACCGGCAGGGTAGTAGCCAGACAGAGACACGCCAATAGCGGTCGCAATTGTGCCGTCAATACCGGCAAGACCGCGATTAGCAAACACGCGCGCGGGGGCGGGCTCGCCCAGGGCGGGGGCTGCCGCATCCAAATCACGCACCAGGTTTGAGGATCCCAGTACGAGCAGGCGGCGCTGAGCCACCGCATCCTGCCAGACGCGGCGGGCGTAGGAGCGGCCAGCGGTGCGGTTGCGGTAATCGGTGTAGTCAACCGAGCTCTCAGCGCTGTCTACTGAACTCTCAGCACCCGGGTGTTCGTAGGCGGCAATGGCGCCCAGGCACTCATCCTGCAGCTCGCGGGCGGGCTCAACCCACTGCTCTAGCCAGCTCAGCTCGTCCACCAGCTCATCAGCGGCAGCAGAGGATGCGCACGCAAACTCGGCGAGCTCGTGCGGGGTCGACAGCTCCACGAAGGAGCGAGCGCCCGGCTCGTACCAGCTGGCGCGGCGCGGGGCGTAGAACGCGCACTGAATATCTTTGCGTTCCAGCAATGCGGTAATCGGGCGCGAAAGCGTCGGGTGGCCGAAGAGCACCACACGCTCAATCTGCGCGGCGGGCTTGAAGGACGCATCGCCGAGCAGCTGCGGGTAGTGAGGAATGGAGGTTACGCCGTGGCGCGCCTCGGAGGAAGGCTCCGCAAACAGCGGCAGGTCCAGCACACGCGCAAACTCAGCCGCGAACTCACCGGCACCATCAGCGGCAACCACCACGGTGCGGTGCGCCGGGGTGAACTCCGCCAGGTCCGCCTGCGCCTCCAAAGAATCCAGAAGCCAACGCTGCTCAGCGCTGGAGAGCCCGGAACCTTCAGCGCGGGCGGCGCGGGTGCGGCCCTCAGCCTGCGGGTCGTAATCCTCCAGCAGGCTCTGTGCCCACTGCGGCAGCATCTGCGCAAAACGGCCAGAGGGGGTCAGCGGCGTATCGAAACAAATGTTCAGGTGCACCGGGCCAATCGGTTCCGTCGACTGCTTGCGCCAGTGTTCGGCGCTACGACCGGTCAGCGCATTCAGGCAGGCGGCAAAGGCCTGAGTCTGCTCGCCCTCCACCTGCTCGGGGTAGGAGGTCAGATCAGCTTCAGCGCGCACAAAAGGATGGAAGAAACTCGCCTGACGGGTCGTCTGATTCACACCGCTACCGCGCAGACGCTCTGGACGGTCCGCGCTCAGCACCGCCAGGGGCACGCCGGCGTGGTACGCCTCCATGACGGCGGGCATGTACTCGCCCAGTGCCGTACCGGAGGTGCACACCAGACCCACGGGCTGGCCGGATGCTTTGGCAATACCCAGGGCGGTAAAGGCTGCACTTCGCTCGTCCACGCGCACGTGCGCAATGAGCGCGCCGGCTTCAGCGGCGGCGGCAATAGCGTACGCAAGAGGTGCACTGCGGGAACCCGGAGACACGACAACATGCCGCATACCGGCACGAATTAGCGAATCGAGCACGGATACTGCGGTGAGCATGGTGGGGGTTGAGCGGTTTTCAGTCACCGTACCATTCTAATGCCGTAAGGTTTTTCATTCAGTTATGGTTACCCTTCACGGGTGCAACCTTGATAACTACAGTCTTTACAGTCCGGAGGCGCGTTCCAGTACCCGGTAGCAGGCAGTGACTCGCTCCACCCACCACTGGCGGGTCTGCTCATCGGTGGCAAGACGCTCCAGGCGCTGCGGGCTGGGGGTGATGGCGCGCAGGTCCATGAACCCGTCACGGGCGATGAGCGGCTCATCGGTGACGTCCTCAGCCATGAGGGAGACCGTGCCCAGACCGCACCCGTACTTCAAAGTCGGAAGGGAAGCCGCCAGGGACGCACCGACACCAATGCCCACCGAAGACTCCAACGCAGAAGAAACCACCGCCGGAAGCTGCGCCTGCTCCACCAGCGCGAGCGCACGGCGTACACCGCCCAGAGGTGCCGCCTTAATAACCATCAGGTCCGCGGCGTTCGCGCGCGCCACCTTCAGCGGGTCTTCCGCCTTACGAATCGACTCGTCCGCGGCAATGCGGGCGGGCAGCCTCTCCTTAGCAATGGCAAAGCGGAGCGCAGCCATATCCTCAATGGATGCCACGGGCTGCTCTGCGTAGATAATGTCGTACTCACAGAGCTTGCGCAGTGCATCAAGGGCACCGCCGAGGGTGTAGCCCATGTTCGCGTCCACCTTCAGACGCGCATTCGGGAGGGCATCTCGTGCCGCCGCCACGCGGGCAATATCGTCGGCGAGGCTCTGACCCTTCTCAGCCACCTTGATTTTGAGTTCCTGAATCTCGCCCTCGTACTTGGCGAGCACCTGCGGAACACGCTCCGCCGGTACTGCTGGCAGGGTCGCGTTCAGCGGGATGCGCGTACGCACCGGCTCCGGTGCGGGCAGCCACGCCGCCTCCAACGCGCAGGCAAGCCACGCGGCAGACTCCTGCGCACCGTACTCGAGGAAGGGCGCGAACTCGCCCCAGCCGTGCGGGCCGCGAATCAGCGCGCTCTGGCGGCTATTGACCCCGCGGAAGGTGACCGTCATCGGAATTTCGACCGTGAACAGGTTTTCCAGAACCTCCTGCAGTGGCGGCAGGGGAGTGTTCGTGAGGTGAAAACCGTAGCCGAGAGGCGGCACGCTCATACTGGTGTTCAAGGTATCTGCCCTTCTGTGATGCGCTATGAGCTCACCATAGCATTCTGGGGGCGGGCGGGTGCGCTCGCGCCCTGTCATGTATTCTCTGGAAACTCTCAGGTTGTGGTCGAAAAAACTTTAGTTTTTCATAGCTTAACCTGGGATAGTAGGTAGTTATTCGCCCGAGAACTCGGACGGTGCTTCGCATAAAACGGCAGCTTGGGGGCTACCGTTTTGAGGGGTGGGCATCGGCGGGCTCGGGTATGGCTAACAGACATGAGGGCAAGAAGGTACGAAGGGTTATGAAGAAGAAAACACCGGCAAATACATCGGGTTCGGGAAACTCTGGTTGGGAGAGCTCCGAAAACCTCGATGCTACCAGTGTGCTTCACCCCGCTGATGTGCATGCGGCCGCTGCTGACAACGCGCCTACTACGGTGTTTTCCTCTGATGAGACTGCGGTGCTCTCTGATTATCAGGACGCGACTGCGGTGCTTTCTGATTATCAGGATGCTACCCAGGTGCTCGCCTCCCACGAGACGGCTACCCCTGCTACTGCGCACAGTGATGACCGTACGAAAGTTTTGACGGATTACGGTTCATCGCCAGCTCACGAAGCTGCGCCTGTAGGTTCTGCAAACGCGGCTTCTGCGAACGCAGGTTCCGTGAACGCTGAATCTGCGAATACCGAAGTTATTTCTTCGCACCAGGACTCTACAGAAGTTATTGGCGCGACCCGCCCTCTGCCGCGCGCCTACCGTGCCCCCATTAAGATTCCTGAGACGATTCCCTCGCCGCAGGAACGCGCCTCTCAGGGGAACTACAGCGCGGATGAACCGATGCAGGCTACGCGCCGTCTGGATCCGCCGAAGCCTTCGGTGAGCGGTTTCCCGCTGAATAATCAGATGGGTACCCCCCAAATGGGTGCCTCCCCAATGGGCGCCCAGCAACCGCTTCCCACGCGTGCGATGCCTCCGCAGCCGGTGGCTTATCCTCCCGAGGCGTATCCTGCCGCCGCCTACCCGAACGGTGCGTATGTTCAGACCGGTCAGGTTCCCGTGGATGCTTCGGGCCGCCCGGTGAATCGTCCCGGCGAAGAGCAGGGGCATCATCTTCCGAGTACCGGTATTTTGATGCGTCACGTGATGGCGTTGCTGTTCTTGGGTCTGTCTCTCTACGGTGCGTTTGTGTTCTTCATTTACACGGCGACCGGCCAGCAGGTTGATGAGCAGGCGTACACCGAGTATGCGCATCAGTTCAAGAGTTACCGCGGTCCGACCCTGACTGCGCTGGATTCTTTGCCCACGATTGTTGGTGTGATTGCGGTGCTGGGTCTGATTGCGGTGCTGATTTGGAAGCACCGGTTCCTGCCCTCGCTGATTGGCGTGCTAGTTGGGGCTGCGGCGGTGACGAGTACATATCTGCTCAAGCACTACCTGATCGTGAAGCCCGACCTGGGTGTTCAGGAGGCGCTGAGCAACTCGGCGCCCAGTGGCCACACGACCTTCGCGGCGGCGGCTGGCGCGGCGCTCTTCCTAGCGGCGCCTCGTTTCTTGCGGCCCACGGTGGCTCTCTGCGCGGCGGTGGCGACCTGCCTGACGGGTGCCTCCACGATTATTAACGGTTGGCACCGCCCGGCGGATGTGGTGACCGCTATTCTGGTCACCGCCATCTGGACGGTCGTGGGTATGGGCGTGTTGCGTTATGTGCGTCCGGCAGATTTTGCGGTGCCGGCGCGTGGCGGTTTGGTGCTGGTGCCGTTGATGACGATTGCGACGCTGTTCCTGTCGTTCTGCGCGGTCATCCTGTATCTGATTGCGATTTTTGCGCCGATTCCCGGTGGTGCGTTTACCGCGGCGACCTGCATGATTATTGCGGTGAGCTTTGGTACGACGGCGTTGATGGTGAACCTGTTGCGTCCGCGTAATAGTAATCGCTCCGCCTATTCGAAGGTGTGGAGCTACCAGTAAGTATTGTTCCCCTCTCTGCGCGGGATGTTTCAGCTTGATGTGAGCTGAGATATTGTCCGGGTGCGGGGAGGGGAATACAATATAAGAAATTTAGTATTTTTAATACCAATATTAGAGAGGGGGTGTGTGCCCCCTTTCACTCACCCCTGAAGAGAAAGGTGCGTACCATGGCAGGTACCCATGAAGGCCGCGTCCTCGTATTCCCCCAGCTCACCGAAGCGCTGACCCCCTTTGAAGATAAGCCCCAGGCCCGCAAGATCGTTGATGCCGACGGCGGCAACCTGACCCTCATGGAACTGGCTGCAGGCCAGTCCTGGCACGAGCACCACAGCGTCCACCCCGTCTTCGTGCAGGTGCTCAAGGGTGAAGTTATCTTCCACGTGAAGGACCGCGATATTACCCTGGTACCCGGCAAGCCGATTCACGTGACCGCCAAGCTGCTGCACTCCCTGCGCGCCGTGAAGGACTCCACCCTGCTAGTGACCATGCTGACCGGCGAATCGCACCCCGAACCCAAGGTTAACATCGACGTCGAAGAGGTCTAAACCCCGGCCTCTAAACCCCTGACCCCAAAACCTTAGCTCGCCGCCGCATCTGCACAGGATGCCGCGGCGAGCTTTTTCTCTGTCTTCCTGCCCTCACATATGCCGGTGAGAATACCCTCACGCTACGCCCTGAGCTTTCTGCACGCCGGTTCACCCCGCGTGAGCGTACCCTAAGAAGTACCCCCAGCTAACACCTCCCCGCTAACACTGCAGGGAGCAACCCGAAGGGGGGCAGTCCGAAAGGGGAGCAAGCCGAAAGGATACGCAATGCCCAAGTCACTGCAACGCCCCGTCGTTCTTCTCACCGGCGCCAGCTCCGGTATCGGCTACGACGTGGCGCCGCTGCTGGTGCGCTACGGCTACACCGTCTACGGTGCCGCCCGCCGCGTTGAGAAGATTGAAGAGCTCGCCTCCGAGGGCGTGAAAGCGCTCAGCCTGGACGTTACCGATGAGGCATCCATGGAAACCGCCGTACAGCAGATCATTGACGCAGAAGGCCGCATTGACGTGCTCATCAACAACGCGGGCTACGGATCCTACGGCGCTATTGAAGACGTCCCCATCGACGAGGCACGCCGCCAGTTCGAGGTGAACCTCTTCGGCCTGGCGCGCCTCACCCAGCTGGTGCTGCCGCATATGCGCGCACGGGGCCGCGGGCGCATCCTGAACATCTCCTCGATGGCGGGGCGTATCACCATGCCTCTGGGATCCTGGTACCACGCCACCAAGTACGCCCTCGAGGCGTTCAGCGATGCACTGCGCATGGAAGTTGAAGAGTTCGGCATTGACGTGGTCATTATTGAGCCCGGCGGCATCAAGACCTCCTGGGGACTCATCGCGGCAGACCACCTGGAGGAATCCTCCCGAAACGGTGTCTACGCTGAGCAGGCGCAGCGCGTTGCGGCAAATATGCGTAAGCTCTACTCGCCGTCCTCCAGTCTCTCAGAGCCCAAGGTGATTTCGAGGACCATTCTGCGAGCCCTGGAGGCGCGCCGCCCCAAGACCCGCTACCTCGTGGGATTCGGCGCTAAGCCCTCCGTGTTCCTGCATACCGTGCTGCCCGACCGTCTCTTTGACAAGGTTGCGCGCCGTATCTTCTAGAACCGAAATAGCCGCGAACTAGAACATTAAAAAGCGGGCGGTGCTGCGCGAAACAGAATGTTTCGTACAGCACCGCCCGCTACGTTTTTCAAGAGCTAGTACTAGTCTACTACGGCGTGGGTCGGATCGAGCACGCGCGCCAAGAAAGCCCGGGTACGTTCGTGCTTGGGGGCGCCAATCACCTGATCGGCGGGACCCTCTTCCACGACCACGCCATCGGCCATGAAGACGACCTTATCGGCGACCTCGCGGGCGAACGCCATCTCGTGAGTCACCACGATCATGGTCATACCCTCATCAGCAAGGTTGCGCATAATGCTCAGAACCTCGCCGACCATCTCCGGGTCGAGTGCACTGGTCGGCTCATCGAAGAGCATCAGGTCCGGGTGCATGGACAGTGCACGCGCAATAGCCACACGCTGCTGCTGACCACCGGACAGCTGAGCCGGGAAGCGGTCTTCCTTGCCTTCCAGACCAACCTTGGCGAGCTGCTCGAGGGCAACCGCCTCCGCCTCAGCCTTGGAACGGCCCAGAACCTTAATCTGAGCGATCGTGCAGTTATCCAGAATGTTCAGGTGACCGAACAGATTGAACTGCTGGAACACCATACCCATATGGGTACGCACGCGGTTAATGTCTACGTCCGGGTCGGTAACCTCGGTATCGCCCACCATGATGGTGCCGTCGTTCGGCTCCTCCAGCAGGTTCACGCAACGCAACAGGGTGGACTTACCGGAACCCGAAGGGCCGATAAGGCACACGACCTCGCCCGGCTCGACCTGCATGTCAATGCCCTTGAGAACCTGAACCTTGCCGTAAGACTTGTGCAGGTTAGAAATGCGCACCGAGGAGGCGGCCATGGATGAAGTTGAAACAGTCATAGTATCTTCCGTAATCCGTATCTGTCGTTGCGCTTACTTGCGGCCCGCAAGCTGGGTGCGGCGCTCAAAGTATGCGGAGAGCTGGCCCAGCGGAACAGTGATAATCAGGTAGCACAGACCCGCAACCACCAGGGGAGTCAGACCCGCGTTAGCGGCGGTCAGGCCCTCACGGCCGAACTTCGCCAGCTCGTACTGCGAGACGGTCACGCCCAGCAGGTACACGAGGGAGGAGTCCTTGGTCAGCAGGATAACCTCGTTGGTCAGCGGGGGCAGAACCACGCGGAACGCCTGAGGAATAATGATCGAAATCATGGCGCGGGTGTGGGACATACCCAGAGAGCGTGCCGCCTCCATCTGGCCCTTCGGGATCGCCTGCAGGCCCGCACGCAGAACCTCACTAATGTAGGCTGCCGAAACCATACCCAGGGACAGGGTCACCGGAATCAGGTTATCCACGAAGCGAATCTTGAACGCCAGAGGAATACCGTAACCGAACGCGAAGAAGACCAGCAGCGCCGGGATACCGCGGAAAAGCTCCACGTACAGGGTCGCAATCCAACGGTAGGGGGCGATGGAGGAAATACGCATGAGTGCCAGCAGCAAACCGCCGGAGAGGCCTACGATAAAGCCCAGGGTGGTGTACAGCAGGGTGTTCTTCAACGCCACGGTGATGACGTCGGGGAACTGGGCAGCCGCAACGTCCAGGTTGAATACCTGTTGGCTGAGGGTCTTCCAGTCAGCCAGAAGAATGGCTGCCAGAGCAATAACGGCCAGAAGGGCGTACTGTGCATAGCGGAAGAGCTTCTGCTTCTGACGGGGTGAGAGTTTAGAGGACATGCGCTTTCTTATCCGTGTGCTGTTCGGTTAGGAGCGTTCTACACGCTCACAAGGGGTGAAGGCCGGAGAAGCCCCCAACCCAAAAGTAATAAGGGTACTCCTGAATTGGGGGGGGAGAGAGAGACTAACCGGCTAGATGCTTAGGAAGCGGAGGAAGAGGCGCTCGCGGAGGTGGAGGAAGTGGCACCAACCCACTTGGCCTTCATCTTGTCGAGCTCGCCGTTTTCCTTGAGCTTGGTAATGGTGGCGTTTGCCTTGGCCAACAGTGCCTTGTTGTTGGAGGAAACTGCTGCGGCAATCTGCTCGGTGTTTTCGGAATCCTGGTAGGCAATCTTGAAGGAGTCCGGGTCGTTGGTCAGCGCCTCGGAAACCACGGAGAGGTTCGCAGCGACTGCCTTGACCTGACCGGTCTTCAGCGCGGAGAACATGAGGGAGGTGTCTTCGTACTGGATGACCTCTGCACCGTTTTCCTTGGCGTAGGTTTCACCGCTGGTTGCCTGCTGCGCACCAACGCTCACACCCTTCAGGTCTGCGGCGGAGGTGATGGAGGAGCCCTTGGGGACCAGGATTGCCAGGTTGTCATCGAAGTAGACGGTGGTGAATTCCATCTTGCTCTTCCGTTCATCGGTCACGCCGATACCCGCCAGGGCGATATCGCACTGACCGGTGGCCAGACCGGTACCGGAGTCCAGACCCTCGAAGCTGATGGAGGTCAGCTGAGCCTTCACGCCCAGGTCGGAGGCGATAGCGTTGGCGATGTCTGCATCCAGGCCGACGATGGTGCCGTTTTCTTCGTATTCGAAGGGCTTGTAGGGGGTGTTGGTGCAGACGCTGAGGGTGCCGGACTTGACGAGGGTGACCTCGCCGTTGGCGTCGGAGTTCTCGTTGGCGGTGGAGACGCAGCCGGTGAGTGCCAGGGGCAGTACTGCCAGCAGCGCGAGGGGCTTGAGGGATGCCTTCTTGAGGATTGCGGTGTTCATTGGGATGCTCCTGTGTGGGGTGTGCTCTATGAAATCTATGGTCTATTGTGCGCGCCTATGTTAAAAAATGCAAGCATACACATAAATATTCATAAATTTTTGCTGAATATGCATAATTCACACCCCCAAAAACTGAATAAAACCCAGAATTATCGACTCGAAAACCACTCCAGAACGCACCTTAACGCACCGCGCGACACTACTACGGTTTACCCAACTATCGAATCTAGTAACCTCCATGCCACAATTGAGAGCGTGAACGCAGAGAAGAACACCCGCGCCAACCGCGCAACCCTAGACAAGAAAACCGGCGATATTGCCGCCATGTTTGATACCGTCGCTGAACGCTACGACCTCATGAACGGCATCCTCTCCCTCGGCCAGCACATCTACTGGCGTAAGCAGGCAGTCGCCGCCGTAGACGCGCACCCCGGCCAGAAAGTACTGGACGTAGCCGCAGGTACCGGCGTCTCCTCCGAACCCTTCGCCGACGCCGGCGTGGATGTCATCGCAGCAGACCTCTCCGAAGGCATGCTGGATGTGGGCCGCCGCCGTCGCCCCGACATGGCCTTCGTGCAGGCAGACGTCACCGCCCTACCCTTTGACGACGAAACCTTCGACGCAGTGACCATGTCCTACGGTCTGCGCAACGTCGCCAACTACCCCAAGGCACTGAGTGAAATCTACCGCGTGCTCAAGCCCGGCGGACGCATCGTCGTCCTGGAGTTCTCCACCCCGACCTTCGCCCCCTTCGGCGCGGTCTACAAGAACTACATCATGAAGGCAATCCCGCCGATTGCCCGCGCAATCTCCTCCAACCCCGAATCCTACGAATACCTCGCCGAGTCCATCATCACCTGGCCTAACCAGCAGGAACTGGCGCAGAAGTTCAAGGAGGCGGGCTTCACCTCCGTGCAGTACCGCAACCTCACCGGCGGCATCGTCGCCATTCACCGCGGCTTCAAGCCCGAAGCACATAACGCATAGACACCGCGTTCACACACCACCGAAGACACCAACACCAAGAAGATAGAAGACACCGTGAGCAACGCAGAGCAGCCCATTGCCGCAACCGACCTGCTGGGAGACCTCGACCTGAAACTGCCCGCAGGCTTTGAACTCATCGCCGCTGACCCCAAGCTGGGTCCGCAGATTCTCTCCTCTCTCGCACGTATTGAGGAGCGCCTGGCAGAAGCCATCGCACAGACTGACCACCTGGCGGACGTCGCATCCCGTCACCTGCTCTCCGCGGGCGGCAAGCGTGTGCGCCCCCTGCTGGCGCTGCTCTGCGCAGCCGTAGACGGCGAAATCAACGATGACGTCATTGAAGCTGCCGTGGTCGTTGAACTGACCCACCTGGCAACCCTCTACCACGACGACGTGATGGATGATGCTCCCAAGCGCCGCGGCGTGGACAGCGCCCAGATGATTTGGGGCAATTCCGTCGCGATTCTGACTGGCGACCTGATCTTCTCCCGAGCATCCCTGTTGGTGTCCGAGCTGGGTACCCGCCCCATGAAGATTCAGGCCCAGACCTTCGAGCGTCTGGTGCTCGGCCAGCTCTTCGAAACCACCGGCCCCCGCGAGGGTCAGGACCTGCTCGACCACTACATTGCCGTCATTGAGGGCAAGACCGGCTCCCTGATTGCTGCTGCCGGCGAGTACGGCTCCCTGCTTTCGGGCGCTTCCGAAGAGGTCATCTCCATGGTCAAGGCGTATGGCGAGCTGGTCGGCGTGGCATTCCAGCTGGCTGACGACGTGATCGACATCGTTAGCGACGGCAAGACCAGCGGTAAGACCCGCGGCACCGACCTGCGCGAGGGTGTGCCCACCCTGCCGACCATCCTGCTGGACCGTGCGGTAGCTGCCGGCGACGAACCCGCTATTGCTGTTCGCGCCCTGCTGGATGCAGACCTGAGCTCCGACGAGGCACTGGATGCAGCCGTGGAGGCGCTCGCCGCCCACCCGGTCACCCAGGAAGCATGGCAGATCGCCTACGATTGGGCGGACCGTGCAATTGCCGCGATTGCTCCGCTGCCCGAGTCCACCGCGAAGGCTGCGCTGGAGTCTTTCGCTCACGCTGTGGTTCACCGCGAAGGCTAAAACCCGCCGTGTAGCGTGTACCCGAGTCTAACGACTTCCGGGTGTCTCATACTTCAAAACCCCCGCTGAATCTGCCCGGATTCGGCGGGGGTTTTCTGCGTTATGACTAGTCGGCGCCGATTTTAGGGGTGCTTTGGGGCTCCTCTTACCCTCCGAAAGCTTCCGCATGCTGGGGTCTTCTTGACCGGCCCCTACCTTTAAGGTAAACCTTATAGGCATGTCCGAGGTGCACACCCGACCCTCAGACCTTTGACGGCTCCCACGCCCAACCCGTGTTGGAGAGCCGTTTACTATTTCTGGACGCGAGCAGAGCCCACCCACCCCGACGGGTTATTCTCGCACCAACCATCCGCGTCCCCACACATTCGAGGTTTACAACTATGGGAGCATCTACCCCTAAGGCGCCCACGAAGCGCGAAGGCTTCTCCAGCCGTCGCGTCTTCATCTTTGCCGCCATCGGTTCTGCTGTTGGTCTGGGCAATATTTGGCGTTTCCCCTACATCGCATTTGATAACGGCGGCGGCGCCTTCATGATTCCCTACATTGTCGCCCTGCTGACCGCCGGTCTGACCTTCCTTTTCTTTGACTACGCTATCGGTCACCGTGCGCGTGCGTCGTCCCCGCTGGCTTTCCGCCGTCTGAACCGTAAGACCGAGTTCATCGGCTGGTGGCACATGGGTATTAACTTCGTGATTGCTATCTACTACGCCGCTATTGTGGCGTGGGCTCTGCGTTACATGGTTTTCTCCTTCACCAATGAGTGGGGCGATAACCCGAAGGCGTTCTTCCAGGGTGAGTTCCTGAAGGTTGCAAAGGATCCCGGCGTCTCCCTGGACTTCAACATGGATGTTCTGGTCCCCATGGTGCTGATCTGGGGCGTTCTGCTCGCTGTGATGGCTCTGGGCGTTCAGAAGGGCGTGGGTGCGGCCAACATTATCTTCATCCCGCTGCTGCTGGTCATGTTCGTTGGTCTGGTGATTTACTCGCTGACCCTGCCCGGTGCTATTGATGGTCTGAACGCTCTGTTCACCCCCAGCTGGGACTCCCTGGCAAACCCGGATGTGTGGGTTGCTGCGTACGGCCAGATTTTCTTCTCGCTGTCCATCGGCTTCGGCATTATGATCACCTATTCCTCCTACCTGAAGCCTAAGACTGACCTGACCGGTTCCGGTGCTGTGGTTGGTTTCGCGAACTCCGGTTTTGAGCTTCTTGCTGGTATCGGTGTGTTCGCTGCTCTTGGTTTCATGGCTCAGGCTGCTGGCACCCAGGTGAGCGAGGTTGCGACCAGCGGTATTGGTCTGGCGTTCATCGCGTTCCCGACCATTATTTCTCAGGCACCCGGTGGCGTGCTGATCGGTATCCTCTTCTTCGGCTCCTTGCTCTTTGCTGGTTTCACCTCCCTCATTTCGATTCTTGAGGTGATTATTGCTGGTATTCAGGATAAGTTCGCGACCTCCCGTCTCGCATCTACCGTTCTGGTGATTGTTCCGATGGCTCTGATTTCGCTGCTGCTGATGCCGACCACCACCGGTCTGTACGTGCTGGATATTCTCGATAACTTCGTGAACCTCTTCGGTATTCTGGCTGCTGGCCTGTGCGCCATTATCGTGGTTGCTTACGTGGTGCGTGCGCTGCCCGCTCTGGCTGAGCACCTGAACCGCTACTCCTCCATCAAGGTCGGCAGGGTCTGGATGATTCTGCTGGCTGTCGTGACCCCGCTGGTTCTGGGCTACTCCCTGATTCAGAGCGTTATCAAGCTGATTCAGACTCCGTATGAGGGTTACCCCGCGGATCTGCTGGCAATCTTTGGTTGGGGCATGAGCGCACTGCTTCTGGTGGGCGCGATTGTTGTTTCTCTTCTGCCCTGGTCGAAGAAGTCTCGTGCGGCTGAAGAGCCTCCGGCACCTCCGGTGATTGCCGGTCAGGTTGAGCACGGCCACGTTGATTCGACCGTTACCCGTTAGGAGCCCTCATGTCTATCTCCGCAATTGTGATGCTCGTTGTGGCAATCCTGATCATTTGGGGTGGTCTGGGTTTGGCTCTGCTGAACCTGCACCGTCAGCCGGATCTGGATGCTCTCGATGATGCTGCTGAAGCTCAGGGTTCTGAGCTTTAGCGTGTGAACGCGATATAAAGTGATGCCCCGCAGGCTAACGTCTGCGGGGCATCACTGTGTTTATGCACTGTGTTTTATGCGGATTGAGGAGAGCACTACTTGCTCTGTACGTCTTCTGCCTGCACGAGCGGGATCATGCCGGTTTCCGGGTCAGACAGTGCGGAGGCGCGGTAGGAGCGGGAGGCACGCACCGCATCCACGGTGAAGATAATGAGAGCAATCCAGATGAGGCCCAGACCCAGTACCTTATCGGCGCTCATCTGCTCGTGCAGAACGGTCAGCGCCAGAACAAACTGGATGGTCGGGCCCAGGTACTGCACCATGCCAATAATCGACAGCGGAAGAGCCTTGGTTGCCGCCGCAAAGAGCATGAGCGGTACAACGGTGACCACGCCGGTGGAGGCGAGAAGCCAGAAGTGTCCGGGGCCCTCACTGAAGAGAGTCATCTGCCCCTGTGCGTTGAGAATAAACAATGCTGCGATGCCGAAGGGCGCCAGGATAAAGGTCTCCAGAGATAGCGAAACGATGGGGCTCACGTCGTGGGCGACGCGCGCCTTGAGCAGACCGTAGATGCCGAAGGAGAACGCCACGCCCAGGCCCGTCCAGGGTACCTGGCCGTAGATGAGGCTCATCATCAGCACCGCAATACAGGAAATCGCGACGGACACCCACTGCGACGGGCGTAGGCGCTCCTGCAGGAAAATCACGCCCAACACCACGGAGACCAGCGGGTTAATGAAATAGCCCAGGGACACGTCAATGGTGTGACCGCTGGTCGTTGCCATCACGTAGATAAGCCAGTTCGCGCCGATGAGGAATGATGCCGCCGTCAGCACCAGCATGATGTGGCGGTCCCGTAGCGCGCGGCGGAAGTCAGTGGTTGCCCGCAAAATCGGTAGCAGCAGGGCGCAGAAAAGGAGGGAGAAGACCACGCGCGCCACGACAATCTCAATCGGTCCCGCCGGTGCCATCATCACAAAATACAGGGGGAGCATGCCCCAAATAAGGTAGGTGCCGATGATGGTGATAAACCCGTTGCGGGTGGTGTGCTTCTGCGTTTCTGACATGGTTTCTTCTTCTGACCTGATTCTTTAGTGACGTTCTTCTAATGCTAATCGTCGGGATGCGCCAGCGGGGGCATTGATGCGCACTGAGGCTACTCTACCCGCCGGGCACGCCACAGGCGCGGCACCACGAGGATACCGCGCCTGAGGAATGTTGCGTATTCGGTTTAGAGGCCGAAGAAGCGGGAGAAGAAGCCCTTCTTCTTGGGCTGCTCTGCCTCGCGGCGTGCAGTTTCTTCCTGCTTGCGGCGGGCTGCCTCTTCGTGCTCTGCCTGCAGGTCGGGAGCTGCGCCAGCGTTGCGGATGGGCTCCACGTGCTGCTCTTCGTATTCTGCTGCATCCTGCTCGACCTCGACGGGCTGCTCAGCTGCAACCGGCTCTTCAGCGTACTCTGCGGAAGCCTCAACGGTCTCGTACTCGGGCTGCTCGGCGCCGATGGACTCGTCGGTGTAGACGCGAGCCTGCTCGGTCTCTTCTGCCTCGTACTCGCCGGGCAGGGTCTCCACGGTGACCAGGCCGGGCTCTGCGTACTCTGCCGGCTCCTGATCGAAGGGAGCCTCGTCGGCGGGGTAGAGGTTCTCGGTGCTCTCGACGCCGGGTACCTCAGTCTCTGCGACCGGTGCGTGCTCGGCGATCTCGACGGCGCGCTCTGCTTCGGCCTCGGCACGTGCGGCGGCGCGTTCTGCCGCCTCCTGCTCGCGCTGTGCGTTCTGTGCGGCTGCCTCAGCGGCTGCCACGCGCTCAATCTCGGCGCGCAGTGCCGCGAGGGATTCGCGACGCTGTGCGGCAGCGGCTGCGCACTGCTCCAGGACCTCGGGACCAACCTGAGGTTCAGCCTGCTCGATGCCGCTGATGCGGCCCTCGTCGAACCACAGGCGCAGGGCACCGTCGGTTGCGGTCAGCACTGCGGTTGCCTCGGTGTCCCAGGCAATGTGGAAGCCACGCTGCTGAGCGTAGGAGTCCACCGCCAGAACCTGGTTGTGGATCTCTTCACTCTGCAGGGTCTTAGCAATGACGCGGCCAATACCCTTGTAGGTCGGTGCCTCGAGGGTCAGCTCAGCGCCCTCCAGCAGGGTCCATGCGCGCACGCCAGCGCCCGCGGGCAGCGGGTAGTGTGCGTACAGGCCGCTAATGGTCTTGGTCGCCAGGGTCAGGCGGCGTGCCAGGGACTCGGAGAGAGGCAGCTCGTCGGTGGTCAGCTCGGTCAGGCCGTCACGCTCACCGGTTTCACGCGCCTGAATAGCGGCAGAAACAACGGAGTCGGGGAAGTAGCCCAGCTGCTGCCATGACCAAATCCAAGTACCGCGGTTCTCAGATTCAGTGCCCAGCAGATGCGGCTTGAGCGAGAGCGGGGGAGTGGTCTCAAAGTCCAGAGACTGGGAGGTGAAATCCACGTTCCACTCGGAGGTACCCACGAGCTCGGCGAGTCGAGCCTGGTACTCGGTGGAGATAAAGATCGATGCGTCGATAAGGTCCTGCAGAGAATTCGTCATGCTTCAAGATTATCAACCTTTTAGCGTTCACTATGCCGTGTATCCCCGGTTTTAGTGTGTGCTTTAGGCGTATTGGGCTCTAAGGCGCCTGTTTGAGCCGTATCCAAGAGCTCTGAGGGAGAGATAGAGCATATATCTTTCGGCGTAAACTATCTGCGTGGAGTGCCCGTGTTCGTTAGAATCGAAGGGACGGCTTCTTCCGGCACCCTGTAAGCCGACACTACGACCGAACACGGATGCCTCCAGCCGCGCCGTATTCACACTCAAGGATGTATGAACTATGACTGAACCCCGCCTTGCCGAGACGAGTAGCCGTGCCGCGCGCATCCAGGATGCGCTGAATAACATTGGAAGCTGGCTGCTGGATGTCGTTAGTGTTGACCCCGGCTGGAGCGAAATGGTGCTGGACGTCAAGCCTCTGGCAGGTCAGATTTTCGTGCGTGTGCGTGAATTCCGCGACGGCGAAGAGTTCATTGGCACCATCGGCCCGCTCAAGGACGGCTCGCCCATTATTGCTGAGGTCCGTAAGCTACAGCGCGCCGCCTACGACGGTAACCGCGGCACCTGGTTTACCGCCTCCATCGTGGTTGCGGCTACCGGCTGGCCCAACCCGCAGTTCAGCGTGGGTGCCTCCTACAACCGTGACGACGAGCCCGCTAGCTGGAAGAATGAGGGCACCCTGACCGCAACCGACGTGCGTGAGCACCTGGCTGAGTTCCCTCGCGATGCGTCGCGTATCCCGCAGTGGGCTCGTGAGCGTATGGAGGGTCGTGCCCGCCACTCCGCCGCCGCGGCACTGTCTTCGAGCGAGCATGAGATTCCGAACCCGTACCTGGTCTCCGCTCTGGAAACCTTCCGTAACGATGTGCAGGAGCGAACCCTCATTAACGTGGTTCGTACGATGCTCGGTGGTGACGTTCTGCTCGATGCTACCGGCTCCCTGCTGATTCCCTCCGAGACCGACGCGATGGGCCCCGAATCGGTGCTGGCTCACCAGGTTATTCGCATGCCCGAGACCGGCATGCAGGCGCTGTGCGTGTTCTCCTCTTCCGAGCACATTGGCAAGAGCTACGTACGTCAGGAATCCGAGGGTGACGAGCTGATTCTGCGCGAACCGGCGATGAAGGTCTTCATTGACTTCCTTAACAATGAGGCGCTGGATCTGATTGTGGTTGATCCCGGCACCGATCACGAGTGCTACATTGAGCGCGCTCAGGTGCACTGGATTGTCACTTCTCCCCGTAATGACGGCGCGAAGATGGCGCTGGTGCAGGACAACATGCAGATGCTGCTCGGCTCGCTGGTGTCCCCAGCGTCCGTACTGCTGGTGGGCGTTGACCCTGCCGACCCGTCCGGCACCTCCTTCGTGTTTGACCCGGATGAGAACGGCAACCCGCAGAGCCTGCTGGTGTTCACCTCGCCCATTGAGATTGCGGCACTGGACCCGCATATTGAGGTGCGTTCGGCGAACGCCCTGGATATTCTGCGTTACGCCCTGGATATTGGCGCACCGAGCGTGAAGGTGAACGCGATTAACCCTTCGACCGTGCTGAGCGCGGCGCAGATTCGCGAGCTGCTGGAGATTGTGGATTCGCAGCCCCGCATGGGTGCCTAAGTTCCTGCTTCATATACCTTAAACCGTTGAGGCGGCGACACGAGTTGTGTCGCCGCCTCAACGGTTTAAAAGCTCTCATGACCGAGGAGCGGGTCTACCCGACTAAAAGCTATGCCGCTAGGATGCGTGCTGCCGCTTCCTGCTGAGCGCGGGCGAGTGCCGCCTCCTGCTCGGTCTGGCAGTCTACGCACACGCCCTGATAGAGCACGTCTGCGCTGAAGAGCGCCATGCCGTGAAAATCGCTGGGGGTCAGGCAGGGCGCGGAGCCGACCGCGCAGTCCACGTCTTCGACCTTGCCGCAGCGTACGCAGAAGGCGTGGTGGTGGTTGTCGCCCGTGCGGGTTTCGTAGAGGGCGGGGGTTCCCGGCGGCTCAAACTTGCGTAGCAGGTCGATATCGGTCAGGTCGGCAAGAATCACGTAGACCGACTGAACCGTAATGGCGGGGATGCGCTCGCGCACTGCCTGCACGATGGTGTCGGCGGTGGAGTGCGGGTGTTCCTGCACTGCGTGGAGTACGGCGAGGCGCTGCTTGGTGACGCGGCGGCCCTTGGCGCGCAGACCGGTGGTCCATGCTTCTTCGAGCTGTTCGGGGCTTATTGCGGAGAGCAGGGGCAGGCCGGTGGTGTGGGCGCAGCCGGTATTGTGATGGTCTGGGTGCTGGGTCTTCTTCGTATCGGAGGTTGTCTTTGCGTCGGTCATAGGTTTAAGTCTACACATTATTATGAGAAATTCATCATTATTTTATGAAAAACTCATAATAAGCCGGTGGGGCGTCCCTTTCATCCACTCTGTGGCGCCCCTCCTCACCCTGGCCTCGGGCGTGAAGAGATGCCGTACAATCAAAGAACCTAGAGTAACCCGCACCGGCGATCACCATCAAGGAGGATAGGGTCATGGTGTACGACTTCACAAACCCCATCTACATTTTGCTGATGGTTCTGCTCTTTGGTGTACCCATTGTGACCCCCGTAATTTACGGGCAGTACCGCAGTACTACCACCGGTTTTGATCTGGAGGGGCAGTTGATGCTCGGTCTGCTCTTCACTCTTTTTCTGGGTGCTTACGGCACGATTCTGCTACTGGGTATTTTTCCGACTGCTACGGCGCAGGTGCTGGAGCAGGTGCCCCTGGTGAATATCCCGGGCGCCATTCCCTAATGCCTCCCGCATAGTTCGGTGCGTCGGTGACGCTCTGGGTGAATCCGCGTGCCATAAGGTGCGCCGGCGGGTGCTTGCACGTATTCTATAGAGTCAAGTACACGCTGTACGCGCTGACCTATTTGCTCAGGAGGATACCCATGCACAGCCATAACAATGGACTGAAAACTGCCCTGTTAATGGGCTCCATGGTGGGCATGATGCTGCTCATTGGTGGCCTGCTTTCGGCGACCTTCCGCACCTCTTTTTTCATCTGGATTATGGGTCTGGTGAGCTTGGCTTCGGTCGCGTACACCTACTGGAACTCCGATAAGCTCGCTCTGCGCTCCATGAATGCGTACCCGGTCAGCCGTGAAGAGGTTCCGGTGCTTTACGACATTGTGGAGGAGCTGTCCTCCCGCGCGGGTCAGCCCATGCCCGCCCTCTACGTGGCACCGACCATGACCCCGAACGCGTTCGCAACCGGTCGTAACCCGCAGAATGCGGCGGTGTGCTGCACCGAGGGTATTCTGCAGCTGTTGGATGAGCGCGAGATGCGCGGCGTGCTCGGCCACGAGCTGATGCACGTGTACAACCGCGATATTCTGACCTCTTCGGTGGCGGCGGGTATCGCCTCCATTATCGGTACTGTTGCCCAGTTCCTTTCGTTTGGCGCGATGTTCGGTGGTTCCAACCGCGATGGTGAACGTTCGAACCCTCTCGCCATGTTTGTGGTTGCCATGCTGGCTCCCATTGCTACGCAGATTATTCAGATGGCTATTAGCCGCACCCGTGAATTTGATGCCGACGA
Source organism: Rothia mucilaginosa (assembly GCF_019334805.1). NCBI lineage: Bacteria > Bacillati > Actinomycetota > Actinomycetes > Micrococcales > Micrococcaceae > Rothia > Rothia mucilaginosa. The sequence continues at coordinate 1,592,142 of NZ_CP079822.1, forward strand.
GGACGGCGCACGTCTGACCGGCGACCCGCTGGCTCTGGCTTCGGCACTGCACAAGCTGGAGAGCGGCGTGTCCATGTACCCGATGGACCCGAACAACCGTAGCACTGAGGCGGCGAGCGCCATGATGATTGCGAATCCCTTCGGTTCGCTGAAGAGCATGCTCTCTACTCACCCGCCGATGGATCAGCGTATTGCGCGTCTGCAGCAGCAGGCTCGTGAGATGGGTCAGTACTAAGTCTTTTTGTCGCCCTCATCTCTGGGCGTGAATATGACCCGGGGTGACGATTGTGACCCGCGATGACGGGTTGGCAGACAAAAAATCCTCGGGGTGGCTACTGTGGAAGTAGCCACCCCGAGGATTTTTACGTTTCGGCTTCTAGTCCTCTATCCTCACCCATCGCTGGGCGGGGATAGAGGGTGAGAGCCTCGCCTGAGCTTAGCGGTAGTTGACGAACTGCAGGTCAATCTCAAGATCAGCGGACTTGAGCATTGCAATGACTTCCTGCAGGTCATCGCGGGACTTGGAGGAGACGCGCAGCTCGTCGCCCTGGATGTTCGCCTTTACGCCCTTGGGGCCCTCTTCGCGGATCATCTTGGAGATCTTCTTTGCCTGATCCTGCGCGATGCCTTCCTTGATGGAGCACTCGATGCGGGTTTCCTTGCCGGATGCGTAGGGCTTGCCGGAGTCCAGGGACTTCAGGGAGATGCCGCGCTTGACCAGCTTGGACTGGAAAACGTCCAGCACTGCCAGTGCGCGCTCTTCGGCGTTTGCCTTGATGAGGATCTTGTCGCCGGAGTAGTCGATTTCTGCGCCAACGCCACGGAAGTCGTAACGCTGGGAGATTTCCTTCTGCGCCTGGTGCAGTGCGTTAGAAACTTCCTGCTTGTCCACCTTGGACACAATGTCGAATGAGGATTCGCTAGCCATGGGTTTTCCTTTCGTGAATGAGGTGCTACTGGCACCGGTTAGTACTAGCCTACCGGGTTGGGGCTCTTGTTCACAGCTAACTAACAGAAATACGGGCCTGTTTTACAGGCGTTACCAACCTAAAAAGAGGACAATAGAGATATGACCATTCATAACCTGTCTGCAACGGACGCACACACGAGCGAGGAAGCTCACGACCTGCAAACCCTGCTCTTCATTGACTTGCATACCTCTCTGGGCGCTGAGCCCGAAGATATTCCTGAGGCTGAGCGCCTCAGCGAGTCTGACCACCACGATATTCACCTTGACCTGCACGAGGAAGATGCTGAGCCTTCTCTCTTTGACGGTATCGGTATCACCCTGACGGAACCTTCGCTGGTGGCACGTTTCCGTGGCGTTCGCCGTGACCTGGAGCGTGAGATTGCCGGTGACATGTGCACCGTGGAGCAGGCGCGCCGCTATCTGGAGCACCTGGAGATTGTGCTTCTGCTTGAGCAGGATGGCGATACTCCTTCCCGCTCCTTCTAAAACTGCTGTAGGCGGTGGCTTTATTCGCGGCTTTATTCATAAGGTGAGAGCGTGGGCGCTGCGATAGATATGGGCGCGCGGTGAGCGTGCGCTGACGCTCTTGTGTGACGAAAAGACGATAAATACAACCAGACATATAACCTTCGTCACAAAACCCTATGTGAAGTGTACAAGTCCCTAAAACTGCTGTAGAGTAGTCTCTGTTCGCTTGAGCGAGCAACTAGCACCTAGCTAGGCGGCAGGTTACCCGAGCGGCCAAAGGGGGCTGACTGTAAATCAGCTGGCACTGCCTACGGGGGTTCGAATCCCTCACCTGCCACAAATAGCCCGGTTACGAAAGTAACCGGGCTTTTGTGTATCTAAAACCAGTTTTATAGCGGATTCCGCAGCCGCTTTCCAACCCAGCGGCTTTCCACCGCGGTAATCTTCCACCACAGTGGTCTTCCACAGCAACGGTCTTTCATGGTTGCGCCCGTATTTTCTGGGTGCCCGCATTGGGTGCTTTCCTCAGGATGCTGTAGGGGACGACCACGGGGCTTCGCCCGCCGGGTCGGGCGCCTCCATCATTCGGCTACAGGGGCATTCGCCAGAGTATTCGCGACACGCCCGTGAACCGGCTGAAACAGCCGCAAAAAGTATTTACTATGACCGCAATTTGTCATATCTTTCACATGTTTGAATCCCAGAGCGAACAATTAGCGATTGGGGTCTTGAGGGTGTAGCTTTATCTCATGGCTACTAATGAAATTACTCAGCAGAACCTGACTGCTACCGTCGAGAGCAACGATATTGTCTTCCTGGACTTCTGGGCAGATTGGTGCGGTCCCTGCAAGCAGTTCTCCCCCGTCTACGAGGCGGCTTCGGAGAAGCACAGCGACATTGTTTTCGGCAAGGTCGACACCGAGGACCAGGGCCAGCTCGCTCAGGCAGCAGGCATCACCTCCATCCCCACCATCATGGGCTTCCGTGACGGTATCCTGGTATACCAGCAGGCTGGCGCACTGCGCGAAGACCAGCTGGAGACCGTAATCGGTTCGATCCGCGAGCTCAACATGGACAAGGTCCGTGCAGAGATCGCAGCAGCAGAGGGCTCTGCAGAGAAGAAGTAAGCTCACCACCACAAAAGAGCTTGAACGGGGCGCACCCGCCGGCACAACCGGCAGGGGCGCCCCGCCCCCTTTTAACCTCGTGAGGGTGCAGGAGCGTTAGCGGTCGCGGTGATCCTCAATGGTCATGCGCGCCCCGTAGCGCTGCTTCGAAAAGCCCGAAGCATGCATGAGCCGCACCAGACGCTGCCGATGCGGGCTAAAGGGCGCCAGCAGGGAGAGCATTCCCGCATCATCGGTGCGCTGACCTATGAACAGCTCACCGACCGCGTGCGCCAGATGGTAGTCGCCCACGCTGATGGCATCCGGGTGCCCGCACACACGCTGCAGGGCCTCGGAAATACTCCACGGGCCCACGCCGCGCACAGCGTGCAGGCTCCGCGCCAGAAGTGCGACGTCGCCTTCTGCCGCAATGTTTTTTAGAGACTCTGCGGAACGAGCGTAAGCGTACACGGCATCGTAGCGGCTTTTATCAACGCCAGCCCGATGCCAATCCCAGGTAGGAATCGTCGCCAGGGTCCGGGCGCTTGGATAGACGCGCATCCCCTCCGGCTGATTCCCCAACCCGGTCGAAGGGGCGGGGGAGCCGTACTTGCGCAGAACCCAGCCTAAGGTCCTGAACGCTTCGGTCTGGGTGATGCGCTGCTCCACAATGGCGTTGAGCATCTGCCGGTCCAACTGCCCCGAGGCGCTGAGGCGGAGCCCCGGATTCTGCCGCCACGCCTGCTGAACACGCGGCGGAAGAGACTCAAAAGAAGACAGAGCACCGAACTGTTCGGCGGGGTCGTGCAACCCCAGCCAGTACGTCATTTCCTGCGCTAGCGCCTGAAGGTCGGCTCGCGCCTGCATCTGCTGATCAGCGGCACTATAAGAAACCCAGATACGAATACGCACCGGGCGCATCAGCAGGCGATGCAGGGAGGGGAGAGTCTCGGGAAGCTTAGCTGGCTGCGCCAATCGTTCGGCGTACAGCACCGCCGGGAACTCATGAAACGGCGTGCGAGCCGTCAACCAGATTCTCTCGGCACCATCCGCGCGGCTCAGCGCACGATACGAAAGATCCTGAGCACCGCGGCGCAACGACCCCAACGTCTGCGACAACTGCACCGGAACATTCGGCTCAATCACGACTTCACACGCCTCGGGAGCCAGAGCCCCCGGAAGAACCGAAGCAGCGGAGGAGAGAGTACGAACCTGAACGCGCGGCTGGTGAAGAACGGTAGGCTCCTGAAGAACATCCGCAAGCGCTGGCGCATAGGGCACACCAGCTGCCGCCAAAGGATGCCGGATGCGCCGAGCACCCGCTACCGGGTGGCTGTCAAGGGTCGCACAGTTAGGGGTGACACCATCGGGGGCTGAGGAAGGAAACGTACTCACCACACCAGTCTATGCGCCCAAACCGGGCAACAACATCCGGGGCAGATATTTGAGGGACAAGATACAAAAAGCGCAGGAAGGGCAGGCACAGCGCTAATGCGATACCCTAAAGGGTAGAGCGAGAACGAACGCAAACTCCGCTACCGGCAACGACAAAGGCGATGCGTTCCACCCGCTCTGTGGGCGCCTGTAGCCCGGACACACACCCCGAGAGAAGGACGCCTATGGCAGCGGAAGCACACGAAGCATCCTCGAATACTGACGCACCTGAACAGAAGAACAGCACCGACACCAGCGCGGGCCGTACTCAGCGCGCCAAGAAACAGCCGCGTCAGTCCCTCACCGAGCGCGTCAAAAGCATCCGCCCCCTCGAACTACTACCCGGCCTGCTGCTTGCCGCCGCCGTCATGGCGTTGTACACCTACTACTCGCTGCAACAGATGAAGCACTGGATTACCCCCTCCTGGGACCTGGCGATTTTCACCCAGATGGCTCAGGCGTACTCGCACTTCTCCGTGCCCATCGTGCCCATTAAGGGGCCCGACTTTAACCTCTGGGGTGACCACTTCCACCCGATTCTGGTGCTCCTGGGACCCATCTACGCGCTGTTCCCCTCACCGACCACGCTACTGGTCGTGCAGAACGCCCTGGTCGCCTTCGCAAGCTTCGCCATTGTGCGCTTCACTCAGCGTGCCTTCGCGCTCGCCCAAAAAACTGAAGATGCGCAGAAGAGTGAACCCGCGCAGAACGCTCAATCCGCAAAACTTCAGGGCGTTATCCCGACCATCACCGGTCTGCTACTCGGCGCCGGATTCGCCCTCAGCTTCGGCGTTCAGCAAGCTATCGCCGCCCAATTCCACGAAGTAGCCTTCGCCGTGCCGCTACTGGCCATGAGCCTCGGCTACCTGGTGCTCGCCTCACGAGTGAGTGGCACCGAACGCGCACGCTACCTCGCCTACGCCTGCTGGTGGGCTCTACCCATTGCCTTCGTTAAAGAAGATATGGGCATTACTGTCGCAGCCATCGGCCTCATCATCTTTATCCGCACCGGCTGGCTGAGCACCGCCGTAGACATTCTGATGCCGCGCCTCTCCGCGGGCACCCCCGCCCCCATGCGAATCCGCGTGCATCAGCTCTACTCCTCCTGGGCGCGCACCCCCGCCGTCGCCGAATCCACCATGGTCATGATTTGGGGCGTATTCTGGTCCGCCGTCGCCATCTACGTGATCCTGCCCTACTTCAATAGCGGCGGAAACTTCGACTACGCCGACAAGGTGAACTTCTCCGCAGCCCTGGGCGACCCCTTCGGCTCGGCACTGCAGATGCTCAGCAACAACACCAAGCTGGCAACCCTCGGCCTGCTGCTCATTACCGGAGCAGTCCTCTGGGTGATTTCTCCGCTCGCGGCAATTGCCCTGCCGACCCTTGCCTGGCGTCTACTCTCCACCATGGAATCCTACTGGGCAAGCACCTGGCACTACTCGCTCGTGCTCATGCCCGTCGTCTTCCTCGCCCTGCTCGACGCTGTCATGCGGATACGCTACGGAGTGGTTCCCGCTGCGATTCCGGCGCGTTTGGGCGCGCGCGCAGCCGATAGCGCCTCCGCGCAGGAACCTCAGACCAATACCGAGCCCGGCCGCCTGACCGCCACGGCGCGCCGCATGCCCGTGTGGGTTCTGCCTGCCGTGGCGCTCTTCCTAGCCGCGTCCCCGATTTTCGTGCCCGGATCCCAGCAGCCCCTCGCGTCCCTGGGTAATGCGCAGTTCACCGCCTCCGCGCTGACTACGACTGACCAGATGAAGCAGGACGCCGTCCAGAAGGTACCTGAAGGGGTATCGGTCGCATCTGACCTGTCGATTCTGACCCAGCTGATTCCCGGTCGTACCGTCTACTGGATTGGACACACCGGTAAGCCAGCGCCCGACTACGTGGTCATCGACCGCATGAGCAACTCCTGGGGCGGCAACCCGCCAACCAACGCCGCACAGTATGCGGCTGACCGCTACGGCAGCTCCTACGCTAAGTATGCGACCGTCGGCACGATTGATATTGTGCGACGCGTCGACTAGCCCCTCGGCTCAGCAACTGAAAGAGCGTCCACCCCGCACGCAGCGGGGTGGGCGCTCGCGTTTAAGAGATGAGGTTTTAAGCACCTTTTTATAGCCCGGGAGGGGACCCTGCGGTACACTAGGTAGAACACGGGAACCCCCGATGAAGGTCTTGTGCGCACCCGGCACCCAAGGTGGTGCTGGAATTGTAGGTGCGCCGTACTCACCATCACCGATTGATACGCCCCATAAATTTGCGGTTTACACCGTACACGCGGGCTTCTCTTAACGATCTCTGGTCCAGCGTCTTTGCTGCGTCTGCTGTAACAGACACACCACCGCCGTAGAGCGGGAAGGCGAACCACCAGGAATACGTGACATTGCATGTGAGCATTACCCACCCTGTACACCCTGATTCACAGGAACTACTGTGCGTTGAGCGTAGAGTACGAACAAGCGTGCGGATAATGTGCCGAGAAATTCAAGACCACCCCCAGCAAAGAGCCGCTACCCGTAGCATCCGCAGAACACCTCTGCAGAATGTGCCGGTAACGGAGGACCCCTGGACGCTCTACTCCCCAGGGGATGATGTGTGGCTGGGCCGTGAAGGGGACACCCGGTAAGCGCCGAAAAGCGTGCGCTATCCACCCCTACCGTATAGAGGAAAAATTGACTGAGAATACTGCTACCCCGGCCGAACTGAACGCCGAGGCAGAGACCGTTGTGACCACTGAGAACATCACCGAGAACACCGTTGAGAGCCCTGCTGTAGAAGCAGAAGAAACCATCGCAGAAGCTACTGCAGAAGCACCCGCCGAAGAAACCGCCGACAAGGCTGAAGAAGAAGGCGTACGCTTCACCGACCTGGGCCTGGACGCACGCGTCCTGGCAGCCCTGGAAGAGGTAGGCTACGAGAAGCCGTCCCCCATTCAGGAACAGACCATCCCCCTGTTGCTTGAGGGCCACGACGTGGTTGGTCTGGCACAGACCGGTACCGGTAAGACCGCAGCATTCGCGCTGCCGGCACTGTCCCGCATGGCTGAACTCGCCGACATCAACGGCGTCTCCCGCGACACCCAGGTTCTGGTCCTGGCACCCACCCGCGAGCTGGCTCTGCAGGTTGCAGAAGCCTTCTCCTCCTACGCAACCCACATGGAGGACTTCACCGTCCTGCCCATCTACGGTGGCTCCCCCTACGGCCCGCAGCTGGCTGGTCTGCGCCGCGGTGCGCAGGTCGTCGTCGGTACCCCCGGCCGCGTGATTGACCACCTGGAAAAGGGGTCCCTGGACCTGTCCAACCTGCAGTACCTGGTACTCGATGAAGCAGACGAAATGCTGCGCATGGGCTTCGCCGAAGACGTGGAAAAGATCCTCGAAGGCACCCCCGACAGCAAGCAGGTTGCCCTCTTCTCCGCAACCATGCCCAACTCGATCCGCAAGATTGCTCAGCAGTACCTGAACGACCCCCGCGAGGTTCGCGTCAAGGCTAAGACCACCACCAGCTCAAACATCTCCCAGCGCTACATGCAGGTCATGCACTCCCACAAGCTGGACGCAATGACCCGCGTGCTCGAGGTTGAAAACTACGACGGCATCATTGTCTTCGTGCGCACCAAGAAGGAAACCGAGGAAGTTGCCGACAAGTTGAAGGCACGCGGTTTCGCGGCGGCAGCGATTAACGGTGACATCCCCCAGCAGCTGCGTGAGCGCACCGTTGACGCCCTGCGTGACGGCCGCATCGACATCCTCGTGGCAACCGACGTGGCGGCACGCGGCCTGGACGTTGAGCGCATCTCCCTGGTCGTCAACTACGACATCCCCCACGACACCGAGTCCTACGTGCACCGCATCGGTCGTACCGGTCGTGCAGGTCGCGAAGGTGCCGCAATCCTCTTCGTCACCCCGCGTGAGAAGTACATGCTGCGTCAGATCGAGAAGGCAACCCGCCAGAAGGTCGAGCCGATGCACATGCCCACCGCAGAGGCAGTGAACGAGACCCGTAAGCAGCGCTTCGCACAGCAGATTACCGAGACCATCGAGTCTGAGGACCTGAGCTTCTTCCGCCAGATTATCGAGGACTACGAGAACGAGCACGACACCACCGCTGAGGACATTGCGGCCGCACTGGCTGTTATCGCCCAGCAGGGTCGCCCCTTCTTCCTCGATGAGAGCGAAGATATCGCCCACAAGTCCCGCCCCTTCTCTGACGAAGATTCGGATCGCGGCGGCCGCAAGGCAAAGCGCGCGCACAACGATGAGGGTATGGTCAACTACAAGCTGAACGTTGGCCGTTCCTCCCGCGTGACCGCAGGCGCTATTGTGGGTGCATTGGCTAACGAGGGTGGTATTAAGGGCTCCCAGATTGGCTCCATCGACATTCGCCAGCACTTCACCATTGTTGGCCTGCCCGAGGACCTGCCCCGCGACTTCTTCGACCGTCTGCGTGACACCAAGATTGCTGGCGAGTTCATCAACATCCGCAAGGACAACGGTCCCAAGGGTGGCGGCGGTGGCCGCAGCTTCGGTGGTGGCCGTCGTGAGGGCGGCTACCGTGGCAACCGTGAGGGTGGCCGCGATTTTGGCGGTCGCGATAACCGTCGCGAGGGCGGCTACCGCGGTAACCGTGACGGTGGCCGCGACTTCGGTGGCGACCGCGACTTCAAGCGTCGTGACTTCGGTGGCAAGCGCAATGACCGCGACTTCGGTGGCCGCGACTTCGGCGGCCGTGATAACCGCCGCGATGGTGGCTACCGTGGCAACCGTGATGGCGGCCGCGACTTCGGCGGCCGCGACTTCGGCGGCCGTGATAACCGTCGCGATGGAGGCTACCGCGGTAACCGTGAGGGCGGCCGTGACTTTGGCGGCCGCGGCAAGCGCTACTAAAATTTCGGCTAAGCCTGGATTTGCGGTACGAGGGGCTTGCTGAGGCTATCGGCTAGCAGCCTTGTCATCCGCATATGATTCAAAGACCGGCAGGGGAGTGATGAGCTCTCCTGCCGGTCTTTATGTATTTGTGTGTTGATGTGTTTGCATCAGCTGTTGTGGTGATACCTGGTCAATGCTGGGCTCTCATGCGGCAGTGTGGAGAGCGGATAAGCATAAATGTGGCGTATGCCATAGCTTCTCCGCTTGCGAGCATTCCTGAAGACCTGTATAGTTTTACCTGTTGCCCCGATAGCTCAGTGGTAGAGCGCCATCTTGGTAAGATGGAGGTCCCGGGATCGATTCCCGGTCGGGGCTCTCTCATTAATTCATGCGAGAGCACGTATTAATGATGTGGCGGTGTAGCTCAGCTGGTTAGAGCGCACGACTCATAATCGTGAGGTCGACGGATCGAGCCCGTCCACCGCTACGCCCCGATAGCTCAGTGGTAGAGCGCCATCTTGGTAAGATGGAGGTCCCGGGATCGATTCCCGGTCGGGGCTCAGATAGGCCTGTCTCTTCGGAGGCAGGCTTTTTTGTTTGCCAATTTTGTCTGCCTATTTTCTTTGCCTGAAGCCCGGTCTGCAGGCGCTCAATAGTACTCAGCCCTGCGGCTCGATACCGGGCATAGCGAAGCCCCCGAGAAAAATACTCGGGGGCTTCGTCTTTATGCTCTGATCAAAGCGTTAGGAGGCGCGGCGCACCACCGGCAGCTGGGACAGCAGCTCGTAGGAGCGCAGGCGGTCCTCGTGCTCCCACGCCTCGGTCATGACGATGAGCTCGTCAGCGCCCGTGCGTGCCACCAGGTCCTCAATACGAGCCTGCGCGGTGGCGGGAGAGCCTACGATTGCTTCGGCGGTCATGCGTTCAACGTGCATCTTCTCCGCGTCGGTCCAGACGGCGTCCATATCTTCCACGGGAGGTGCGAAAGACAGATTGCCGCGCACCACACCCAGGAAATGCTGCTGCTGGGTCGTGTACAGGTAGCGTGCTCGCTCGTCGGTATCGGCGAGCATCGCGGTTGCACCCACCATGACGTAGGGCTGTTCCAGGTGCTCCGAGGGCTTGAAGTTCGCGCGGTAGGTGTCCACCGCCTCCTGCAGCATTGCGGGCGCAAAATGCGAAGCGAACGCGTAGGGCAGACCCAGCTGTGCGGCAAGCTGCGCACCGAACAGGGAAGAACCCAGAATGTACAGGGGCACCTTCGAGCCCTGACCGGGAATGGCGTGCACGCGGTGCATGGGGGAGGGCTCGCCCAGGAACCGCTGCAGCTGCTGCACCTCGGCGGGGAAGCTCATGGCGGCAGAATCGTCGCGGCGTAGAGCGGCGGCGGTCATCGGGTCAGTGCCGGGCGCACGGCCCACACCCAGGTCAATACGACCGGGATGGAACGCGTTGAGGGTACCGAACTGCTCCGCTACCACGTAAGGTGCGTGGTTGGGGAGCATAATGCCTCCCGAACCCACGCGAATACGCTCGGTTGCGGCGGCAATCTCCGCCATGACCACGACGGTCGCCGAGGACAGCAGGGAACCGGCATTGTGGTGCTCAGCGACCCAGAAACGCTCGTAGCCGTAGGACTCAGCCGCGCGGGCGGCATCGATGGTGTTGAGCATGGTCTGGTGCTGACGCTGATCGGGGCGGTGCGGCATCAGGTCAAGCACCGAAATTTTTACGTTGGAAGACACAACTTTTCCTTCTTGATTGATTGCGGGTACCCATTCAGTCTACGCCTGCTTGGGCTGTACGGGTAGGGGCGCGCCGGGCGCCTTCGCTAGAAGGTAAACAATGCTAAGAAATACTGCGTGCATCCATGCTGGCTGTTTGCTGATGCGTCCACTCTGCGCGTTCGAGCTGAACACTGTGCATAAGAACGGTAGACTGAAACCATGAGCATTAACCCTGAGATTGTGGGCAGGGTCTACCCGTCCGAGAACACCTACGTTGTCGGCCGTGAAAAGATCCGCGAATTTGCCCGAGCAGTTCACGCAGAAAACCCCCTCCACCACGACGTTGAGGCAGCCCGCGCGGCAGGGTACGCAGATGTGATTGCCCCGCCGACCTTCGCCATTATCCTGGCGCAGGCAGCTGACGCGGCACTCATCAACGACGATTCCGCCGGTATTGATTTCTCCCGCGTGGTGCACGCCGACCAGCGCTTCACCCACCACCGCCCCATTGTTGCCGGTGATGAGCTGCGCACCGAAGTCCACGTGGACTCCGTGCGCGTCATGGGCGCCGGCGCAATGCTGACCACCCGCGAAGAAATCGTTGACGCGCAGGGCGAGCCGGTCACCACCTGCATCTCTTCCCTGCTGGTTCGTGCTGAGGAGGAAAACTAATGGTGCGTTTTGAAGATCTTGAAAAGGGCCAGGACATCGGTTCGCGTACCGTGGAGCTCTCCCGCGCTTCGCTGGTGCGTTACGCTGGCGCATCCGGTGACTTCAACCCGATTCACTGGAACGAGCGTTTTGCCCAGTCTGTGGGCCTGTCCGGCGTGATTGCTCACGGCATGCTGACCATGGGCACCGCCGTGCAGCTCGTGAGTGACTGGGTGGGCGACCCCGGCGCGATCGTGGACTACCAGACTCGATTCACCAAGCCCGTTCCCGTGGCGGATGCACCCGGCGGCGAAAACCCCGACACCCCCACGAACGCCCTGACCATCAGCGGTAAGGTGGGTGCCCTGAACGAGGAAGAGCGCACCGCCCGCATTGACCTGACCGTCACCGCTCGTGATGAGGAAGGCAAGGAGCAGAAGGTCCTGATGAAGAGCCAGGCTGTGGTTCGTCTCTCGGCATAGATTTTTCTGTGCGGGTAGATAACCGCGTGAAAGTAGCTATGTGAAAGCCCTGGTGCTACCGCGATGCGGTGGTGCCGGGGCTTTTGCATGCTCGGCTGTGTGTTCGGCTGCGCGCTCGCCGGCGGGTGGTGGCGCTTCTTTTGTGTGGGAGGCGCGCCGGAAAATGAAGGCAAAATCACCATAAGGTTTTTGTGACTTTAACGCGTGGCGGGTGTTGACCCCGCACAACGACCGGTATTCTTAACCTATGACTGAAAAGCTGTTGAGCGAACTGACCACCGCCCAGGTAGGCGGCCCCGCTAAGACCTACGTCCGCGCCACCTCCGAAGCAGAAATTATCGAAGCAGTCTCCGCTGCAGACGCCGCAGGCGAACCCGTCCTCATCGTGGGTGGCGGCTCCAACCTGCTGGTTTCCGACGAAGGCTTCAACGGAACCGTCGTACACATCGCCTCCGAAGGCGTAGAGGTCCTGCCCATCCCCGCATGCGGCGGCGCGAACGTGCGCGTGCAGGCGGGCACCATCTGGGACGACTTCGTGAAGCTCAGCATCGAGAACGAATGGGTTGGCCCCGCGGCTCTCTCCGGCATTCCCGGCACCGTGGGTGCAACCCCCGTGCAGAACGTCGGCGCATACGGCGTTGAGGTGGGCGAGTTCATCGCCTCCGTACGCACCTGGGACCGCGAAAAGAACACTCGGAAGACCTTCGCGAGCGCAGACCTGCGCTTCGGCTACCGCGACTCGGTGCTCAAGCGCGCAACCGTCAACGGCTCGCCCCGCTACGTGGTGCTGACCGTTGATTTCCAGTTCACCCTCGGTAGCCTGTCTTCCCCGATTCGTTACGCTGAGCTGGCGAGGAGCCTGGGCGTTGAGCCCGGTCAGCGCGCCGAATCCGCACTGGTACGCGAAAAGGTGCTTCAGCTGCGTGGCTCCAAGGGCATGGTGCTCAACCCCGAGGATCGTGACACTTTCTCCACCGGTTCCTTCTTCACCAACCCGATCGTTCCGCGCTCGACCCTGGATTCCCTGCCGGAGGGCGCCCCGAACTTCCCGGTGGTCGTGAAGACTTCCCCGTTCACCGCGGGTGTCGAGGACCCCGATCACGTGAAGCTTTCGGCTGCTTGGCTGATTCAGCACGCCGGTTTCGAGAAGGGCTTTGGCCTGGAGGGTGAGTCTCGCGAGATTGCTCAGGGCCGTGCGAGCCTGTCGACCAAGCACACCCTGGCGATTACGAACCGCGGCGGCGCATCCGCTGAGGATATCTTCGCTATCGCCCGCGCTGTGCGTGACGGCGTGCGTGAACGTTTCGGCGTGACCCTGGTGCCTGAGCCTGTCGTGGTCAACGGCGAAATCTAAACGCTCAAGTTCTCGCCTCTCATCGCGCGAGGACACATAGAATAAACGCTTCAGAATAAACGCTTCGGGCGGTCTCTTCATCGGGAGACCGCCCGAAGCGTTGCATTGACCGTTGTATTGACCCGCTGAGCTAGTGGCGAGGCGAGGAGAGGCGCACCTGCCCCGGCAGGTACGGCCTGCGCTTGGGCGCTGTGCGCGTTGCTGCCAGGGGAGCGGCGGGTAGGTGCTCCATCAACACCTGAACCGCTAGGGGAAGCTTCTGCGGCGGGCTGGGGGCGTGGAAAATCGGCTTATGGCGCGTGGGTCGGTACGGGTAGTATTCCGCGTCCTCGCTGTGGGACCAGACGAGATTTCCAAACTCGCCGGGAACGGGGGAGAGCACGTTGGCGTAGTAGGCGCGCGTCTGCAGGTCGGCACGCTCGGAGGTGCCGGTAGATACGCCGCTGGGTACGCGGTCTTGCTCGATGATGAGGGCGCGGACCATGCCGCCTACGGTGCTGATCGCGTTTACGTGTAGGGCGAGCAAATCCCCGTCCTTGTGGTCGACCTGTACCTGCCCGTCCGCGAGGATTCGGGTGCCCATCGTGATGCTGCTGGCGACTCCTTCGCAGAGGGCGCGGATGAGCGCCATGCGTGCCGGGTAGGGGTCTGCGATATCCCAGCCGATGAGGGCGGGCGCGGCGGAAATGCCGGCGTATTCCTCGCAGGATTCGTAGGAGGCGACGTCCACGTAGCCGCGGGCGATGGGCTCACGGTCGTAGGGGCGTCCGTCGCGCTGCTCCCAGAAGCTGAGAGCAGTTGCGGTGAAGACAGCCTGGCCGTCGCGTACGGCGACGGTGAACATAAAGTCCTGCGGGTAGCCGTTCTTAGTGCGCGGGCGCAGGGTGATTGCGCGGGTATATTCGTTGAATTCCTCGGGCCAGTCCAGGTAGTAGCTCATTTTTGCCCCGTCGCCACGGTGCACGGTGAGTTCGCCGGGTAGCAGCATGGCTTCGGGCACGCCGCCAGCGCGTTCTGCGGCGTAGTGTTCGCTCACGGGCCAGGGGCTGAACTCTGTGCTGTAGAGGTTGGAGAGGAAGGAATCGAGCATAGAACGTATCCTCTCATAGTTTGAGGTTGTGGTGCATGGTTAGAGGGCTTAAATGACAAATGAGCTGTCCCTTCTGACTGCTCGGAAAGAGTGTTCAGAAGGGACAGCTCATTGTGTAGGGGGCGGGCGGCTCGTTAGAGGGATTCGCCGCGGCGTTCAGGCAACAGGAACACGGTGGTTGCCGCTACCAGGAACGCGGTGGAGAAGAGCGTAAAGAGCAACGGGGTTCCACCGAATGCGACCAGCGGCGGCACAATGAGCGGTGCCGCGATGGAGGCGATACGACCGATACCGGCGGCGGCACCGGTGCCGGTTCCGCGCAGGTGGGTCGGGAAGATCTCCGGGCTCAGGGCGTAGAGAGCACCCCACGCGCCGAGGTTGAAGAAGGAGAGCATGCAGCCGGCGAGGATAATGAATACCTCGGCGTGCGCCATACCGTAGCCGGCAGCCGCCAGCGCGGAGCCGAGCAGGAAGGTCGCCAGGGTTGCGCGTCGGCCCCACTTTTCGATGAGGTAGGCAGCGACCGCGTAGCCGGGCAGCTGAGCGAGGGTCATGATGAGCGTGAACGCGAAGGACTTCACGAGGCTGAAGCCCTGGGCATTCAGTAGCGCCGGAATCCAGATGAACGCGCCGTAGTAGGAGAGGTTGATGCAGAACCAGATGACGCACAGGGCGATGGTCTTGCGGCGCTGACCGGCAGCCCAGATCGAGTGGATCTTCGCGGATTCTGCGTTGTCGGTGCTTTCTGCCGCGCCGTGTGCGGAAGCGTCTTCGGTCTGCTTCTTGTTGGTTCGGGAGAAGAGCGCGGGGGATGCCTCGAAACGTTCAACAATCTGGCGAGCCTGATCGTGCTTGCCGACCGACTCCAGGAAGCGCACCGACTCCGGGGTTCCCATACGGATCACGAGCGAGTAGATGGCGGGAATCAGACCGATGGCAAGCGCCCAGCGCCAGCCGTTCGCCTGCGGAACGATGAAGGTACCGATGAGAGCGGCGAGGATCCAGCCCAGAGCCCAGAAAGCCTCCAGCGCGACCACGACGCGGCCGCGGATAGCGCGCGGCGAGAACTCAGAAATCAGGGTGGATGCCACGGGAAGTTCCGCGCCCAGACCCAGACCGACCAGGAAACGGAAGACGAGCAGCACGCCCAGAGAGGTTGCCAGGGCGGAGGCGCCGGTCGCCAGACCGTACACCAGCAGGGTGAGGGCGAAGATGTAGCGGCGGCCGAGCTTATCGGCGAGTAGACCGCCGAAGGTTGCACCGAGCGCCATGCCTACGAATCCGATGGATCCGAGCCAGGAGGCTTCGGTGGGGCTGAGCTGCCATTCCTTGATGAGTGCCGCCATGACGAAGGAGATGAGGCCGACGTCCATGGCGTCCAGCGCCCAGCCGAGACCCGAGATGCCCAGGAGCTTGCCGTGGGCGCGGGTGAAGGGCAGGTTTTCGAGGCGCTCGTTGAGAGTCGGAGCGGCGTTGCGTTCAGTAGCGGGCGCAGAGGTGCCAGCGGGTGCAGCAGCGTTGGTGCGGGGTGAGCCCGTTGATACGGGACGTGAGGAGGACACGATAGTGGGTCGCTTCCTTAGTGTTTAGGCATGATGCCGGGCGAATTGTTCCCTTACAGTGTATAAAGGTACTTTCGACTTGAACACTATTGAAACGAAAAAATTTTGAAGATGACGGAAAAATCTCAACATGAAGAAATCTTTCACAGCCGCCATTCAGCAGTGAATGCTATTCTCTAACCACCGCCGCCCGGTGAAACTCACCTACGGCACGTTTGGAAGGACCACCCCTGAAAACCCTTGAAGATGAAGTCAAAGAAAGCGAGACCAGCCGCTTTCACCGCTGGCTCGAAGCCCGCAAGGAGCGCATGCACGCGCATCCGGTCATGCGTCATCTCTACAAGCCCCTCGTCATCGGCGTGGGCGCCTTCTGCTTTATCGCCGGGCTGATTATGCTCGTCACCCCCGGCCCCGGCTGGCTGTTCATCTTTATCGGCCTGGGCATTTGGGGTACCGAATTCACCTGGGCACGCCGCGCCAATATTTTCATGAAGCACGTGGTGCTCACCGCCTGGTACCGCTACCGCGCCTGGCGACAGCAGCGTAAGGAACGCAAAGCCGCACGCAAGGCAGAACGTAAGGCAGCCGCCGCAAACCGGCGCTAACCCAGACCGCGCTCATCCAGCTCGCGCTCACCCGGTCTGCGCAAGCTATACGCAGACACAAAAAGCCCTCGCTCCCGTCCAATAAGAATGGTAGCGAGGGCTTTTGTTATAGCTTGTCGTGAGCTTTAGAGCTTGCCAATAGCAATCTGCAGCATGCGGCGAATCGGCTCAGCAGCACCCCAGAGCAGCTGGTCACCCACGGTGAACGCGCTAATGTACTCGGGGCCCATCGCGAGCTTACGCACGCGACCAACCGGAATCTCCAGAGAACCGGAAGCAGCCACGGGGGTCAGTTGCTCCATGGAAGCCTCACGCTCGTTCGGCACGAAGCGAACCCAGGGGTTGTCCTCAGCGATGATGCGCTCAATCTCCTCGAGCGGCAGGTCCTTCTTGAGCTTGATGGTCAGCGCCTGAGAGTGCGAGCGCATCGCAGCGATACGGACGCACAGACCGTCCATAGTGATCTTGTTATCGTCGGAACGGCCCAGAATCTTGTTGGTCTCAACCTCAGCCTTCCACTCTTCACGAGACTGGCCGTTACCCAGATCCGAGTCGATCCAAGGAATCAGGGAGCCTGCGAGCGGCACACCGAACTGGGAGGAATCCAGCTCACCGGAGCGCTGCTTAGCAAGAATCTTGCGGTCGATGTCCAGAATTGCGGATGCGGGGTCGTTCAGCTCCTCAGAGACCTCGTTGCCCAGGTCGCGGAACTGTGCGAGCACCTCGCGCATGTGGCGGGCGCCGCCGCCGGATGCTGCCTGGTAGGTCATGGAGGTTGCCCACTCGACCAGGTCGTTCTTGAAGAGGCCGCCCAGACCCATCAGCAGGCAGGAGACGGTGCAGTTACCGCCGACGAAGTCCTTCACGCCGGATGCCAGGCCGCGGTCGATGACGTCGCGGTTGATGGGGTCCAGCACGATGATGGAGTCATCGTTCATGCGAAGGGTGGAAGCGGCATCAATCCACAGGCCGTCCCAGCCAGCTGCACGCAGCTTCGGGTGCACAGCCTCGGTGTAGCCACCGCCCTGAGCGGTCACAATAATCGAGTGCTTGCGCAGCTCGTCAATGTCGTATGCGTCCTTCAGCTCGGACGGCTCAATCACGCCGTCGAAGGTGGGCGCTGCGCCACCAACATTAGAGGTGGTGAAGAAGACGGGGGTAATGCCCTCGAAGTCGCCTTCCTCAACCATGCGCTTCATGAGGACGGAGCCCACCATGCCGCGCCAGCCAACAAAACCTACAGAGTCACCGGGATTAAAGTTCATGGTTCCCAGTGTACTCTCAGGCTGGCGGGTGTGGACTAACACCGTACAAAAAATTTGATATTCGGAACGGCCCGGTACCGGCACGTGCGCGAGAGCTACAGACGCTCGAGCCGCTGGAACGAGAAGTACATGGGGTTCTTCATGCCCGACTCATCGAGCAGGTAGCCCTTCTCGCTCTTCTCCCAGGCACTCTCGGAGATGACCCGCCAGCACCCGTTCGGGGATTGACCCTCGCAGTTACCCGCAGAATCTGCAAGCTGCAGTTCGGGCGCTCGCGTATCGCCGGTGATCTCGTTACCTTCCTGGCAGTAGAAGAGAGTACGCTCCACCGTCTCTACCCGATCAAAGGCGGGCAGGTCGGTGCGGGAGAGCGCCTCCGCGTACACGGAGCCGCCGCCAAGAATCCAAGCATCAACTTCGGCGGTATCTGCGGGGATATCTTCGACCGCTGCACCCGCGGCGTCACGCGCCGCGTACAGCGCCGCATCCAGCGAAGGAACCCACAGTGCACCATCGCGTTCTTCTGCCTCGGTGACCGAACGGCTAATCACAATATTCGTACGGCCCGGTAGCGGGCGAAAACGCGGCGGGAACGACTCCCAGGTGCGGCGACCCATAATCACCGGAGCACCCAGCGTCACCTTCTTGAAGTGCGCCAAATCCTCCGGAGCGTACCAGGGCATATCCCCGTCACGACCAATGATGCCGGCATCAGTTTGAGCCCAAATAGCGCCCAGACGAAACATCATGCCTCCTTACAACCTGCAGCTAGACCGCAATCGGGGCGGCAATACCGGGGTGGTGCTTATAATCCACCAGCTCAAAGTCTTCATACTCGTAATCGAAAATAGAAGGCTTCTTGGTCTTAATAACCAGCTTCGGGTACGGGTACGGTTCGCGCGGCGGGTAGGGGTTACCCTCCGGGTCGGTGCCGTAGCCCAGCTGCTTCTTCACCTGCTCCAGGTGGTTCGAGTAGATGTGGCAGTCGCCGCCGGTCCAGATGAACTCGCCCGGCACCATACCGACCTCTTCAGCAATCAGGTAGGTCAGCAGAGCGTAGGAGGCGATATTGAAGGGCACGCCCAGGAACATGTCCGCGCTACGCTGGTACAGCTGGCAGGACAGCTCCTTCACACCGTCCGCGCGTTCGTGCACGTAGAACTGGAAGAGTGCGTGGCAGGGTGGAAGCGCCATGTTGTCCACCTCGGCAGGGTTCCACGCCGAAACAATATGGCGGCGAGAGCTCGGGTTATTCTTCAACGAATCGATAACCTTCGCAATCTGGTCAATCGTGCCACCGTCGGGGGCCGGCCAAGAACGCCACTGCACGCCGTAGACCGGGCCCAAATCGCCGTTCTCATCAGCCCACTCATCCCAAATGGTCACGCCGCGCTCCTGCAACCAGCGCACATTCGAGGAACCGCGTAAGAACCACAGCAACTCAATGGCAACAGACTTGAAGTGCACGCGCTTGGTGGTAATCAGCGGGAACGACTCACGCAGGTCAAAACGCATCTGACGGCCAAACACGCCGAAGGTACCGGTGCCGGTACGGTCGGAACGCTGCGCATCCGCCGCGATGGCGTCCTTGTTCTCCTCGAGGATTTCGCGCAGAAGATCTTCGTAAGGGGTGGGGATTGCGTGAGTCATAAGAAAAACCTTGAATCCTGTCAGTAGACGTGAGAGACGGCAAAGAATCAACCGCCCCTCTATTGTAAAACCCTCGAACGGGCGCAGGTAGAGCAAACGCGCTGAGCATAAAGCCCAGCGCGCTCGCCGTTAGAAGATCAAAGTATATGGGTGTTAGTCCAGAGCAGCGCGTACACGCTCCACCGAGACAATACGCGGGTCATCGCCCTCAGTCACCTGCAGAACCAGGGCATCGCCGGGCTCCAGGTACGGGTCCTCGGTCGGCAGAACCTCCGCGGAACCCTCAAACAGGTACTCGCGCAGAACATCCATCACCCGAGGCAGCACCGGGCGGTGCGTGCACAGCAGCGAGGAAGAATCCTTATCGAACAGGGACGCCACGGTACGGGCAACACGCGCCGGGTGACGCTGAGCGCCCGCCTCAGACAGGGACTTCTTCTCCTTCACCGACACACCATAATCCACCGAGTACGGGGTCACAGTCTGAACGCAACGCAACCACGGGGAAGAAATAATACGGCTCGGAGCCCACGCCGCAAAGAGACGGCTAGAAGCCAGCGCCTGACGCTTGCCGGTCGCCGCGAGCGGACGGTCATCCTCAGCAGCAGCCCAGTTCGAACGCGGCTTAGCCTTCGCGTGGCGGGCAATCAGAATCGGGCGGGTGCGCAGCGCATCCGCCTCCGCCAGAGCCTCCAGAGACTCCAGAGGCGCCAGGTCATCATGATTGGTCAGCAGAGCGCGAGCCACGTCGGTGGATACCCAACGCAGCTCATCCACTTCACCCTCATCAGCCAGGGCGCGGGCACCATCGGGTAGCTCAGCAGCCCAATAGAAAACATCCTTCGGACGGCCACCCACCGGGTAGGACGTCACCGCCAGGGGCACACCCAGAACAACCTGCAGGCCGACCTCTTCGCGAATCTCACGAATAGCGGTCTCAGCCAGGGACTCACCCGGATCCTGCTTACCCTTAGGCCAGGACCAGTCGTCATAACGAGGGCGGTGAATGATCAGGACCTCAAGCGCACCATCGCGCATACGCCAAATCAGTGCGCCAGAAGCAACAATATCCGCAGTGTTCGCGGGGGAACGGTCAATGCTGTTGACCGCGTCAAAACGTCGTGCCGAGTAGTAGATGGAGGGGGAATCCAGCGGTGCCATATCTCTCTCTGAACCTCTTCGCTAGGCTTGTGCACAATGCCAGAGGGCACCATGCTCCGCGTCTAATTGTAGGGGAGAGAAGCGTCAAGTTGTAATCTCAACGTAACCTGTTGTTCACTTTTGCGCTAAGTGCACTAGTCCACCGCACGTTTTTGCACGACACGCGGAAAACCCCGCCTGCCCCACGCCATAAAGCGCGAGAACAGACGGGGTTCACGACCAGAAATCACCGGCAGGTCAGCGGTACATCCTTAGACCTTATCCACCACGTTCTTACGAGAACGCGAGCTCAGGTAGTACGACTGCACATCCTGCAGCGGGTTGCCCTGATCATCGGTGTCGTGGCGGGTCCAGTTACCCTCAGAATCCAGGTGCCAAGTACGCGAAGAATCACTCATGTAGATGGTGAACATGTCACGCAGGTACTTCACATGGCGCGGATCCTTCACCGGTACCAGAGCCTCAATGCGGCGATCCAGGTTACGGTGCATCATATCGGCAGAGCCAATGTAGACAATCGGATCGCCACCGTTCTCAAACGCAAACACGCGCGAGTGCTCCAAGAAGCGACCCAGCACCGAACGGACGCGAATATTCTCGCTCAGACCCTTAACGCCCGGGCGCAGCGCGCAAATACCGCGAACCACCACATCCACCGGCACGCCAGCCTGCGAAGCACGGTACAGCGAATCGATGATGGCCTCATCCACCATGGAGTTGCACTTAATCTGAATCTTCGCCGGACGACCCGCCTTGTGGTTCTCAATCTCCTGATCGATGCACTCAATCAGGCCGCTACGCAGAGTACGCGGCGCCACCAGCAGCGACTGGTAGTTGGTCTTCGGCGCGTAACCGGACAGCTGGTTGAACAGGCGGGAGACATCCTCACAGATCTGCTCATCACAGGTGATAATGCCCAAATCCTCGTAGAAACGAGCGGTCGACGGGTGGTAGTTACCGGTACCAATGTGCGCGTAACGACGCAGGTGGTTACCCTCGCGGCGCACCACCAGAGACAGCTTGCAGTGAGTCTTCAAACCCACGATGCCGTACACCACGTGCACGCCCGCGCGCTCCAGCTTACGAGCCCAGGAGATGTTGGCTTCCTCATCAAAGCGAGCCTTAATCTCGACCAGCGCCACAACCTGCTTGCCAGCCTCAGCCGCCTCAATCAGCGCATCCACGATGGGGGAGTCGCCACTGGTGCGGTACAGAGTCTGCTTAATCGCCTGAACACGCGGGTCAGCGGCAGCCTGAGCCAGGAACGCCTGCACACTGGTCGCGAAGGAATCGTACGGGTGGTGCAGCAACACGTCGTGGTCGCGGGCGGCAGCGAACACGTCCGCAGCCTTCGCAGTCTCGGTGGCGTTGAGCCAGCGGGAAGTGTGCGCAATGTGCTTGGGGTAGTGCAGCGCCGGGCGGTTCGCACGAACAATCGCGCTCATGCCGCGCAGATCCAGCGGAGCCGGCAGGCGGTACACCTCAGACTCATCAATATTCAGCTCAGAAATCAGCAGATCCAGGATGGTCGGGTTGATGGTGTCCTCAACCTCCAGACGGACCGGCGGACCGAAACGACGGCGCAGAAGCTCCTTCTCCAGAGCCTTCAGCAGGTTCTCGGCGTCGTCCTCTTCCACCTCGAGATCCTCGTTACGAGTCACGCGGAAGACGTGGTGCTCCACAACCTCCATGCCCGGGAAGAGCGTATCCAGGTGCTCAGCAATGATGTCTTCGAGCGCAATGTAGCGGCTCTCGCGGCCCGCAGTGTTGGCGGCACGCGAACCATCCACAGAGATCATACGGTCCAGCTGATCGGGCACCTTCACGCGAGCGAACAGCTCCTTGCCGGTCTGAGGGTTACGCACCAGTACCGCAAGGTTCAACGACAGACCCGAAATGTACGGGAAGGGGTGCGCCGGGTCAACCGCCAGCGGAGTCAGAATCGGGAAGATGTCCTGCATGAACTCCTGACGCAGACGCTGCTTAGCGTCCGTATCCAGGTCATTCCAACCCACGATACGGATGTTCTGCTCCTCCAGAGCCGGTAGCACCTGGTTGTGGAACACATCAGCGTGACGAGCCTGCAGCTGGTGAGCGCGTTCAGCGATCTCTTCCATCTGCTCCTCGGGGCTCAGACCGGCAGCCGAAGGAACCGCCAGACCGGTCGCAATGCGACGCTTCAGACCCGCCACACGCACCATGAAAAACTCGTCCAGGTTAGAGGCCACAATCGCCAGGAAGTTCAGACGCTCCAGCAGGAACAGGTTCGGGTCCTCCGCGAGCTCCAGCACGCGGGTGTTGAAGTCCAGCCAGCTGCTCTCACGGTCAAAGAAACGCTCCGGACCGAACTCCTCTTCAAGGCTGAAGTAGGAGCGCTTTTCGCCCTTCTCAATGCGGTCACCGCGAGATTCGGCGCGCTCAATCTTCGAAATATCGTGGCCAATGTGAATGACACCGGTCATGGGCGCAGGCTCAGACGGCTTGGGCTTAGGCGCCTTATTCAGGCCATTGGGGGCGGGTACCATACTGTACTTGCCTTTCTGATCGGGGATAAGTCGTGAAGAAGCACGCCGGAGACGGCGCACAGAAAACTAGGCGGCAGGCTCATCCTGCTGCGCGGGAGCGTACATGCGGTCGACCGTCGCCACGCCAAAGCCCAAGGACGTGTAGAGGGCGTAGGCAGCGTCATTATCTGCGTCCACGTACAGGTCAATGGCGCGCAGCGGCTCGCCGTTCTCATCCTCAGCGCATGCCAGGTATGCCAGCGCGCGCAGGGTGAGGGTGCGACCCAAGCCGCCTCCCTGAGCCTGCGGGCTCACACCCACCACATAAATCTCGCCGGAGGGGGACAGCTCGCCCTGCTCCTGACCGGTCGGGATCTTCGTCCAAGTGAACGCCGCAATGGCGGAGTCATCATCCACCTCGGAGGCGATGAAGAAACCCTCGGGACGGAACCAGGGGGAGCCGGTGCGCTCGCGCAAATCAGCAAGGGTGAGCTTGCCCTGCTCCGGGTGGTGTGCAAAAGCAGCGGCGTTCACGCGCAGCCAGGGGAATTCGTCCGCGCCGGTGAAGGTACGCATCCGCAGGTTTTCCGGCAGGGTGCGCGCATCGGAGCGTTCCACGAGCTCTTCGCGGGTCTGCGCGTCCAGGGGCAGAACCATCTTGTACAGCACACGTACCGGCTCGAAACCGTGCAGGGTCGCGAACGCGTGGGCGGGGCTTTCAATGCCGGTGTCGGTGGCGCTGCCGTGAACCCAGAGGCGGTATCGTACGGCGTCTTCACCCAGCTGACGGACGGCGTGGTCGAAGAATGCGCTGCCTGCGCCTTGTCCGCGGTATTCGGGGGCGACGGCTGCCTCAATCACGCCGGTGTCTTCGTCGTTGGCGGGGGTGAGCGCCACAAACACGGCGGCGAGGGTGCCGTTATCCTCGGCGACAAAGAAACGCGGAGGGGTCAGGGTGCTTTCACGCAATGCCTTGCTCAGCTCGATGCGGGTCTGCTCAGAGAACGCCGAGACGCCGTCATGGCGGGCAACCTTCTGAGCGAAGGAATCGAAGCGTTCCAGCAGCTCTTCGGTGAGCTGCGGTTCCGCGTAAACAAGGGAGCTTTCAGCGGGCAGGGTGGAGGAATCGGGTGTCTGGTTGTGTACCATCATCGCCTTCTTTCGTAGCCTTCTGATTCAACTCTACCGGGGATAGTTGCTCTTTGGAGAGTTTGTTCTCCGTCCTGGGCGAATATGACAAGAACCGGAACATTTACGCATTCTGGTACTCGGCTCAGCGGCGAAGCTACTTAAGAACGGGCACACCAAAACAGCGGTTGGCACCGAAAAATTTAGCGGGTGCTGTTGAAGGAATAACCCACGTTACGCACGGTCGAAATCATCTGCTCGTATTCGGTGCCGAGCTTGGAACGCAGACGACGCACGTGCACGTCCACGGTGCGGGTGCCGCCGTAGTAGGAGTCGTAACCCCACACCTCAGAGAGCAGCTGGGCACGGGAGAAGACGCGTCCGGGGTGCTGAGCCATGAACTTGAGCAGTTCAAACTCTTTGAAGGTCAGGTTCAGCGCGGTACCGGAAAGATGTGCGGAGTACGCCTGGGTGTCAATAACGAGGTTGCCCGCGCGCACGATGCGCTCTTCGGTGTTCTCTTCTTCTGCACCGGCGTCGCTCTTGATGGCGAGGCGCAGGCGCGCATCCATTTCGGAGGGGGAGGCCTGGTCAGAAACAATATCGTCAACCTGCCAGGAGGCTGCAACCGCCGCCATACCGCCTTCATTCAGGAGTGCGATGAGCGGCAACTGTACGCCGGCGGCGCGCAGTAGCTGGGCGCAGTGGCGTGCTTTAACGAGGGCGGTGCGGGCATCGACCATGAGCAGGTCGAATGTCTCGGTTTCGAGAGCCGTATGGGCGGTGTCGAGGGGGAAAACGTGTACCTTGTGGCTGAGTAGACTCAGCGAGGGAATCATATCCTGCGCGGCGGTATCGCTCAGAAGCGCAATACGGTACACACTCTCTCCTTTCCTGCATATTTCCCGTGTAAAACTTTTGGCTCTTTCTAGTGTACTAGCCTGCCTGTGTTGCGGCTGTGGGAGCTGGTGCAGGCGGGGGGTGAATATCGTATTCCGGACTGTTCGTACAGGCTTCTCAGCTGGCTATGATGGGGCACCTACCCGGATTCTGCGGGGCTAATATCTTGCTGGCGCCGGGTGGGGCGTATGCCTGTTGAGAATCGTGCTGTTCACTATGTTTCTGCCGCTGATTCTCGCCCTTTCGGGGCGGGTCTATGGTAGGTTTAAGGCATGGAAAACAATCTTATGGCTCTTGAAGCTCTCTTCATGTCGCTGATGGCTATCATCTCCGTGTGCATCGGTATCGGTGCATTCGCAGTGTTGCGTGGCCTCTTCAGCGGACAGAAGTAGTCTTCCCGCACAGAGCAGAAGCATCGCCCACACAGGGCTTTAGGCGGTCGTACGGTTCGTACCGCCTCGCCAATGGCGGCGTGAACCCCCACCCGGTCCCCTCCGGTTGGGGGTTTTCTTTATGCTGCCCGCCGTACCGTTTACTCTGCAGACGGCGGTGCTACCCCGTGCCGTGAGCGAACGAACAGGCTACTGTTGTACGCAGGATACTAAAATGGAAGGTATGGCTATTGAAATCCCTACCAACCTAACCCCTGAACTTGTTCCCTTCGCATGGTTGCTCGGCACCTGGGAAGGCACCGGAACCATGTGGTACGAAGGCCAGGAAAACACCCCCTTCGGCCAGATTATTACTTTTGAGCAGGATGGTCTGCCCTTCATTGAATACCGCGCTGAGTCTTTCCTGCTCGATGACGAGGGTCAGAAGCTGCGCCCCATCACCGTTGAAACCGGTTTCTGGCAGATTGACCGCCCCCTCACCGACGCTGACGGCGGCTTCGGTATCGTCCCCAAGGACGTTGTTCCCGCCTTCGCTGACGCGGCAAGCGTAGAGACTCTCCGCAACGCCGACGACGGCTTCTCCCTGCTGGCAACCATTGCGCACCCCGGCGGTATTAGCGAAAACTACGTGGGCATGGTCAAGGGCCCGGTCATTCGCATGCAGACCGGCAACCTGCTGCGCGATGATATTTCCCACGAATACGCAGGCTCCGTGCGCCTGTGGGGCCTGGTCAACGGCAACCTCATGTGGGACTGGGAGGTCGCAGACGCCGAGGGTAAGCTGCACAAGCACGCCTCCGCTGAACTGCGCAAGACCTCCTCGATGACCGGCGATTCCCTGGGCACCTCGATGTTCGGTTCCCTGGATGGCGAAGAGCCCACCGGCGAGCCCGGCTCTGAGCCCACCGCCTAATAACTAACTTGTGTCTGCCCCGCTGGTTGGCGGGGCAGACTCTTTGTGTGAAAGGTGCACCTTCCGTGACTGAATCTTCGCTTGAAGTGCCTCAGGCTGAGGCACCCCAGCCCGATGCCGCCCGCCCGGTGAGCCCCCTGCTGAGCCTGCACGGCGCTTTTGCCGCCTCCGGGCTGGATGCAGGCGTCGCCGCACACTACGGCAACCCTATGCTGGAGCAGCGCGCCCTCAGCTTCGACCGCTCCGCCAGCGCGGACGAGCCGCTAGTGCTGGTGGACCGCTCCTCCCTGGGCGTAGTGCGTGTTGAGGGGCCGGACCGCCAGACCTGGCTGACTTCCATCGCCTCGCAGATTCTGACCGGTATGACCGCCGGGGAGAGCCGCGAGTTCCTGCTGCTTTCCCCTCAGGGCCGCGTGGAGTACGCACCCGCCGCAATTGAAGACGGCGAGGCGCTCTGGCTGATCGTGGAGGGCTACCAGGCTCAGCCGCTGACCGATTACCTAAACCGTATGAAGTTCATGATGCGCGTTGAGGTGCAGAACCTCAGCGACGAGTATGCGGTGCTGGAGAGCGCCCGCAACCCGATCCTGCAGGACGGTTCGGTGCATCCGGCACTCGCTGAGTGCAAGCCGCTGGTGTGGGAGGACCCCTGGCACACTCCGGCACCGGGTAGCTACCGTTACGATGAGGCGGGTGACGCCCACCCCGGCGCGGACTACGTGCGTTTCTTGAGCATTGTGCCGCGTTCTGTTCTGCCCGCCCTGGCTGAATCTTCGGACGCGCGTTTTGCGGGTCTGTGGGCTGCGGAGGCTCTGCGTATTGAGGCGTGGCGCCCGCGCTACGGCACCGAGGCTGACGATAAGACCATCCCTCAGGAGCTGGATTACACCCGTACCGCGGTGCATTTCGATAAGGGCTGCTACAAGGGCCAGGAGACGGTGGCTCGCGTGCATAACCTGGGTCGTCCCCCGCGCCGTCTGGTGTTCTTGGATATTGACGGTTCGGAGCACACCCTGCCGGCGGCAGGTAGTGAACTGTTTGTGGAGGGCAAGTCCCGCCCGGTCGGTCGCATTACCTCTGTGGCGCTGCATTATGAGGCAGGCCCGATTGCATTGGCTGTGATCAAGCGCGGCGTTGACCCGCAGGCGCCTTTGCGTGCGGTCGATGGCGGTGACTTCCTGCCCGATGGTTCGCCAGCGCCGGCGACCGAGTACGCGGTGGCTCAGACGACGGTGGTTTCGCCGGAATCCGGTGAAGTGGCGCGTCGTTCTTTGGCGGGTCAGGACTTCTTAAAGCGCTAGAGTATCTGATTAGGCAATAGCAGCTGACTACCTGCATAAAACCGCGGAGGCGGACACTCGTTGCGAGTGCCCGCCTCCGCGGTTTTAGTATGTGCGCCCAGCTAATGTGCTGAGGTTGCGGGGTTTAGCGGCCGAAGAGGACGGCTGCTTCTTCCCAACGTTCCTGAGGTACGGACTTCAGACCGTCCAGTGCCTCTTCGAGGGGTACGTACTTGATTTCGGTGCCCTGAACGGAGACCATCTTGCCCCACTGCTTCTGAGCGACCATGTCGACTGCGCCCATGCCCAGGCGGGTTGCGAGCACGCGGTCGTAGCCGGTGGGTGCGCCACCGCGCTGGATGTGGCCCAGGATGGTGTTGCGGGTTTCGACGCCGGTCATCTTCTCGATTTCCTGGGTGATGTACTCACCGATACCACCGAGGCGGGGACGACCGTCCTTCTCGGTACCCTTGTTTGCCATGACGTCGTCGAAGCCTTCGGGGATGAAGCCTTCAGCAACAACAACCAGGGGAGAGCGGCCGCGGTCGTGTACTTCCTTGACCCAGTTTGCAACCTGCTCCATGGAGACCTTGACCTCGGGGATCAGGATGGCGTGTGCGCCTGCTGCCATGCCGGAGTGCAGTGCAATCCAGCCGACGTGGCGGCCCATGACCTCGGCGACCATGCAACGGTGGTGCGATTCGCCGGTGGTGCGGATGCGGTCCATTGCCTCGGTTGCGATGGACACTGCGGTGTCGAAGCCGAAGGTGTAGTCGGTTGCGCGCAGGTCGTTGTCAATGGTCTTGGGGACACCGATGACGGGCAGGCCTGCGTCTGCCAGACGCTTTGCGCCTGCGAGGGTGCCTTCACCGCCGATAGCGACGATTGCGTCGATGCCGTGGCGTTCCATCATGATTTCGATGTTTTCGGGGCCACCGTTGGGGCCGTCGAAGGGGTTGGTACGGGAGGTACCGATGATGGTACCGCCCTGGGATGCCAGGCCGCGGACCTTCTGGCGGGGCAGGTCCATGTAGTCGCCTTCAACGACGCCGCGCCAGCCATCGCGGAAGCCGACGAACTCGTAGCCGTACTTCTTGACGCCGTTGAGGACAGCGCCGCGGATAACAGCGTTCAGGCCGGGGCAGTCGCCGCCGGAAGTAAGCAGACCGATCTTCATGGTTGGCTCCTAATGTCTGCGCGTTTTAGGTGTTGTGCGCGCGTGTATATAACTATGACCTCCACAAATTCGGCGCGCGGATGTGCACCGGTCGGGAGGTCATTCTCTTGGTCTCTATTTTAGCGATGTTTGGGTTGTGTGGGTAGTGGTGGAAAGCCGTGGGAACGCCCGTTTTGGTGCTGAAAAGTTCAGGTTTTTGGTACCTGTATGTTTGGGTTTGAAACACAAATAGCCGCCCTTTCCCACCTATGGCACCGAAGAGACGAATGAGGCTTCCTCGCATCTGTAAAGATGCGGGAAGCCTCATTCGTTTTAAAAATATTTTTAAATATTTGTGGGATTCTCGGTTTCTAGGGCAAAAAACGGTCAATAGCCCTGTGATTGATCGTTTTGTGCCGGTTCATCCCACGTCTGAACCGCCGTCCCTACCGAACCGCAGCCTCCATCGAGGTGAGTTGCACGGTTCAGTGAGCGGGGTCAGGGGTAAGGAACTAGTCGCGTGCCTGACCGAGGAACTTCTGCAGACGTGCCAGGCCCTCTGCCAGGTCCTCGTCGCTCAGGGCGTAGGAGAGGCGCAGGTAGCCGCTGGGGCCGAATGCCTCACCGGGAACCACGGCGACCTCAGCCTTTTCGAGGATGAGCTCAGCCAGTTCTGCGGTGGTCTGCGGGCGTACGCCTGCGATTTCCTTGCCGAGCAGCTCGCGTACGTCCGGGTAGGCGTAGAACGCGCCGGTGGGTACGGGGCAGTGAACGCCTTCAATAGCGTTCAGGCCCTCCACAATGGTGCGGCGGCGGCGATCGAAGGCGGTGTGCATGATTTCCACGTCATCCTGCGGGCCGGTCAGTGCTTCAAGGGCGGCACGCTGGGCGATGTTGTTGACGTTGGAGGTCATGTGGGACTGCAGGTTGGAGGCTGCGGCGATAACGTCGCGCGGGCCAATCATCCAGCCCACACGCCAACCGGTCATGGCGTAGGTCTTTGCCACGCCGTTGAGAATGACGCATAGGTCAGCGAGCTCGGGTACTGCCTTCAGGATGGAGACTGCCTTAACACCGTCATAGGTGAGGTGTTCGTAAATCTCGTCGGTCAGCACGAAAATACCCTTGGACAGTGCCCATTCGCCGATGGCTCGGGTTTCCTCTTCGGTGTAGACGGCACCGGTCGGGTTGGAGGGGGAGACGAAGATGAGTGCCTTGGTGGCGGGGGTGTATGCGGCTTCGAGCTGCTCGACGGTGACCTTGTAGTGCTGGTCGCTACCGGCGAACACCTCGATGGGGTTGCCGCCTGCCAGGCGGATGCATTCGGGGTAGGTGGTCCAGTAGGGCGCGGGCAGTAGGACGTCGTCGCCTTCGTCGATGACGGTTGCAAAGGCCTGGTAGACGGCCTGCTTGCCGCCGTTGGTGACGATAACCTGGGAGGGGTCAACCTCTACACCGGAGTCGCGCAGGGTCTTTTCGGCAATGGCTTTCTTCAGCTCGGGAAGGCCGGATGCGGGGGAGTAGCGGAAGTTCTTGGGGTCGTTGAGCGCTTCGCGTGCTGCGTCAACAATGTGCGCGGGGGTGGGGAAGTCCGGTTCGCCTGCGCCGAAACCGATGACGGGGCGTCCCTGAGCCTTGAGTGCTTTTGCCTTTGCGTCGACGGCAAGGGTTGCGGAGGGTGCGATGGCACCGATGCGGCTTGAAATACGCGCCATGGGGCTCTCTTCTCTTTCTTCTTGTGCGCTGCCGGCGTGAAGTCGACAAGGGAATAGGTGATGGGAATACGCGTGGGGGACCAATTCGCGCGTGATGGGCGCGGGTGTGAGCGGCGTTCCTTAGTAATAGAATACGGGTCACTAGTGGTGATGCGGAACCCTTCGTCAAGGTATCTCAAGAGGTTTTTCGAAAAAATATTACATTCTGAAGTTGCATCGGCCCCGAAAGATGGTTTACAGTTAGTTCTGCACCCGCAAGGGTGTAATTGTTTGCCCCTCTAAAGCCACGGCTTAGGAGGCAGTGGAGGAGTAAGCACGTGAGAAGCAACTCTCACACCTGAAGTGAAAACTTCAAAGGGTGGTGGCTCAATTGGTAGAGCAGCGGTCTCCAAAACCGCAGGTTGCAGGTTCGAGTCCTGTCCGCCCTGCTTTTATTGCCTCAATAACATCTTCGTACGCCCGTTCCCCGGGCGTACTTTTTTAGACTCAGAAAGGGGCAGAAGAAATGGCATCGTCTGCTACCGCCGAGAAGGCTGTTCAGCCCGGCGCATCGTCGAAGAGCGATAAGAAGCTCGGTTTCTTCGGCCGTATTTTTGCATTCCTCCGTGAAGTTATTGCGGAGTTGAAGAAGGTTACTACTCCCACCGGGCGCGAACTGGTTGGTTACTTCTTCGGAGTTCTGTTCTTTGTCGTGGTGATGCTCCTGCTTATTTCTGGTCTGGATTATCTTTTCGGCCAGGGAGCATTCTGGATTTTCGGTAACGGAACGATCAAGCGTAACTAGTACTGGCTGCATCCTGATCTGGGGTGCCCCATCAGTGATTTCCCTCAGCGTATTGGTGAGTGGGAGTCCCCTCTAGATGATTAACGATAGAAAGTAGGAGCGACGTGTCCGAGCAGGAACTGGTATCCGAGATTGAAGAGGTCGAGGTAGCCGCTGCTGAGGCTACTGAGGAGTCTGCGGCTATTGAGCAGCAGGCTGAGGAAGCTACCGAGGCTGTCGAGGTGGCTGAAGCAGCTGCTGAGGCGGCTGAGGAAGTCGACGCTCTGGAAGAATTCAAGTCCAAGCTGCGCCGTCAGGCGGGCGACTGGTACGTGGTGCACACCTACTCCGGTTACGAGAACAAGGTGAAGACCGGTATCGAGACCCGTATCCAGAACCTGGAAGCTGAAGATGAGATCTTCGAGGTTCAGGTTCCCATGGAGACCGTGGTTGAGTTCAAGAACACCGTGAAGAAGACCATCCGCCGCGTGCGCGTTCCCGGTTACGTTCTGGTTCGTATGGAACTGACCGACCACTCGTGGGGCGTTGTCCGCCACACCCCCGGTGTGACTGGCTTCGTGGGTCAGGATGCGTACAACCCGGTCCCGCTGCGCATGGACGAGGTCTTTGACATGCTCCTGCCGGTCTTTGAAGAGCAGCAGCAGAGCCAGGGCCTGCCCGTTTCCAAGCCCGTTATCGAGTCCGACTACACTGTGGGCGAGAACGTCCGCGTGAAGTCCGGTGCTTTCGAGGGCATGGACGCTACCGTTTCGGAGATCAAGGGCGAGTCCCAGCAGATTGTTGTGATGATTTCCGTCTTCGGCCGCGACACCCCGGTGACCTTGAGCTTCACCGAGATTGAAAAGATTTAACGCTTCTAGCGTGTGAATATGAGCCTCGCACTGTTGGTGCGGGGCTCATATTTTGTGTCGGCTTTATAAGCGGCGGCTGTGCGGGCGGGGTTTAATCTTTCTGCTAGCTGGCACTGGATTAAGTTGCTGTTTAACGCTAGAATGTTGGTTTGTGTATGCGCATGTCACGCTTTCATGTGGATGCACGGGTGACCGCGCCACGGTCACCGTCTTGCCGGCGTACGCTCCTGTGCGTCGGTTCCCAGCTAAGAAAAGGACCCTACATTGGCTCCCAAGAAGAAGGTCACTGGCCTCATCAAGCTGCAGATCCAGGCAGGCGCCGCTAACCCGGCTCCCCCCGTCGGCCCCGCACTGGGCTCGCACGGTGTGAACATCATGGAGTTCTGCAAGGCATACAACGCTGCAACTGAGTCGCAGCGCGGTAACATCATCCCCGTTGAGATTACCGTCTACGAGGATCGCTCCTTCACCTTCATCACCAAGACTCCTCCGGCTTCCCAGCTGATCAAGAAGGCTGCTGGCGTTGCTAAGGGCTCCGCTGTTCCTCACACCACCAAGGTTGGTTCGCTGACCGAGGCTCAGGTGCGCGAGATCGCTGAGACCAAGATGCCCGACCTGAACGCAAACGACCTGGATGCTGCTTCCAAGATCATCGCAGGTACCGCTCGTTCCATGGGTATCACCGTCGAGTAATTTCGGTTCGCCGAATAGCCGAGTAATCGGCACCGTAGATTTTTCTACACAGAACTTGTAAATGCCCGTCGTATGGACGGGATGTGGCAGAGCCGAGCGCGGCTCACGAGACCACAACTGCATAAGGAGAAAAGCAGATGGCAAAGCGCAGCAAGGCGTACAAGGCAGCTGTAGCCAAGATTGAAGAGGGTAAGCTCTACACCCCCGCCGAGGCAGTTGCCCTGGCGAAGGAAACCTCTTCCACCAAGACCGACGCAACCGTTGAGGTTGCACTGCGTCTGTCCGTTGACCCCCGTAAGGCAGACCAGATGGTTCGCGGTACCGTGAACCTGCCCCACGGCACCGGTAAGACCGCTCGCGTGGTTGTTTTCGCAGCAGGCCCCAAGGCTGCTGAGGCTGAGGCAGCTGGCGCTGACTACGTTGGTTCCGACGAGCTGATCGCAAAGGTCGCTGGCGGCTGGACCGACTTCGACGCAGCGGTTGCAACCCCCGACATGATGGGCAAGGTCGGCCGCCTGGGTAAGATCCTGGGTCCCCGTAACCTGATGCCGAACCCCAAGACCGGTACCGTGACCATGGATGTTGCAAAGGCTGTTGCAGACATCAAGGGCGGTAAGATCGACTTCCGCGTTGACCGTAACTCCAACCTGCACTTCATCATCGGTAAGGCTTCCTTCACCGCTGAGCAGCTGGATGAGAACTTCCAGGCAGCTCTGGAAGAGGTTAACCGCCTGAAGCCCTCTTCGGCTAAGGGTCGTTACATCTCCAAGGCAACCGTTGCTACCACCTTCGGCCCCGGCATCCCCGTTGATCCGGCTGCCGTTGCTGCCTAAGGTATGCACCTGTAGCTTCTAGCATGAGCTAGTAATCGCCCCCGACGTTTAGGCGTCGGGGGCGATTTTTTATGCGCGGATTTATATAAAGAAACACGACGTTGCGTGGCGAGCATCGGTTAATGTACGTCATAGACTTCCAGCTTTTATAGAGTTAAAACGTAGAATGAACCCCTGGCTGTGATTGCTTCTTCCGGTATCTGAACCGTTGACGGAAGAAGCCCGTACGCTTCCTTATCACCCCATCCATGACGAGAGAGAGTTTATGTCTTCTTCTACCCAGAATGCGCAGATAGCCCGTCGCGGCCTCAGCGTGCCGGTTAATTATTTTGCGGTGGCGCTGGGTACCGGCGCATTGGGTGCCGCTTGGCGTACCGGTGCGTCGAAGGGAATGGCGCCCGATTGGGTGGGCGAGAGCATCCTGGCTTTTAACGCCGTGGTGTGGTTGCTCCTTGTGGGTTTTCTGGTTCACTCAGTGGTGAAGTACCGGGCGTGGGTGCGTGGTTTTTGGGAGCATCCGGCGCGTACCTGTTTCTTTTCGCTGATTCCGGCGACGACCGCGCAGGTGGGTGCGGCCCTCTACCCGTATGCTGAGGTTCCGGCTCTGACCCTGGTTGTGCTGGGGGCTGTGGGTCAGCTGTATTTTGCGTCTCATCGCATCGCCGGCACGTGGCGTGGCGGGTATGCGCCCGAGGCGGCCTCGCCGGTGCTGTATCTGCCCACTGTGGCGACGAACTTTGCGACCGCTACGGCGATGGGTTTTGTGGGATGGCGCGATATGGCGATGCTCTTTTTCGGGGCGGGCCTGATTTCGTGGTTCAGTATCGAGGCCGCGATTCTGAGCCGCCTGCGCACCCTGACTCCGCTGCCTCAGGGGGAGCGCGGCATTATTGGTATCCAGATGGCACCGCCTTTTGTGGGTGGTAACGCGTACTTGGCGGCTAATGGTGGCACGGTTGACTGGTTCTTCCTGGTGATGACGGGTTACGGCATTCTGCAGCTGATTTTCCTGATGCGTTTGCTCCCGTGGGTGCTTGAGGGTGGTTTCTCGATGAGCATGTGGGGCTTCTCCTTCGGTATGGCTTCCATGGTTGCGAGCGGTATCCGTTTGACGGCTGCTGGTTCGCTGGGGCTGGTGGGTCCTGTTTTGACGGTGGCGGGTACGGCTTTCCTCATCTTCCTGTGGGCGGGCACGCTGCATCTGGCGTTGAAGGGGCGTTTGCTGGTTCGCCCGAGCTAGGGTGCTCACATGAGACTCTGGCGTGAGGTTCGCGCACCGTTTTATGACGGCGCTTATCTTCTGCACCCGTGCCGGGTGTGAGTTTCAGCGATAATGGGGGAATGACTTCTGCATCCCACTCTTCTGCCGTGGCGGAGCCCTTTGATGGCCTGCGTATTCGAGGCGTCGCTAAGACCTTTGGCGCCGATACGACGGTTCTGAATGAGATTGACCTGGATGTACACCCTGGCGAGCTGATTTCTCTGGTTGGTTCTTCGGGTACGGGCAAGTCCACTCTGCTGCGCATTATTGCCGGCCTGGAGGAGCCGAGTGCGGGTCGGGTGACCTATGCCGGTCAGCCTCTGGAGCGCGGCTCGGTGGGTGTGGTTTTTCAGCGCCCTATTCTGTACCCGCACCTGAGCGTGAAGGACAATATTCTCTTCCCGACCCGGCTGGGCGCGTTTGCCGGTCGGGTTGATATGGGCTACTACCGTGAGCTGCTGGAGGCGTTGAAGCTTGAGGGGTTGGAGTCTCGTAAGCCTTCGCAGCTGTCGGGCGGTCAGGCGCAGCGTGTGGGTATTGCGCGTGCTTTAATTCGTCGTGCCCCGGTGGTTCTTTTTGATGAGCCGCTGGCGAGTGTGGATGAAGAGATGAGCGCGAGTATCCGCGCCGATATTGTGCGCCTGCATGAGCGTTACGGTTTTACGGGTCTGTACGTGACCCATGATCAGAATGAGGCGCTCATGCTGGGTCAGCGGGTGGCGGTGATGGATGCTGGCTACCTGGTGCAGGTGGATACTCCGGAGCGGCTGCTGGCGCATCCGCATACTCTGCAGGTGGCTAAGCTTTTGGCGGCGCCCGCGCTGAACCTTTTGAATCTTGAGGATTCTGAGTCGCTTCCTGCCGGGTGTGAGCTGGCGATTCGTGCGACCGCGCTGTGCCCTGTGGCAGCAGACGCTGCTCATGCTCTGCCGGTGCAGGTGCTTGGCAGCCGCCATCTGGTGGGCGGCATGCTGTACAGTGCGCGTCTGTTAGAGGCGGTGTCCCTACCTCTGGAATCTCGACGGGCTTCGGTGGATTCTGAGTTGAGTGCCCGAGTGCGTGCCGGTCAGGAGCTTGAGTTCTTTATCTCGGATGCGCAGGGCGGCTCCTCCCTAAGTATTGGGGAGCGGGTGTACCTGGGGGTGGCGGCGGAGCGTTGCTTCTTGTTCTCAGGCGGAAAGCGCTTTTACCTCTAAAACACGTCTTTGCTGGCTTTTAGCTGGGGCAAAAGCGCGGGTTAATCGGCTTAAAGAGGGGCTTTAAGTGATTAACCCCGCTTAATCCCATGAATTTCTTGTTTTAACTTGCGGCTAGGGCTTTAACCTGAGATGATGAATGAACCAAAGACCGCCGGTCTAGAACTATGTCCTCTATCGCCACCTCGGTGGAGACGAAGAACAGAGTTCTGATAAGAGCAGATTTCACTAGAAATCGCCGCCCGCGTAGGTAACTCGAAGTGAATAGCCGTTGCCCTCATTCAGGGTGCCGTCTATCGTGCCTCGTACGCCTACGCGTCGGGGCATTTTTTATTGCTTGCAATAAATGCTTCGAGGCTCTACCGGCGACCTTACAAGAATCGGAAGAAGGAACTACCATGGCGACTCAGGAAAAGATCGCTGCAGTATCCGAGCTGAAGGAACTCTTCGAAGCTTCGAACGCAGTCATCCTGACCGAATACCGCGGTCTCTCTGTTGCACAGCTCAAGGAGCTGCGTCGCGCACTCGGTGCAGAGACCGAATACGCCGTGGTGAAGAACACGCTGGCTGCTATTGCAGCTAAGGAAGCTGGCATCGACGCATTCGAAGGCCACCTCCAGGGTCCCTCCGCACTGGCATTCATCAAGGGCGACCTGATTGATGCTGCTAAGGGCCTGCGTGACTTTGCCAAGGCTAACCCCCAGCTGATTGTGAAGAACGGTTACTACGAAGGTGCCGCTCTTTCCGAGGACGACGTCAAGCGCTACGCTGACCTGGAATCCCGCGAGGTTCTGCTGTCCAAGGTTGCAGGTGGTGCAAAGGCTACCATCGCACGCATCGCACAGGTTGTGGACGCACTGCGCGTCAAGCTGGAGGAGCAGGAAGGCGCAGCTCCCGCTGCTGCCGAGGAGGCTTCGGAAGAGGCATAAGCCCCTTTCGTGCTACTGCACCAGCGCTGAGATACTCAGCAGCGTGAACGCGAACAGCGTGAACGCACCCTAAATTTGACCGACCCTTTCGGGTAGGTACTGAAGATTTACACCGCGGGCGTCAGCCCGCACCAGATAGTGAAGGAGCCAAACAATGGCTAAGCTGTCCATCGAAGAACTCATTGCAGCATTCAAGGAACTGTCCCTGGTTGAGGTTTCCGAGTTCGTTAAGGCATTCGAGGAAGAGTTCGACGTCACCGCAGCAGCTCCCGTTGCTGTTGTAGCAGGCGGCGCAGCAGGCGGCGACGCTGCTGAAGAGAAGTCCGAGTTCGACGTTGTCCTGGAGTCCGCTGGCGACAAGAAGATTGCAGTGATCAAGGAAGTTCGTGCCCTGACCTCCCTCGGCCTGAAGGAAGCAAAGGACCTGGTTGACAGCGCTCCCAAGGCTCTGCTCGAGGGCGTTTCCAAGGAAGACGCTGAGAAGGCTAAGGAGCAGCTCGAGGCTGCTGGCGCAACCATCACCCTCAAGT
The DNA here is from genome assembly GCF_019334805.1 of Rothia mucilaginosa. Taxonomy (NCBI): domain Bacteria; kingdom Bacillati; phylum Actinomycetota; class Actinomycetes; order Micrococcales; family Micrococcaceae; genus Rothia; species Rothia mucilaginosa. The sequence goes on from NZ_CP079822.1 coordinate 1,629,606, forward strand.
AATCGACTTCTTCTCGATTCTTACGCGGGCGGTGCATCTATTGGATGCGCCGCCCCGCGGCTTTTAACGGCACCCGCCGCTTCGCCCCACCATGCTTAGGCGAGGCGGTGGGTTGTTTTGCCGTATCAGCCCTTTTTCTCCTGTAGCAAACGGGGTATGTGCTATCTCCTCGGCAGGTGGCGGTATCTGCCGCTGTGACCGCCCTGTACCTTGGACGAGAGAAGCTGAGAGCACTGTGGTGCCTCTCTCCTAGAGCCCGGCAACGGTGGAGCGGTGCCGTATGATGGGATGAGACAACCCAGACATTTCCCTTGCACGAAAACGGATAGACATGAGCGAGCAGAAGAAAAAGAAGAAGAGCGTAACTCAGCGACCCGACCGCGATCTGGCGGCTGAAGCACAGCAGGTTCTGGATGCTTTCGGTGCCGGTGTTCGTGAAGACCGCGACTACCCGGCACTGCACCTGGCGCCTCCGGTAGGTCGCCTGAACGACCCGAACGGTCTGGTCTTTGACGGCAAGCGCTACCACGCCTTCTACCAGTACTCGCCCCTGCATCCGGAGCGTATGGTCTACTGGCGTCACGCCGTGAGTGAGGACCTGACCCATTGGACCGATGAGGGTACCGCTCTGGTTCCCGATAGTCGCTACGATTCGCACGGCTGCTACTCCGGCTCCGGCATTAAGGTGCCCGGCGGTTTTGAGTTCTTCTACACCGGTAACGTGAAGGATGAGAAGGGCAACCGCGAAACCTACCAGATCCTCGCAACTGCGGGTGAGGACGCGAAGCCGACCCGTCAGCTGCCGCCGCTGATTTCCGGGCCCGAGAAGGGCTACACCGCGCACTACCGCGATCCGCACGTCTTTGAGCGTAACGGTGAGTGGTGGATGGTCATTGGTGCTCAGCGTGAAGATAAGACCGGTGCCGTGGTCGTGTACACCTCCGCTGACCGCCGCGAGTGGACCTTCCGCGGTGAGCTGGGCATTAAGGATAAGAGCCTCAAGGGCACCTACATGTACGAATGCCCCTCGCTGCTGCGCATGCGCGATGAGCTGACCGGCGAGATTCGTGACGTGCTGATTTTCAGCCCGCAGGGCATGCAGCCCCTCGGCGAGAAGTACAACAACATTTTCCAGAGCGGCTACATTGTCGGCTCGCTAGATAAC